>NZ_RQFO01000004.1:0-347500 GCF_004770045.1 Leptospira montravelensis
TCTTATCAAATTGTTTATATAGAACTTGTTGGAATTCGTTCATAGTATAGATTTTTAGGGCATTGCATATAACGACACCTATTTTTGTTTTAGTTAAATGTCGATATTGGGTTAGTTTCTGGAGTTCTTCTTCGTTTAATATACAATTTCAGTTGCTTATTGAATAGCGTATCAATGTTGAGTATTGCTCAGATTTTGTTGACGTGTTATCAGTTATTTTTTGTAAATTTCTGTATTTCGTTTATTCGCACAATTGCTACTTTTTTCTGCTATATTAAGGTTTTATTCTGCTGATTTATTATGAGACATAATCTATAGTTTTGGTTTTTTTATTTTTGTTAGGGCGTAGCTCCGCCCCCTGAGTCCCAGTAGGTGAAAAACGAATCTGAGTCTTTTTTGTAATGGGGTGAGTGCAAACGTTTTTTAAATCGGCTTTAGAAATTCTCATCTAACATGCTTTTTTTATTTTGTATTTTGTGATTTTTTTTTCGATTCATGCAATAAAAGTAAATTTGCATATTGTAATGGATTTCATTTTTTCTTTTGTTTGGTTCTAAAATTGAAATGGTAATAACGGTTCGTCGCTAATGAGTTCATTAAAGTTATTGAAAGTTGCGATGCTTATCCAGATTTCTTTGAACGAGGAAAGTAATAATTTTCGGTAATGGTTTTTGTCGTAGATCAGAATGTTTGTCTGGTATTTTGTTTCTATTCTTTCTTCTGTTTTGTATCTTTCTCCTTTTCGTTCCGACTGTTTGTTTACTACCAAATAACGAATTTTTTCACCAGCTTGGACATGAATTCCCATTTCTAAAAGGTCTTTGACTGCCACTGCACTCGGGGCATCGACACTATAACCCTCTGGATCTTGAGATGTGGATCTGAGGATAAGGAGGTCCTTCCAGTGAACTTCTCCTTTTGAAAGAGGGGTATCAAATTTTTTGAAGATTTCTAAAATTTCATCTTCATGTGATTGCATTTCCGCTATGGTTTCAAACTGACACATCCATCGAATCATTTCATCTTGTGCTACCTTTATGTAACGAGGAAAGTCTTTTCTTCGAATGGCAATTCCCCTTCCTTTGAAGTGGCCGCTGATGAACCTTCCCATATAACGGTTAGCAACTGGCATTTTTTCATCTTGAGTGGATGGTGGAAAAGATAACCAAGAAAAGATACCTTCCACTTCCATTGTTATTTTTGTTTTTTGTTTTATCGTTTCACAAATTTCTAAGAGGTTTTTTTCGTTAATGGGTGATTTGTCTTTTTTTTGAATGAAGATACAATCGGTAATGGCATGTACTAAGTTGTAACCTTGGTCTTCTGCAATTTCTTTTGCCATAAGTAATTTTTCTCTTCCGAAAGCGGTGACAGCTTCATGGCTTTCTAGTTTTCCAAATTTTGCATTCCGGTAACCCAGATAACCGAAAGAGGTAACCAACATCCATTTTAAACTGGATTGTTTTTGTTCGATGTAATGTTTATTGATAATGTTTTTGTCCTTGATTTGTTTTTTGTAATGAGTCCTACGTTCGATGATATGCGCTAGTGCCAAAGAAACAACTCCGTTTCTTTTTTTGCAGATTCTATATCCAAGGGAAGGAACTCTTTCGATTTCGGAATCATCTTGGCAACATAAACAGTTGATGGTTTCGGGAGATATATTGTGTGTCACCATTACGTTGGGATACATTTGAGAAAAATCTAATTGAGCCACATTTTCTAATACAAAACCGTTTTGAATGTCTGCTTGAAAAACTAACCCACCTTTGTCGGCATTTAAAAGATCCAATGCTGTTTTTGGGGCTTCTAATGCACTTTTTTGCCAAGGAACAAGATAGTTCAATCTTAAGGCCACATCGACTTCAATGTAAGTGAGAGCTTTTCCTGTGGATGCTCTTGCCATTTTTTGGATTGGTAAACGAGAGATTCGAGCCAGTTCGATGATTCCCATAAGGTCGGCTTCTTTATAAACAAAACCGTTTTTTGAATCAATATGCCAGCGACCAAAAAGTGGGTAACTGGGGGCTCTGAATACGATGGTTCCGTAGGTATTGAAGCTAGTTCCTTGTGTTTGTATGGAGCGCCTGATGATGCTTGTTTTATCTCTATCAAATTCTGTTGTTAGGTGGTTGTCTTGTGAAGTTTTGAAGAGGTAAGGAAATAGGATTTGATCGCCGTAGGCTGTGAGAACAATATCGGGATCATGTTTTATAAAGATTTGATTTAATTTTTGGATTAAGTTTTTAGAATCATTTGTGGGTAGTTTGTACTTGTCGGAATGAGTTTCTACAATGAGTGTATTATTCCCAAGAGGAATCCTGTGGCTTTTTTCTAGGTAAAGAGAAACAGTTCTGAAGTTTGGGATTTCGTAATCTAAGTCTGTGATATTTGTGAAACTTTGAATTTTTTTGATTTGGTTTAATGCATTTTTTGTTTCATAGCTGACTTCTAAATATGCCAGTGGGTAAATTTCTTTTTCTACCATATAACCTGTGGTAATTTCTATATCTGAGTGATAGATATCGTATTTTCCATAGAGATAAAAAAGTTTTTGGGTGATTTTTGGTAAGAGTTGTGGTTTGGAGATTACTAATTTTAGTACAGAAACTGTTCTATTTTCATAAAACAGTTGTTTTTCTACAAAGGTTGGAATTTCTGCTAAGGCATCCAACTCATAGAATCGTTTGACTAACTTTTGGAGAATGTTTTGGGGTGCGTCAATATAGATTGTTGGTAAAAACTCATCGGAGAATAATCTTAGCTCTCCTTCAAGAGACCTTAACCAAAGGTAAATTTTTTGTTCTGAGTGGTAGATATCAAACAGGTAACCTTTGAATGTTTCCATAATTTTTTTGTTTTATTGTAGTCATTTGTCTGGGATTTTTTTTAGGCCTTTCTTAATTTCGTTCACTTCTTTTTTTAAATCGATAAGCATGGTTAGGATCATCGAGTCAATGGGGTATGGCAATGAGGCCATAACACCAGCTTGCACTTGTAATTTGGAGATTCTGATGAGATCATCGAAGATTTCTTGGTCTTGTTTGCGGAGAGACCTTCGAAAGTCTGATAAGTTCTCTTCTATTTGTAACATCTGGCGAGAATAGGGGGCAATGGTTCTTCCCATATTATATTCCTGTAATTGAAGTTTTTCTTGTACGAATGCGAGAAAGGCCTTTGTCTGTTTTTAATTCCCAGAGGTTTTGTGTGGTGCGTAGTAGTTTGGGAAAAAAGAGTTGAAAGTTTTTGTGGGAATAGGTCCAGGATTCGATGATGAGTAGGGGAACATCTTCGTTAGGAAATTTTTCAATTAATTGTAACATCAAGTTTAACAAAAACAGGCCTTCGTCTTCTTTGACATCCCCATCTAAAAATTGTTTGCAAGGAGCTAACAGAAAGTAAATGGTGTTTTCTTCTTTTGTGGTAAGGATGGTTTTTAGTGCATCTAAGATTTGATAGGGGGTGAAAGCTCTTTGGACTTTAATTTGTTCTAAAAACGGTTCTGGTTGTAAATATTGTTTTCTGGTTTCTTCAGCAATGGTGAAGGGGTTGAACCGAATGGCACAGTCTAAGTTGAAAACTTGAAACCCAGAACAAACTAGGGCATATTGCCAAAAATGAGCGAGGCGGTACATTCCTCTCTCTCCGGTCAGTAAACCTAAATCCCTCTGGTTCCAAGTCTGAATGGGTTCGTAGACATTGGTTGAAACTTGAGATTGTTCCGTTAGATCCATAATTACTATTTATATGTGTAGTAAAAATATGTAAAGTGTAATTTGTATGATCGGGAATGAGTATGGGAGTGGGAATATTCTAGAGGCCTTGTGGGCCTCTAGCGAAAAAAGGCTAGGACTTAGAGTGGGGGAACTTCTTGGACGGTTTTGATTCCAGTTACAAAGTAACTTGTTTCGGCAAAACAACTAAAGGGAACTCCCACATGTTCTTCATATTCCAAAACCACTCGTTTGCCAATGGATCCATTCAATTGTTCCGCAATGGCTTCATCACGAACACTGAAGAAAAACTTTTCTGTCATTGTTCCTGGCATTGTGACAAGGGCCATTTCCCCTTCCCAAGTTTTGCAAATCCAACCTTTTTTGGAAAGTTTTTGGATGTATCCGGCACGGTCTCCCTCGGAGTAACTCCACTGGAGAGTGAGCCAAGTATAACCCGCAAACAAAAGGGCAACCAGGATAAGGAAGAAACTAAAACGAATTAAAAATTTACTCATAATTTAATCCAGAAGTATCGTAAACGAAGGGAAAGTTTCAAGACAATATTTGGGGTGGGAGCTTACAATTTTGCAAATACAAATGGTTTCTCCTGCGCCAGGGCTACGAAGGGCTTGGTCTGGCCCAAGGCCAGACGGGAGCGAATGCGGACCCCGAAGTGTGCCCGGTCCCTTTTGGGGATTGATTCAACTCCACTAACAGAGTGGAGGCGCCCCTAAACAAAGAAAAAAGGGCGTGAGTCAAAATATGAACTTTTTGAATCAAATTTTTTTCGAGGTGTCGAATGGGGTGGCAAAATTTGGCCGTTCGTGATAAGTGTGAACCATTGGGTGGCGGGTCTAGTTCCCCACCCTCAGATCCGGCGGGGATACTATATTCACACAATCTTTCTTGCCAAACTCACGAACCCCCACCAAACTCTCCCCAATGCGCCTTTTATTATTTCTCATTTTCTTTTCATTTTTATTTGTTAGCTGCTCTTCTGTTTCCTACCAAAAAATAGACAAAGCCAAGGCCACCAAACAGTGGGGAGTTTTGGAAGTAAAAGAAACGGCTCGTAGTATGAGCCATTCCTTATCTAACTATTATAAGTCAGATTTGAAATCTGGGTATTTAGAGTGGAAGGCAATCCAAAATTCTACCTCAGAACATATTGATACAAAACTCATTAGTAATGAAATTTTAAATCAACTTACAAAAGATAAAATTCCGTTTGTGGATACTTCCATTCGAGAGGAAGCAAGCGCCGAGATGGCTTTTGGAAAAACGGGCATGGTTTCAACTGATTCGCGTTTGGCGGTAGGAAAGTTTAAATCACCTTCTCATAAAATAAAAGGTGAAATTAATGAAGTGGTAAATTTCGAATCGGGGTCTCGCATCCAATACATTACAGTGACACTATTTCTTGTCAGTATGGAGACCAATCAAATTGTTTGGTCAGAACAAACCAACTTTTTAAAAACAAGTAAAGTAGAAGGTTATGGCCTCTGAATGTCTGGGAAAAAACCAAATCGAACTTTTACTTTTCCCAAAGCAGGACTTAGCATATAAGGTAAGGTTTCAGGATTCATTTGAAGTTTTGGTGAGATGAGAGCAGACCTTGATTTTCCGATCCAAACATATTCTGGAAAAAAACGAACATAACGGTATTCGTCGGAGACATCTAAATCTTTTTTCATATTCCTTCTTGCATCATCGTAAGTAGTAGCAATCCAATCGGCACCGAGTTTAACACCATAGGCCATGATGACGATTCCCATTCCGATAGCATCACCCGAATGTGCTTCGGCACCTAAGTAAGCAACACCGGCACCAAAGGCAACAATGGTAGCACTGGCAAGGATGGCACCTGTGACTTTCACCGTTCCCTTGGTTCCTTCTTTTAAGGCACTGGCAGAAACCAGTTGAAAATACTTAGAATCTTGGATGAGTTCGGAAATTTCATTATCGCGTGTTAGGTGTCTTTGATACCAACCAAGGGTATCTTTTTCTAAAACAAGTGCAGATTTTTTCTCACCATCGACGAGTGTGAGTGAAGATTGTTTACCAGATAAACGGAATTTTAGATTTCTTAGGCCTCGGATGAAGTTAAGATTCACCGACGGATCCATTTCTGGTTCTGCACCTGGTCCACCAAAAATCAAAATGAATTCTTCGTTTTTGTCGTACCTTTCGTTTGCCATTGCGCGAAGGGCAGTCGATTGGGGTTTGAGTTGGCTTGCTTTTCTAAAATCTACCTTTGCCTCATCAATGGAACCTGTGGAGAGCCAAAGAGAGGCGAGTAATAGGCGCAAGGTGGGATCATCAAATTGGCCTTCGGCACTCCACTCACCACTGAGTAAATTCCCGGCGAAACGTGCTTGGATTTTTCCTTTTTCATATTCTCCCACCCTTACATAATACAAACCAAGAAGGATATGTAGGTAAATAATTTCTGCTTCGGAGGCATAGTATCCTTCCTCAGTTTCCATATAGAAAAAAGATTTAAGCGATCTTGAGGCACTAAAACGAAGGCGTTCTTTACTTTCTTCCGCAATTTTTTCTAAGGTTTTGTAGTTTGTTTCCCCTTTTAAAAAACCTAAATGCGCCCGCTCCAGAACGGCAATAAAACCTTTCCTTTCTTCTGTGGGAAGGTAATCAATGGCTTTTTCTAGGTTAGCTTTTTTGTATGCACGGAGAGATTCTTCATATTCTTGTCGTTTGGCGATGCTTGTACATTGGATACAGAGTAGTAAAAAAACAAGAATAAGAAAGGATAGGCGCATTCGGCCTATCCTATTTAAAAATTTAGTTTTGTCTATTCGAAATAGGTTTTTAGACCAGATTCAAATTCTGTCTCTAAAGATTTAGAAGTCCATTCCCATTGGAATCCATTTCCTTTAACAGAAAGAGAGGATTTAGAATTGGATTTACCTAAAGTTGAAAAACCAAGTCCCGCCTGGGTATATTTTGCTTTGACTTTCTCTTCGTCTTTCACAAGAAAACTAATCACAAAGGATGCTCCTGTTTCACCAAAACAAAGTTCGTCGAGCCGTTTGAATCTTTTCTGAAGTTCTTCTAGGTTTACTTCCAATCCTCTATTTCCGGAAATTACAATTTTTGCAAGTGCTACAAGGAGTCCACCGAGTGACAGATCTTTTGCGGAAGTGAGAAGTCCTTCTTTGCGACAAGAGATGAGTGTATCAATACTTGCTTTTTCTTTGGCGAGAGAAATATTCGGAATTTTTCCCGTATCTAGACCATGAAAACGGTAAAGGTATTCTGATGCCGAAATTGTTGGTTGGAATTCTCCCACAAGGGCATACAAAACTTCTTCCTCTGTCCGCGGGTAGGTGTGAAGGCCTTTTGCCACATCATCAATCACTCCCACCATACCAATGGTAGGTGTTGGGAACACAGGTCCTTCTGGAGATTCATTATAAAAGGATACGTTTCCTCCGGTCACGGGAAGGCCAAGAAAACGACATGCATCCCCAAGTCCTCTCACACATTCACTAAAGATATAATAGTTTTCTGGGATGTATGGGTTTCCAAAATTAAGGTTGTTTGTGACTCCGTAAGGTTCTGCACCCGTAGAGGCTACGTTTCTTGCAGATTCACATACAGCAATTTGTGCCCCTTCGTATGGGTTTAGATAGGTATAACGCGAGTTACAGTCTGTTGCGACAGCAATTCCTTTTTTAGTTCCAGGGATGCGTACAAGGCCTCCGTCTTCACCAGGTTCTACCACTTTCACAAGTCCCACTTCTGTATCATACTGCTCATAGAGAGGTCGCCTCGAACTGATATTTAAAGAAGCAAGGAGGGTATTTAGAGTTTGGGAAACCGTGTCTTTGGATAAGTCATTTATTTTTGTTGGATCAAACTTTGTTACCTCATCGAGGTAAGTCGGTCTTTTTTCTTCTCTCACATACCTGGGAGCACCACCACCAAGGACCAGTGAGTCGGCTGGGATTTCTGCTTTGAGTTTTCCGTCTTTTTTAATGCGAAGGATTCCGTCACCGGTAACCGTTCCTATTTCCACGGCATTTAGGCCCCATTTATGAAAGATAGAAACTAGTTCTTCTTCTTTTCCCGTTTCTGGAATGACAAGCATTCGTTCTTGGGATTCGGATAACATAATTTCGTAAGCATTCATATCCGATTCACGGAGAGGGACTTTGTCTAAGTCCACATCCATTCCGGTTTTTCCTTTGGCACTCATCTCGGATGTTGCACAAGATATTCCGGCAGCACCCATATCTTGGATTCCTACAAGGAGATTCTTTTGGATGGCTTCCAGAGAGGCTTCCATCAGAAGTTTTTCCATAAAGGGATCACCGACTTGCACGGCGGATCTTTTTTCTTCGGATTCTTTGGTTAGGTCTTTGGAGGCAAAACTGGCCCCGTGGATCCCATCCCGACCCGTTGTGGCACCCACGATGTAAACTTTGTATCCTACTTTTCCTTTGGTTGAAGCAGAGGCCATTTGGTCATGTCGGGCAATTCCTACAGTCATGGCATTGACCAGTGGATTTTTGGTAAACGTGGGATGGATGAATAATTCGCCACCACCTACAGCAATCCCAAGTGAGTTGCCATAGTCTCCGATTCCTTTGACAGCACGAGTAAGCAAATACTTGTTACGTGGTTCTTTTGGATCACCAAACCTAAGTGAGTTGAGAGAAGTGATGGGACGAGCTCCCATTGTAAAAATATCTCGCATGATCCCACCAACACCAGTGGCCGCACCTTGGTAAGGTTCTACCGCTGTTGGATGGTTGTGGCTTTCGATTTTGAAGACAACGGCAAGTCCGTCGCCGATATCCATCGCTCCCGCATTTTCTTCTCCTGCCTGAGCGAGGAGTTTATCCGATTTTGTCGGTAGGGTTTTTAATTTTAAAATTGAATTTTTATAAGAGCAGTGTTCCGACCACATGGCGGAGAAAATTCCCAGTTCTGTGGAGTTAGGCATTCTTCCCAAGATCTTTTGAATTTCTACAAATTCAGTTTCCGTAAGACCATGTTCTTTTGCATCTTCCAGATTCACTTTCTCTTTTTCCATACTGATTCCTTAAACGAGTTCCCTATAATTTCGATTGAAGTAGAGGAGGGGAGAACCTTCTCTCGTGACCACTGCCTCCACAAGACCTATGAGGATCCAATGGTCCCCGGCATCAATAGTTTGGTTCACTGTACAGTCAAGTGAGGCCAAGGTATCCGGTAAAACCGGTGCACCGGTAGAAAGTGTTCCTGGTTTTAGTCCTTCCAAAACAACCGCTTTGTCCAGGGAACCAGAAGCAAAATCAGCGGAAATTTGTTTTTGTTCAGCAGAAAGAATATTCACCACGAAGTTTCCCGTTTTTTCGATGGGTTCTTTGGCACTGGAATCTTTTGCCAAACAGAATAAAACTAACGGCGGTTCTAAGGAAACAGAAGAAAAACTAGAAACAGTAATTCCTCCTTTTTTATTCGATGATGCATATGTAATCACACAAACGCCACTGGCCCAAAGAGAAAGTGAAGTTTTAAATTGGTCTATCGATGCCGGCATAAAGCCTCCGTATTGACAAATATCAATTTCTGGAAGGATTCTAAAATCCAATTTCCATTTGACCGACTGATAAATTGTAGGTGAACTTGGGTCAAGGGATTTGTATGAAAGCACTCACAAAACATAGAGAACTAATTTTTAACGACCTAAGAGAAAGAAAAGACCACCCCACAGCAAAGATGGTTTTTGAATCGGTAAGAGGAAAGGCTGACAAAATCAGTTTTGCTACTGTTTATAATTCCTTGGAATACTTGGTAGAACACAAGATGGTAAACAAACTCAATATCGAATCGGATTCGGTTCGTTATGATGCCTTTTTGGACAACCATTCGCATTTGCTCTGCACTGAATGTGGGAAGGTTTTGGACGTACCTCCTCTAAAACTCAGTGATGATGCGGATCTGCAAAGCCTAGGTTTCCAAGTCAAACACGTGGATATCGTGGTGACAGGAACCTGTTCTTCTTGCCATTCTCTGTAATTTTTTCTGGATAGGGAGGTTCCCTATCCCATGATTGTCCTATGGGCATCATTCATTCACTTTCGGCGGATCTTATCAACCAAATTGCCGCCGGAGAGGTGATTGAGTCTACCCATTCTATCCTCAAAGAACTCATCGAAAATTCTATCGATGCCGGTGCTAGCAAAATTGAAATTGCTACCGATTCAGCAGGTTTTGGACGTATCCTTGTCTCCGACAATGGACATGGAATCCAAAAAGAGGATTTGCCTCTTGCCATCAAACGTTATGCCACTTCCAAAATCCAAGACTTCCATGACTTAGAACATCTCTTTACCTTTGGGTTTCGGGGAGAGGCTCTTGCCTCCATTGCTTCTGTATCTCGGATGGTTTTGGAATCTGGTACTGAGGGAAACCGCACCGCTTACCGAGTCACAGTGGAAGAGGGAAAAATCGTAAAAGAAGAAGAGATTCCTTTTTTTCTGGGAACCAAAATTGAAATCAAAGATTTATTTTATAATACTCCCGTTAGGCGAAAATTCTTAAAAACCGAAACCGGGGAAGAGAAAAAAAACAGGGCCCGCGTCCAAACGATGGCAGTTTCTGAACCGAGTATTGGATTTAGGTATTTGCAGAATGGAAAGGAAGTTTTGAATGTGGTTCCAGAAGAAGGCCTAGAACGAGTGTTATCTGTTTATGGCGAAAACTTACGTGACCACCTATTACCAGTGAATTCCAGTCGGAATGGGATGACCCTTCGTGGTTGGATTTCTCATCCTGATTTTTATAAATCGTCTCGCACCGGACAATTTTTCTTTGTAAACAACCGTTCTGTGGAATTAAAGTTTTCAGCTCAAATTCTCAAACGTTGTTACGGGGAACTCCTTCCTAGTGGTGCCTTTCCTTACGCCTATTTATTTTTTGATCTCCCTCGTGAGTTTGTGGATGTGAATGTCCATCCCCAAAAAAAGGAAGTTCGGTTTTTATCTGAAGAAACCATCACAGGAATTCTATTCCAAGGGATCACAGAAGTTCTACGGACCTCGACCCCTGTGGAATTTTTAGAAATGCGCCGACGACTTTCTATGCCCATTCCTTATGAAAATCGGGGAGGGGAATCAACTTTTGGATCTGGATTCGGTGGCCCTGGATTTGGGTTTGGTGTTGGCCAAGGGATGTTTGGGAATCTCCAAACAGAGGGTGAGTCACTCATTGGTCCAAGTTCCATTGAAGGAAGACAAGGGTTTTCATTAGAAGGAATTGGTGCTGGAACCAACTTGCATTTATTAGGTGAAAATCTTACCAAGCACAATTTGTTTGTCCCAAAAAAACACTACGGAGTTTTATTTGAAACCTTCATTCTCGCAGAAGCAGAGGACGGGCTTTATATCATCGACCAACATACAGCCCACGAAAGGATTCGTTACGAAGAAGTTTTGCGAGACCTAAAGTCCAAAGCCTATAAATCCCAAAGCCTACTCACACCCATTCGTTTAGAACTCACGAAAGAAGAAGCGGAAGAAATGTTAGAAGAAAAACATAGGTTCTCCGAACTCGGGATCACTCTGGAACCATTTTCCGGGGGCACCATTCTCATCCGAGAAGTCCCATCTTATATCGATCCCGGTAAAGAAACCGAAACCATTTTGGATTTATGGGAAAGGTTCAAACAAAAAGACCCGGAAGACAAAGAACTCTATGATGAAATGGCCAAATGTGTGGCCTGTCGCTCAGCCATCAAAAAAGGAGACCAGGTCTCGGATCCCATCATCGGGGAATTGTTACAAAGATTGTCCTATTGTGAAAACCCCTCCCTTTGTCCCCACGGTCGGCCAACTCTCATCAAACTCACAAGAAAAGATCTAGAAACGATGTTTCATAGGATCTAAGCCAGAAGAAAGAACCGAAAAACATTGATAGAATTCTCGGATTCGAAATTCTAGGCCTCATGCCACGCCCCCTAGAAGGCAAAAATATGACCCTGCGGGAGAAGGAAAAAATCCTCCTCCAAAAAATCAAAGCAGGGGATCCGACTGCCTACATGACCTTAGTGTCCCCATTTCGGGAACGATTGTTCCGCAAAGCTGTCTCTATGGTAAAAGATGGAGACGATGCGGAGGATATCGTCCAAGACGCCCTGATTTCCGGTTATAAATCCATCCAAAACTTTCGCGCTGAGGCCGGAGTTTATACCTGGCTCTACCGCATTGTGGTGAATAAGTCCAAGGATTTACTTGCCAAGAAGAAAAGAGGTAGGGAAAAACCTATGGATGACTCGGGAGATAACCAATTTGTGGATTCTCGTGTCGGATATGAAAAAAAATTGGAACTTTCTGAAGAGTCTCGTTATCTAATGGATAAGATTGCACTCTTAGAAGATTCCTACAAACAGGTTTTGGAACTTCGTTATTTCGAAAATCTTTCGTATAACGAAATTGCTGAAATCATGGAATGTAATGTAGGTACGGTTAAGAGTCGTCTCTTCAAGGCCAAGGAGTTTTTGAAGCACCTCATCCAGAAAGACGAAAAGGGAGAAGGGTTCTTTGAAAAATAAGTTTATGAGTTTAAAAGATTGGTTTCGTTCACAATATCCGGGTCTCTTTACAGATGAGACAGACAATGTAGTTTTGGAAAATAAGATTTGTTCTCTTTTTCAAAGGGTTAAGGAAAAGGAAGATACCATCCTTCCGCGAATGTCCCAAGACTTTGACACACGTCTCCTGAACCTATTAGAATCCGTCACCTTTGACAAACCCAACCAAAAGATCTCCTTCACTTTTCGCGATTTAATCGAAAACCGAACGGTTCAATATTCTTTTTCTGCGGTGATGGCAATTAGCCTAGTGTTTGTTCTTGCCACTCGCAATTCCCAAGAGCCTACTCTTGCGGGGAATGACAGTGCTGGTGTTGTGATTGAACAAAACAACTACCAAAATGAACCTACCAGTCTTGATCTAAACGAATCCTTCCAAAAACGTGAGTTATTGGATCATTTACGTTCCGCTCCCGGTGCTGTGTATGGGCTTCGTGAATTAGAATTGTATTATGAAAAAACAGGAAGAGAGTCTGCTGCAGATGAACTTCGTCTTTTAATTGAATCTGTCGAAAGATAGATTTTAAACAAATCCCTTTGCAAATTGGACGGCGTCCCGAGAACGGATGTCGTCTGCCGAATGCAAAATGGCTAAAGCAAACTGCTCCATTCTTGCTTCCAAACGAAAACTTCCCCCACTTCTTTCTTTACTATCTGCCAGTCTTTTTAGTTCAGAAAACCAAATTTGGATCGTGGTTTCGTCTTTTTTAACAAGAGGACGAAAGATTCCTTCTCTCCAAGCAAGGACGGGAACCAGTTCCTTCATTTCGTCTTCTTTGGTAGTCATTTCAATGGCTTTTTGGATGAGAGTGAGAAGAGGCGGCCAACGAACGATGGTATGGGGAAAAAGTTGGGGATCATTTAAGAAAGCGGTGCGGTAGGTTTCGATTCCTTCTCTTTCATTTCCTGTCATCACTTGAGTTTCGGCTAAATAATACTGAAGTACGGGAGATTGTTTATTCCCTCCATAGAGTAATACTTCTAATGCCATTCCATAATCTTTAATTTTAATGAGGCAGATGGCAAGGTCACGTAACAAATCTTTGTCGAGAGCATTGGCACCTTCCCATTGGTAGGCAAGTTTTAGGTGGTCTCTTGCTTCTTTAAGGATACAATCTTGGGTCACTGAAAAACTTTCTGTATTTTGAAATCCACGTTTGCGGATTTCTGTTTCAAAATCGGCAAAAAATCCAAGGAGGAGTTTGCCTCTTTCTTTTCCTTCTCTGGTTTTTAGAATTAAATCAAGTCTATGGTCCCAAAAACTGGAAATATAATAACCACTGATGGAGGCAAGGTCAAGTGGATCCCTGTCCAGAAGTACGGAATAGAGAGACTTAGCAGTTTCAAACTCACCATTAGAAAGATAAGTGAGTGCTTCTTCCGACTTCTGAATCATATTAGAGATTAGTGTTGGCTTTTTTTATCGTGGTGTTTGCTTACTTGAGAAAGGATTTTGTCTTCCAATCCATCGATACAAACATATACATCTTTGTCTTGGTTGTGAGCGTTAAAATTGGTTCCATCAGCGTGTAACTTTAAGTTAGAGCTAATTTCTCCATGAATGGCTTCAAATGATACTTCGCAGGATACGATTTTTTGAACGTATTTTGTAACTCTTTCTAGTTTTTCATCCGCATATTTTTCAGCGGCTTCGGAGCGGTCTAAGTGTTTCCAGGTATAATTGATTTTCATAGTTTGTCCCAATTTGGTATGGAATGATTGTATTTTGGAAAAAAAGCAAACGTCAAATAAAAAAGAATTGAAGGTGAGTGTTTCTCATCTTTAAGCTTGGAGGATGGCAAATGAAGAGAAAAAAGTTGGCGCCAAAAAAAAGTCCGCCCCTAAAAAGAAACAGTCAGTTGTCAGCCCAAAAGAAAAACCAGTAATCACTGGTGAAAAGAAAGCCGTTAAAAAAACGGTAAAAAAAACAATTCCTCTTTCTCGGTCTGTTTCTCCTGTTCTCATTTACAACGATTCCAAATTTACAAAACATCCAGAAATACCAGGGGATGATCTTATGAGGGTTCTCATTCGGACACCTAAAGAAGCTTTTGTCTTTTGGAAATTTTCTGAGAAAACACTAAAGAATGTTTTGAACGACTTAGAATCTCCTTCCACTGAAGGTTTAAAATTCCGGTTGAGGGTAGAATATAAAAATATATTTGGAAGTGAACGAACTGAATTTTTTGATCTTCTTCCATTTACAGAATCATATTATTTAAAGTTTATGTTTCCAGTGAGAGAAATCCAAACTTCTATCATTGTTTCTTATCAGAAAAAAGAAGTTTCGGCTCTTCATACGAGTGGAAAAGATTTTCCTGGTGGATCCGAATCCTTTCGTTTGGATAAAGAATGGATTCATCCGCAATGGATAGAGATGGGGCTTGTTGCCAAGTGGGCAGGTAGTGATGAGTATTATTTTAAAGATGGAGATCCTTCCGAGTTTTATGTAAACCCTAGAAAAATGGGTGGCCCAGAAGGACAATCGAATCCAAACCAAGGGCCTTCCTCTATAGGGAATGGATCAGGATCAGGAAAAGGACTTTTGTAATGATTCATTTTGTAAAAGGGCATTTGGTATTTGTTTTACATGCCCACCTACCTTTTGTTAGACACCCAGGATACGAAACTCCCTTTATCGAAGAAAACTGGTTGAACGAGGCCATTCTTGAAACTTATATTCCTCTCCTCCGTGTGTTTCGGAATTTAAAAAAAGAATCAGTTCCCTTTCGGATCACCATGTCTTTTACGCCCACCCTCTCGTTAATGTTAACGGATCCCTACTTACAAAATGGATTTCGAAAGTACATAAAGAATCTAATAAGTTTAGCAAGTCACGAAACCAAACGGACAACATACGATCCTCATCTCAATTATTTATCCAAACGTTATTTGGAACATTTTTTAGATACTGAATCCATCTTTGAAGAAACAAATGGTGATTTAACAAAAAGTTTTCTTCCATTTATCGAATCAGGTGAGCTTGAGGCCATGACAAGTCCTGCTACTCACGCCTTCCTACCTTTTTATGATTCGGAAAGTTCGATCTTTCGATCTCAACTAAAGAATGGTAGGAGGACCTTTCGCCGTATTTGGGGAAGGGATCCCAAAGGCATTTGGCTTTCCGAATGTGGATACACACAAAAACTAGAAGAGGAACTCGACCGGGAAGGATTTCGGTATTTTTTTGTGGACACACATGGAATCACTCATGCAAGCCCAAGGCCTAAGTTTGGAGTGTATGCGCCGGTAGAAGTGGGACGCGGTGTTTTTGCTTTTGGTAGGGATCCGGAAAGTAGCAAACAAGTTTGGAGTTCTATCGACGGGTATCCCGGAGACTTTCGGTATAGAGAATATTATAGGGACATTGGACATGACCTTCCTTGGGAAGATATCTCCCCATACCTTCATTCCAATGGAGTAAGGATCAATACCAGCATCAAATACTTTCGAATCACTGGGAAAACCCAGGATAAAGGATACTACCATCCCGACTGGGCGATGGAAGCGGCAGGAAACCATGCGGAAGATTTTTTACGAAACCGCATCCGCCAAGCGGAATATTTATTTGAAACAAACAAACAACCAGCAGTCATCGTATCCCCGTATGACGCTGAGTTATATGGTCACTGGTGGTATGAGGGCCCGCAGTTTATAGAATTTTTATTTAAAAAAATTCACTTTAACCAAAACACAATTCAACTTTCCCACCCATTAGAGGCAGCCCGTGGCATCCCTAGGGTCCAATCAGTAGAAATGAAAATGTCAAGTTGGGGAGAAAATGGATACGGAGAGGTATGGCTCAATTCTACCAATGACTGGATTTATCCTCTCATCCATTCGCTGAGCATACGGATGCACAAAAGAGTCCATGAATTTGGATCGGGAACTGATTTACAAAAACGGATTTTGAAACAAATGGGCAGAGAGCTTTTATTATTACAAAGTAGCGACTGGGCCTTTATCATGAAAACAGGTACGATGGTGGATTATGCAGTGCGTCGTACCAATGTGCACTCCAATCTTTTTCTTAGTTTGGAAGGGATGTTAAACGGACCTGTGGACGAAGGAATCCTTACGGCCGCAGAAAATGAAAACAATGCCTTTCCCGACATCCGGATCGAAGATTTCTATTAGAATTCTTCTAAAAAATTTCTTGCCTGGGCAGGGGCGGGTAAGAGGCTTAACATAAGTCGGAGGGTTTTATGCCGAATGCATTTCGTTTTCCCTTGGTTCTTACAATGATTATCTTTTTTGCCAATCTTTTGGTTTGCCGTTTGGTACACAAAGAGAGTAGCGAAGGAGTGTTTCGGATGGATGATTCCGTGATCCGTTATGTAGAAGCATTAGAAGCAGCCGATGCCCACAAAGCTTCTTCCAAACCGTCTTTTGGAAATAACGATCTCCTCTAAGGAGATCTTCACATTTGTTTTTTATTTGGATTTGGGCCAAATGGATTTTGGCCCCAAATTGCTTCTTACTTTGGTTTGAAGTCCACATTGTCCCAGTAGTCCTTTCCGTAATCAAAAAATATTTCTGATCCTTCTGGGATTGTTTTTAATACCTTAAACCTGGCAGTTTTCCATCTGACAGATGTGACAAGTTCTGCGTTCGGTTTTGAGGAATGGTTGATATAACGGGTGTAATTGGATTCTCGTCCTTCCCCATAAATCCACCAGTCTTTGCAGATCCAAAGTAGATATTTTGAGTCTACGTATTTGTTGGATTCCGCTTGTTCATCGGTAATGATTTTACCCATGTAATAACCAACGGTATCTCCCTTGTATAATGTTTGTTTGGTGAATAGTCCCATTCCAATATTAGGAATAGAGGAAGGTTTTACAATAAAGTCACTCTCGGTATACACAACCGGTTTTCTTTTTTTGACCTTCTTTACGGATTTCTTTTTCTTCATTTTCTTCCTATATGACATAAGAGGAAAACAATTCTACCTTGTAAAGTCATTGGCATTTAAGATTGGATGGTTTGGCATCCGACCTTTAAGTTTAAGAGGGGATCTATGAACCGAGAACCACAAAAACTGAACGATGATAAAACCAATGTGGTAAATCTAGCGATCTACCGTGCCAAAAAAGCTTTGGAACGAGATGGGTTTGAGGTTGTAGAAAATCCAGACGGAAAGATTACCCTTGTCATTCGTCTTGCGAAATAACCACCTCCTAGGATTTTGGATACATGACAGCTACACTGGAAGGCACACGCATCGGAAACGGACAAAAACATTGTGTCATCGTTTCAAAGTTCAATGAATTCATTACCGAGTCTCTACTCAAAGGAGCCAAAGATGCATACAGACAACATGGAATCGCAGATTCCGATGTCACTGTCATCTATGTTCCCGGTGCCTTCGAACTTCCACAAACCGTAAAACGAGTTTTATCATCCAAAAAATACCAATTCTCTGCCATCGTATGCCTGGGGGCCGTGATCCGTGGTGCCACTTCTCATTATGATTTGGTTTCCGGCGAAGCCGCCAAAGTTGGGTCAGTGGCTGATGGATCAGTTCCTGTGATTTTTGGGGTCATCACCACAGAATCCATTGAACAAGCCATTGAAAGAGCCGGTACCAAAGCAGGAAACAAAGGATACGAGGCAGCCACCACAGCCATCGAAATGGCAAATCTTTTCAAAGAGATCGGATGAGTTCTAGACACCGCGGGCGAAGTCTCGCCTTAATGTGCCTCTACCAAATTGACCTGGTGGGAACCGACCCGGACCGGGCCATGAAATTCGATTGGTATGACAAAAAAATCACTCGTGAAGAAAAGGATTATGCTGTCTTTCTTGTGAAAGGAGTGGTCGAAAATCGAAAAGCGATCGATACTCTAATCAAGAAGTATTCGGAGAATTGGGAACTTTCGCGTATTTCCGTGGTCAACCGTTGTATTTTACGTTTATCAATTCTTAGTTTGCAAAAGGAACCTTTCCTTGCGGCCCCCGTTGTCATCAATGAAGCGGTCGAACTCACAAAAGAATTTGAAACAGACGAATCGGCACAGTTCATCAACGGATTACTTGATGCCTTCTATAAGAAGGAGATCGTAGCGAACAAACCCCAGTAAGAGAAAGAATGGATCCCATCCAAAAAAACCGGTTTCGTATAGAGGAACAATCCTCACAGCCAAGTTATTACCAGGAAGATCCATACTTACGGAACCTGGGTCGTGAAAAAGAAACCAATTACGAATCAGAAACCACGGCTCGTCGTCCTGTTTTATCTTTTCTATTTTGGTCTTTTCTTGTGATCCTTGTCCTTGGATTTTTAACCGCCGGTTACTGGTGGTATTTACAAAAAAAACAAAACCCAGAAGAGATCGCAAAAGCCTTAAAGAACCTTCCCACAGACAAAAAGGCACTGAACCTTCTTGTGGATAAACCTTACCTTCCTGATGATTCCGTAAATCCGAAACTCGCGGCCTGTCTCAATGCCTATCACAACCGTTATGTGAACCGAGTGGGAAATGTTTGTGAGGAATTTTTAAATTCACCAGGCAGTGACGAAGACAAATCCATCGCTCTTACCGTTCTTGGGGTGATGTATGATGAAGCCGGTCGTTATATCAATGCCATTGAACGATTGGAAAAAGCCATCCAATACGATTCCAAAAACTATTTTGCATTTTATAATTTATCTCTCGCATTCAAACATGCGGGAAAATTTGAAGAAGCAAGACGGGCCGCAGAAAGAGCCAAAGAAATTGCCCCGAACGATTACCGAGTGGCACTCCTCCAAGGAAATTTATTCCAAGAGATTGGAGATCCGGCCAGTGCCATCGAAGCCTACAAAGAAGGGCAGTCTTTGGCCCCGGCAGATGTTACCCTTACTTACAACTTAGCCATTAGTTATTTAAAACAAGGAAATATCGCAGAAGCCATTTCCGAATTCCAAAAGGTAGTACAAACAGCACCCAATTCCCAAACAGCCGTTTTGTCTTATGGCCATCTTGGAACTATCTTTTACCAAAGAGAAGATTATGATAGGGCTGAGTTTTATTTCAGAGAAGTGATTCGTTTGAAAACAAACGACGCGAAGTCTTACTATAACTTAGGTTTGGTGTATTTAAAAAAGAAAGTGCCAGAAGAAGCGGCCAAATACTTTCAGAAAGCCCTCGATTCCAATGCCAACGAACCAGAAGTGTATCGTTACATTGCAGATGCCTTTTTATCCATGGGCCAAACCAATATGGCCATCACTGCCTTAAAAAAAGCATTGTTACTGAAACCAAGTGACGTGGATTCTCTTTTTGCTTTGTCTGAGCTCTATTATAAAAAAGGGGAACTAGTAGAAGCCGAAAGTTTGTTTCGTAGGATCATTCGCCTCACGCCTGGAGATACGTATTCGGAAACCGCTTATGTAAACCTTGGAATCATTTTAGATGAGATGGAACGGTACTCCGAAAGTATTACTGCTTTTGAAGGGGCACTGTCCTTAAATCCCAAAAACCAATCTGCCTATTACAATTTGGGCCTTGCCTATTTACATGCCGGAAAACCTACGATGGCCATTGAGTCCCTTCGTAAGTCACAAGCCCTTGATCCAAACCATACACAGTCACGACTTGCGATCGCCGATTATTATTTAGAAAACCGTTTTTATTCAGAAGCCATCGCTGAATACGAAGAGGCCATTGCTTGGAAACCAGAACTTTATGAAGCCCGATTAAAACTGGCAGATGTGTACATCCAAACCAAAAACTATCCAGCCGCAGAAAAGATGCTCGTGTATGTTTTAGAAAATTCTAAAGATCCTAAAGAAATCAAATTGGCTCATAGAAAACTGGCTTTAAGTTATGCAAATAGCGGAAACTCTGGGTTATCAAAAAAAGCCAAAGAGGAAGCATTTCGTGCGACTCATATCGATCCCGAAGATATGGAATCAAGGCTTGTTCTTTCCAAAATTCTCATTGATTCAGGTTCTCTTGTGGACCGGGAAAAGGCGATTGAGGAACTCATTGTCATTACGCGCTCCGATGTCACACCTACCATTTCTTCCAAAGCCCATAATTATTTGGGAGTATGTTATTTTAAAAATGGGGAATTTAAAAGAGCACTTTCTAGTTTCCAAACAGCCATTGATCTAAACCCAAGCCTTACCGAAGCCTATGAAAACAAAAGGGCGGCTAGGGCTCAGTATGAAAAATCCCTCGAATCCAAAAAGAGAACGTATTTTTGAGTTTATTCGAATTTATCCCACATAAAAAATTTCCAGAGTATTATGAAGAATGCCAACATACAGGTGTTCTTCGGTATCTTCCTGCTAAACATAGAGAGTATGGGGACAGTTACTTTATGGAAGAGTATAAGTCCCAATACAAAAAATCCTATTACGAAGATGAACCAAACTTACTAGGTATGGCAAAACGTAGGCTCCACAATTTGGAATCGGTGGGGGTTAGTCCGATGGGAAAATCCCTTTTGGAAATTGGATCGGCGGCCGGATTTTTTTTGGATGAAGCAAGGAGTGCCGGTTACGAAACGCGGGGCCTTGAACTTTCTCCAAAGGAAGTGGAATATTCTAAATCCACACTGGGCCTTGCCGTAGACCAAACTTCTGTTTTGTCAGTGGAAAGTCATTTATGGAAACATTCTTTTGATGTCATTGCCGCCTTTTTTGTCATTGAACATATTGAAGATATAGAAGGGCTTTGGAAACGACTAGGGGATTGGATTCGGCCTGGTGGGCATTTGTATCTCGCGGTTCCTTCTAGTTTTGGCCCCAGTTTCCAAACCAATCCCAAGGAATGGTTTTTAACCCATCCGTCTGACCACTTTTTTGACTACTCTGTTCACTCATTGAAAAAACTCTTGTCAATCCTTGGCTTTGAGGTGAACTATGTAAGACCTATGTCGTATCACTCCTACCGGGATTTAGGGCCTAGAGGCAAACTCCCCGAATGGCTGTATCGCCTCTATGCAAACCAATTTGCCTATGGTGATACCATCGAACTAATCGCCAGAAAATTAAAACACTGAAATCCATTATGAAATTTAACGAATTACCCTTTCACGAGTCTCTTGTAAAAGCACTAGATAAAATCGGCTACACAGAACTCACCCCCATCCAAGCCAAGTCCATTCCGTTCGCGATGGAAGGAAACGATCTCACGGGCCTTGCACAAACAGGTACTGGAAAGACTATGGCTTTTTTACTTCCCACTCTCCATAGGCTTTTATCTGCCGAAGAAGAGGAGGCTCTCCCTTATGCCCTTGTCCTTGCACCCACAAGAGAACTCACCATCCAAATTGCTGAAGAAGCAAAAAAACTTTTAGAGTTCACTGACCTCGGTGTGGCTACGATCATTGGGGGAACCGATTATAAGTCCCAAGAACAGGCGTTAGGAAATAAGGCTTGTCTCATTGTGGCAACTCCCGGAAGACTCATAGACTTTGTCAAAAACCACGGCCTCTCTTTGGAAAATATCAAAGTAGTGATTTTGGATGAAGCGGACAGAATGTTCGATATGGGATTTGTCCAAGATCTCAAATACATCTTTCACAAATGTAAAAATAGAAAACAGTCTCTTCTTTTTAGTGCTACTCTCAGTTACGAAGTGGTTCGACTTGCGAGTAAATACTTAAACGATCCGATTGAAGTCCATATCAATCCAGAAAAAGTAATCACCGAACGAATCGACCAAAACTTACTCCATTTAGGAAGGGAAGAAAAACTTCCTTACCTTGTGAATTCACTTTTGCATAATGAGATCGAAGGCCTGGGAATCATTTTTACTAACTACAAAATGAATATCCCGAAGATTGTATCTGTTCTTCGAAAGTTTGGAATTACGGCAACAGGACTTTCTTCCGAGCTCGATCAAAAAAAACGGATTCGTTTGTTACGTGATTTCAAAGCAGGAAAATACAAATACTTGATTGCCACTGATGTCGCTTCTCGTGGAATCGATATCGAAAACATCGATGTGGTTTATAATTATGACCTACCACAAGATGCAGAAAACTATGTGCACCGCATTGGACGTACTGCTCGTGCGGGAAGAAAGGGAATGTCGATTGGATTTTGTTCTGAAACCGATTATACCGAACTCGAACGAATTGAACGTTACCTAAATTCCAAAATCCCTATGGGAGAAATCCGAGAAGAGTATTTGGAATTTCCTAAGGGAGAGTTCACTCCTGTATTTGCCGATGAATCCATTCCTGGTGAAAAAAAATACCAAGACCGGGAAAGAGGAGAACGTGGAGGTCGAGGTGGAAAACCAAGACATGGAGGAGAGCAGAGAGGCGGCGAACACAGGTCAGGTGACAGAAACCAAAACCGTTCGGGAGACCGTGGACGTGGGAAAGGAAAAGGGGAAAAACACCATCCTGCCGCTAAGATGGCGCACCCGCACACTCATGAGGGAGAAGGTGATCATAAACAACCGGCCAAAATGACCCACCATGAATTCAAACATGGGTCACATTCCAAAGATGGAAAGGGCAAAGGCCAACATAAGAAAAACCAGTCAGGGAATGTTCATAAAAAAAATGATCCAAGACGGAATCTTTTCGATATCAACGAAGTAAAAAAATCCAAAAAACAGAAACAATCGATTTGGCAGCGAATTCTTTCTATCTTCAAAAAAGATTAGTTCTCTTTTGTTTTTGTATTTTCCCGAATTTCCTCGGAGCTGAGGTCGCCAAACTTCCGCTCTACGGGAGAGGGAACTACGTGGCATTTTCGGATTTAAAATCGATTTTGCCAGAACTATCTACCAAATTAAAAAAATTCACAAGAGTTGGTTCCATTTACACTCCCCAAGGGAATCTTCAATTTCGACTAGGGTCCAGTTTTTATACTCTGGATGGAAAAATTTTCAAAATCCCCAAAGCCATTTTGAAAAAGGAAGAAGATGTGTATCTTCCTTTGGATCTTGTGGAAGCAGTTTTACTAAACCTAATCTCCTATGATGTTCGTTATCAATTCAAAGAAACAGAACTTTGGGTCCTTATCCCCAAAGAACCGGTCCCCAAACGAAATTTGAATGTAAAAGCCATTGTGATTGATGCCGGTCACGGAGGAAAGGACCCAGGCACTTCCGATCCTAGTGGATTCTTTGAAAAGGATGTGAGTCTTGGTGTGGCCCGTTATACTTATTTATACTTACGAAAATACTACCCGGAAATTCGCGTGCAGATGGTTCGTAAAAATGATAGTTTTGTGGAACTTGAAGATCGTTCGAAACTAGCCAACCAAGTTTTGCAAGATACAAGGGATGTAGTCTTTATTAGTTTCCATTGTAATGCCTCCCTGTCGGATAAGGCAGCCGGTTTTGAAGTGTATTACCTTTCGCAAAGCCCAAGTACAGAGGCGGCCCGTGAAACAGCCCTTTTGGAAAATCGGTATGTGGGAAAACATAAGAACCCTGTTGTCTCCCAAATCCAATCACAGATGTTGTCCAGTGTCACCCAAAGGCGATCAAAGAAATTGGCGGCGGCTGTGGCAGAACAGTATGAAAAGGCCCTAAGCCCCGAGATTCCCTCTCGAGGAGTGAAAAAGGCAGATTTTTCCGTCTTGCGAGGAAGCCTTATGCCTGCGGTACTTGTGGAAATGGGGTATCTGACAAACCCAGAAGAAAGTAGGAAACTACGGGATAAAACCTACCAAAAGAAAATTGCCCGGAGTGTCATCAAAGGAATTCATGAATACGCATCTTCAAAAGATTAAGGAATATCTTCGTTCGCTAAGCGAAATCATCAAAATACTCGTCACTCGATTTTATAAAATCGGAACGGGAGAAACCAAACTCACTCGCGATTTTATCTTTTTGTTTGCTTCTTGGTTTTCTCTCCTTATTTTCTTTAGTTTTTTTATTTTAGCAGAACAAAACCCATTTCGGTTGCTTGTTCCTTTCCAACTTTATTCCTATCCCTCACTCGACCATAGAGAACCCATTGTGATTTATATTTCCAATGGAGAAGGGGAACAAATCCCTATCCACAGAAAGGTTTTAAAAAGAGAAGAAACAGGGGATTTTATTTATCAAATCGTAGGAGAAGTTGGTTCACCACCTTACTTTGATTCTGTGGAAGCATTGGCAAAAGATGGCAAACTTTTTTCTCCTAAAAAACTTTTGGACATTCGATTTGCTTTGAAACAAACCTGGTTTGTGGAAAAAGGAAACAAACTTGTGATTGATTGGAATGTACAAATTTTACAAGATGTAATGGAAAAATATAGACTTCCCCGTACAAAGTCTGATGAAGCCGACACAGATGAAGAGAATACAAATACTCCTGTGGATACCATTACTTATTATACAGGTGGTACAGAAACTGGACCCAAAGAACCAGAAGAAGTCATTCAAAAACGTAGGTCTCTTGCAATGGAATCCACCATACGTGCGTTAAATGCAAGTCTATTTGAGAACTTTAAAGACCTAAAAACAATCGAACATAAATTTTCTGGAGAAGGAAATCCCGTTTACCACTGGGATTTGATATCTCCACTCGCCATTCGCCCCTAATTACGGGGCACACATTAGTTTCCTAGGTTTCCACCTTCTCCTGGCAAAAACCAGGGGAATTCCTATACTTTTCCCTATTTTCCAAATTTTGCTTATGGAAAATAGGGATTTGCCGATCATCGTATGGGGGAATTTAGAACTTTTTTTTAAAAAAAATAAAACGCTAAAGTCACTAAAAACTTTCCAAAAATAGCAAAAAAACTCCAAAAAATCCAAAAACACCTCCAAATCTTCAAATTAATTTCTTCTATCCAATCACCGACGTACAAAGGGAACAAATAGAGATTTTAGGCACCATAGGGGCCTGAAAGCCAGACACAAAAAAACCAAAGAGAGAAGGGATTCTCTCTTTTGCCAGATCAAGTTTCAAGGAGGAAACCAATGATCATAAACCACAATTTAGCCGCGATCAACTCACATCGCGTCCTCAAGTTCCAAAACGAGGAAGTCTCCAAGAATATGGAGAAACTATCCTCTGGTATGCGAATCAACCGTGCAGGTGATGATGCATCAGGCCTTGCCGTTTCGGAAAAAATGAGAACGCAAGTGAATGGTCTTAGACAAGCAGAAAGAAATACCGAAGACGGTATGAGCCTTATCCAAACTACGGAAGGTTATTTGCAAGAATCGAATGATATCATTCAAAGAATTCGAACTCTTGCAATTCAGTCGTCTAACGGTATTTATACTGACGAAGACAGACAAATGATCCAAGTCGAAGTTTCACAACTTATTGACGAAGTGGACAGAATCGCTTCACAAGCTGAATTCAATAAAATGAATTTGCTTCAAGGTGATTTTGCTCGTGGATCTAGAGCAACTTCCATGTGGTTCCATATTGGACCGAACATGCACCAAAGAGAAAGAGTGTTCATTGCTACAATGACTGCACGTGCACTTAATCTTAAAGGTCAAAGTGGAGATCTCTTGTCTTTGTCAACAGCTGACAAGTCAAACGATGCGATCGGAACTTTGGATGCTGCGTTAAATCGCATTAGCAAACAAAGAGCAAACTTAGGTGCTTACTTTAATCGTCTTGAGCATGCTGCAAAAGGGCTCATGAACGCTTATGAGAATACCCAAGCCTCCGAGTCTAGGATCCGTGATGCGGATATGGCAGAAGAAACTGTGGCTTTCACAAAGAACCAGATTTTAGTTCAATCTGGAACTGCTATGTTAGCTCAGGCGAATGTTCGTCCACAAGGAGTTCTTTCTCTCCTCCGTTAACATTAGTTAGCGTAGTGAGTGGTTAGTGTAACTGAAGAGTTGTAATTAGATAATCAGCCGGCTTTCCCCTGCCAGGTGGCAAAATGAAAGCTCATCCTTGACACCGGACAGGGATTGTCCGGCTAAGAACGCAATACATATCGTTCTTGGTAATACACAAAGGAGTGTAGGCCAATGATTATCAATCACAACATGAGTGCGATCCAATCACATCGTGCTCTCAAGTTTACACAATGGGATGTAGATAAGACTATGAGGAACCTCTCCACCGGGCAAAGGATTAACCTTGCCGGTGATGATGCTTCTGGTCTTGCTGTTTCGGAAAAACTACGAACACAAATTCGTGGTTTACGTCAGGCCGAAAGGAATACGGAAGATGGACTGAGTTTCATCCAGACTGCAGAGGGTTACCTTGACCAGTCGGCGGAAATCGTCCAACGAATCCGGACCCTAGCGATCCAGACTTCGAACGGAATCTACACACCGGAGGACAGGCAGCTCGTGCAGGTAGAAGTATCTGCGCTGGTGGATGAGATCGATCGAATTGCTTCGCAAGCAGAGTTCAATAAAATGAAACTGTTTGAAGGAGACTTCGCTCGCAAGTCAACAAAGGCATCGATGTGGTTTCACATGGGAGCAAACGCAAAGCAAAGAGAGCGTTTCTACATTGGAACTATGACTTCGAAAGCTCTAAAGATGTCAGAAGGTGCAAATAAAATTGCTCTTTCTACACCTGGTAAAGCTGATGAAGCGATTGCTAAAGCGGACTTCGCCTTGAACAAGATCATGAAGCAGAGAGCAGATATGGGAGCTTATCAAAATAGGCTTGAAAGTACTGCAAAAGGCCTCATGGGTGCATACGAAAATATGCAAGCATCCGAATCAAGGATTAGGGACGCAGATATGGCGGAAGAAATGGTAGCGCTCACGACGAAACAAATTCTCGTGCAAAGCGGTACGGCAATGTTAGCGCAAGCCAGTGTTCGGCCAAATTCTGTATTACGACTTTTGAATAACGCTTAAGTTGTAGTAAGGCAAGAGTTGCCTTAAGACGGTTGCCTCTTCTCGAAGGAAACTTCGCGGAGAGGCTTTTTTTATTAGAGTTTGTTATTTTTTCTTCTGCCCAATCTTCCAGCTAATTGTATAAATTTTCGTCAAATTGTTTGGTTAGGGAGATGAGTTTTGAAAAAGAGTATCTTGAGGAATTATTTATATTTATCACTCGTTTTTGGAATTCTCATGGGAATTCTCTTCAGAACCATTACGTTTCGTTTCATTCTCCGCTATTACAAATGTCTTTTACTGTGTTATGTGTGATTGCGGGAATATTTGTAGGTTTATTTTCCTATTGGATTGGAAAAAAATCACTATTAAAAACAATACTTGAAATTAGTAATTTTTCAAAGGAAGTATCACTCGGAAACTTTAAAGGAATATTAAATATTGATTCAAATGATGAGATTGGAGAATTTGTTTCCCATTATAACGAGGTAATGGAGAAATTAAAAGAATCAATTTTAAGCACAAAATTATTAGCAATTGAAATCAATCAGTCAATGTCTGAACAAAAAATTGCTACCAATGATTTATCTAGCAATACTCAGAAATTATCTGAAAAGTATGAATGGATGAATCAGGATACAGCAAACAATTCACAAAATCTTTTTTATTCCATTTCACAATTTAATATTTTATGCCATTCAATGGATGGGTTGATGAGTCAGATTAAAGAGTTATCTAGTGCCATATCGAAATTAAAAATAATTTCTGATAGTGCTATTGATAGGACAAAAAAATTTGAAAGAAGGTTTGTCTATTTAGAGGATAGTTTGATATCTTTAAAGTCCAAGATGGATAGAATCCGACTTAGTTCTGATGAAATCACTAAAACGGTTGTGGTGGTTCAAACCATATCAGATAAAATCAATTTATTGTCTTTAAATGCTGCTATTGAATCTGCTCGTGCTGGTGAAAATGGTCGAGGATTTGCAGTAGTCTCTGAAGAGATTTCTAAATTAGCAACTCAAACAGGTAATAGTTTAAAATTAATTCAATCGCTTGTCAGAGAGAATAACAGTGAAGTCAGTATGGGTATGGAAGTATTCCAGGAAAATTTTAATACCGTGAATGAATTGTCTCAAGAGACAAAACGAATCACTGCTGAATTTGAATCATTGGGTTATGAAATGAACCAACAAATAGAGAATCAAACAAATGTGTCAAAGGAAGCAAATGAAAGTATTGAAATTTCGAATATCATCCAATCTTATTTAGAAAAATACCAGAACTCTGTGGAAACAACAAAACGAATCATTGATGAGATGGGTGAGTTAGGTACAGCCAATGCGGCCTCTGCAGAAGAATTATCTGCAGCCTCTGAGGAGATTGTTCATATAACGCATCAATTGGTAAAAAATATGGAATATTACCAATTTTAATAAAATCGAAAGTGTAGTCGTGATTTTTGCTATAAAAATCTAGTAATCGAATTTTGAATTCTTCCAAACACAAAATAGTGAAAAATGTTGTAAAATAAATAGGTATTTGTGGAATAAAAACTAACGAGAATTATTTGACATAAAATAAATAGGTTTTTTATATAACCTCATGTTATGTGAAGGATTTAAAATGAAAAATAGTATTATTAGTCTATTATTGTTTGGTGTTATTGGATGTTCCAATATATATTCCCCAATGGGAGTCAAAGGAAAAGATGCAAAAAAACAAATTAGGGATTTGAATAGTAATTTAGGATTATTATCCTTTCCTCTCCTTCTTTCCTCGGCAAGTTCCACTAGTTCTTCTAGCTCAAATACAAATTTTATTTGTCCTACCGAATCAAATGCCAATTTAGGTTCTGCCAGTGATTCTACAGCTGCAAATTTTACATTGCCGGCTGCGAATAATTATGTTGATTTAGATGCCAAAGCAGGTGGATCATTATATTTTCGATCGAATGCCTCTGCATCCAGCACAGCTTATATCGTTAAAGTGTTGCAGACTGCAAACACTAGTTCTACTGCTTCTTGTACTTATACAACGGGTGCCAGTGCCTGTACAGGCGCAATTTCTGCGGCTTTGACATTAACAACTACAACTACCACTCTATCGGCAACTTATTGCCTTGCCATTAAATGTACAGCAGCTGCCTATATCAGAATCCAACCTTCAGCGACGGCAACAAGTACTTCTTCATCTAGTACTAATTCATTTTTGTCTTTAGCACTTGCACCTGAAATCTTAAAATCAGTTTCAGGTATTGAGGATGATAAATATTATACAAAGGATTCATTAGAAAAATGTAAAGAAGGTTTAACCAATATTTCTCTTCTGCAAACAGCGTCGTTAAGTGCCTCTTTTGGCAATGTGAGAGAAGTTTCCTATTGTAATAAACCTTTGTCTATTATTTCTTCAGGAGTTGATAGTAGCGGCATTGCTGCCTTACAAGGAAATGAATGTAAATTAGATGAAGTGAATCCGATCGGATTCTAATTAAATGAAAAAGATCTCTCCTTTCAGAATAACGAGTAGGAGAGATCTTCCTATCTGAAAAGGCATAAGTTTGCCAATGTAAGATCATTTCCCTTTTTGCGATTTATTTTATTCTAAGTCAGTATATACGTTTTGTGATCCATAATTGGATGTTCCATAAAAAAACAATCGTTTTCCTACTAAGACGGCTCTATATCCATCGACTAGTGTATTCGGAGTCCAAGTAGCACCAGAATCGCCGGAATAGTTGTTAGACAATTGTATTCTTGTGCTAAACACGGAAAAAAACGTTGGTGTTAGAGGTATTTACACTAGCACCTAACTTTGAAAAATTGGTTCCGTCAGTGCTTGAGTATACAATCGAAGTATTATTTATCGTATTAACAAAGAGAACATAGGTTGTTTGGTTTCTTCGATCAAGTGATATTGAATCAGTTGAATTGGTACTTACAAATGGAGTAGAAAAACTAGTCCAATTTCTAGTTGGACCTCTTCTTATTATTTTAAATAAGGCACTGGCGATAAAAAATCCTTCTAGAGTTCCTTGGTCGAGCAAACTTCCTTTTGGTTTTTCATCAACAACTGATCTCTTCGTTTGAAAGAGTTATGATTTGTTTATTTTGTTCTATCAATCAGGTGATTAATTCATCGTTTAATTCATCACTTACATTTGCCGAGGATTCTTGTTTTTGGTTTGCGACATCGACAATTTTATTAACTTCTTTTTCGTCCAGGTCCCTATAGGTTACTTTGAGGATATCATTTCTTTGAAATTGTAAAACCTTTCCCTCCTTATTCTTTAGTTTTAAAAAACCGGGAAGCAAGGCGGAGTTTTACGATGATTCGTTTCGAATTTTCCAAATAGGCATCGTATTTAGGTAATTGACTTGAAGGATTACCGATAGGTTTATCAACAAGAGGATCTATTTTTTTTCCTTCAAATTTCGAATGGCATCTGGGATACAAATCAACCAAATGCACGGAACCTTTGTTTTTTGTAAGACAAACACTTGTTCTGTTGTGAATTAATGATCAAAGTTTTATGAAAAGCCAAATGACTATTCGAATTGGTTTTTCCTTTTCATTTGTAATTCCTCTGGGACTCAATTCGGCCCCTTTCCTAGGCAGAAAAATGGTTGAATCCGATAAGTTTCCAAGGGGATACTTACCAATTACAATGAAATGGATATACCTCTTTCTCGGAGATCCGAAAAAACATTCTCTCGAACACCGGTTGTTTAATACAGTTTCGCTAACTAACGGATTATTGAACTTACTAGGTGTATTTGGTGTCCTTTATCTAGAAAACTACCAGATACTCATCTCATTAAATGTTGGTTCTGGACTCCTTATGCTTGCCATGTACTACCTAAGCCGATTCAAAAGTATCTATTTTTCATTGTATTGGCCCTTCAATTTAACAATTCTTTTTTATCTTGCATCCATGTGGTTTTTTAATGGTGGTTCGGTAGGAGGAAATCATTATTATTTGATTCCATCTCTTGTAATCGCTTTGATCCTCATCCGTAATCACAATATTTGGTTGGTTTATTCGATATACATTGGAGTATCTGCATCACTTTATTTGACAGAATACTTTCATAAAGATTGGGTTGTTGGTTATGCAAGTGAAATGGACCGTTACCTCGATGCAGGTGGTAATTATTTATTCGTTCAAATTTTGACAGGTATTTTGATTTTTATATTAAGTCGAAATTTGAATATAGAACGGAAAAAATCAGAAACATTACTTTTAAATATTTTACCTGAAACCATCGCTGAAGAATTAAAAAGAGAAGCTCGTGTTATACCTAAAAGGTACGAACTTACATCTGTATTGTTTTGTGATATGGCAGGTTTTACAAAAATTGCTGAGAAAATGAATGCGGAAGAATTAGTAGGCGAATTAGATACTATTTTTCGTGAATTTGATCGTATATGCAAAGAATATAGGTTAGAAAAAATTAAAACCATTGGCGATGCCTATATGGCGGTTGGTGGAGTACCTGAAGAAAACCAAACTAATTCCGTTGATGCAGTGTTATGTGGATTAATGTTTCAACAGTATATGGCAGAACAAAAAGAAATTCATTCTTTGCGCGGACGTGAATTTTGGGAGATTCGTTTGGGAATTCACAGTGGTCCACTGGTCGCAGGAGTTGTTGGAACAGATAAATTTGCTTATGATGTCTGGGGAGATACAGTCAATACCGCAAGTCGATTAGAGAGTTCAGGTGTAACGGGCGAGGTGAATATTTCTTCCCAAGTGTTTGAAGAGGTAAAGTTTTACTTTGAATGTGAACCAAGAGGATTTGTATCTATTAAAAATAAAGCAGATATTGAAATGTATTTAGTAAAAGGGTTTTTACCTGAATATGCAGATCCAATCAATTCTAAAATGCCAAACGTACTTTTTAGACGTTTATATGAATCGGGCGCTTTATTTACAAGTAGTGAAGTATGAGGATGTACCATAAACAAAAGAAATGTCTAAGATTTGTATTGTTTCTACTACCTTTTTTGACATTAATTTTTTGTTCTAATGATTCCATAGAAGGGGAAGAACCCATTCAAAGTGCCAATTTACCTTGGCAGCAATTTCATATTCATTTTTTATCAAATGATTGTAAGGCGAAAAAAATACTTTTAGTTTTGGTGCATGGCTCTCCAGGTTCCTCCTCGGATTTTAAAACGTATCTGAAAAATAAGGAACTTCAGGACAAGTTTTGCATTTTTGTTCCTGATCGATTCGGTTATGGTGAATCTGCAAACAAAGAATCTTTACCTAGTATTTTCAAACAAGGGAATGCATTGGCACAGATCATTGAAACCTATATAAACAAAGAAAGTTATACTTTTGAAAAAGCGATCTTTGTTGGTCACTCTTATGGGGGGCCAATTGCAATTGTAATGTCTATGGCAAAGATTCCAACCTTTCCTAGGAAGATACAAACTATTTTACTTTCGAGTCCATCTGACCCAGATTTAGAAGAACTACATTGGTATAACCATTTAGCAAATATCCAAATTTTCCAATGGTTCCTTCCCAAGTCCTGGATTTTCAGTAATGAAGAAATGTTTACATTAAAATTTGATTTAGAACAACTAACAACGAAATTAGGAAAATGCAATTTGGATTTATTATCGGTGCATGGAGAAAATGACCAATTAGTTCCTTTGGAAAATGTATATTACTTTACGAAAAGGAAACTAAATATAAAACATAGGTTTCAAATCCTAAAGGGCGAAAACCATTTTATACCCTGGACTAGTTTTGCAGAAATCAAATCAATTTTATTAGCCGAAGGTTCTAAATGAAATTACCAAACATTCAATCCATTTTGTTTCATCTCGCCCGATTTGTGGCGGCTGTCATCATTGCACAAACTTTGTTTTTTAAATTTTCTGGTTCCAATGAATCTAAGTTTATTTTTTCCACTTTAGGTATGGAACCTTGGGGAAGATATGGGCTTGCGGTTTTGGAATCATTTTGTGTTTTGTTTTTACTCAACCCTTCTTTTGTATGGTTTGGTTCTCTTTTAAGTTTAAATTTAATGTTAGGTGCCATTTTATCACATTTTGTATTTTTAGGAATTGTTGTACAAGATGATGGCGGATTGCTCTTTTTTTTGGCTATCGTTGTATTTTTACTTTCTTGTTATCTTTTTTATGTAGAGAGAAAAAAAGTACCTTATCTAAAAGAGTATTTAGATTAGTTTTTTGTCGGAAGCGGAAAAAATGTTTAAGATTCTCAAACTCTAACAAGTTTGTGAATCTTAGTCTAAGTATTTTTCCTTATACTTTTTGTGATTTTTTATCAATTGATAAAGTTTATTGTAGGGATATAAGCTTACACCTGTTTTATAGTTTTCATATCCGATTTGGAAAAGAATTTTCCATTGACCAAATAAAATTGAATAACTTTTAAAAATTGAAAATTTCGGATCATAAAGATTGGTTGATTCACTGGTGGCACCATTGAGTTCAATGATTTTAAAATCTTTTCCTTCTTTGAATTTTTCTGGATCGGAAAACCGAATGTCAAACCTTCCAAAATAAAATCCTGGAATCGAATCGCCAATTTGTAGGATTATTTTTTCTAACTGACTTGACCTCCAATGGTTTCCGTCTTGAAACATACAACCTTGTATATGATTTCCTATAGACCCAATGGAAATAGATTCGCCTAAAGATAAAATTCTATTGTGTTGGTGTTTGTTGTGGTTTATATGTACTAATTTTTGGAATCGATATCTTGGATGGTTCGAAATTAAGGTTTTTAAATCCGAAAAACCATCACCTATAATTTTTGGAAAAATTTTATCTGTGATAGAAAAGATATTACCCTTTTTGTTTTTTGGAAAACGATAATAAAAAATCCCCACTTCATACGGCCCTGTTTCATATTCTTGAAAAAGCCAGTCGAGGGGATATGTTTTGAGAAGTAAAAAAGATTCTTCTAAGGAATTTATTTTTTTAATTAAAAATCCACGTTCGCCTTTGTCTGGTTTGGCGATTATGGGAAATTCTATTTCATTTTCCAACATCCAATTTTTGATTTGAGAAATCGAATTTTCGTTTTCCTTGGGAACTAGTAAAAAACGTGATACAGATTCTTTCGGAATTAAATTTAGAATCTCCGCCTTGGATTCCCCGGCAATTCCTGAAGCTAAAATCCCTGGGTTGACAGTTGTGATATAACGAATCCCTCTATAACGTAAAATTAAAAAAAGTAGATAGGGCACAAGAGGCAGATAAAATAAGGAAGCCGGCCAAAATTCCAGTTGAGATATTTTGGATGTATAAAATATAAAATTCTTTCTTTCCTTCTCGAAAATAACCAATCGAAGGATTTGATAAAGAAGATAAAAACTAAGACCTACTGTCAGAATTAAGAGGATTGTATTGTTTGTTTTCCAGTATACGCTTACTAAATTTCCATAAATAAAAACGATACAAACTAAGATCGTTGTCCATAGTGAGACTGCAAATAGGCTAGTGTATAAAAAAGGAAAGAAGGGAAGGCCAAAAAAACCACTACTAAGATAAAGTGGTAATCGAGTCCCAGGTAAAAACCTGGAAAGAAAAATTGATTTCCGGAAATGATGGCGCCAGTCCGTAAATATATCTTTGGACTCCCAGTTTAAGACCGTACTTTTAAAAAAATTGGAATGATGAAATCCTCGCCTAACAAGATTTCCTATTAAATACAATAAGCAGTCTCCAACAAAAATTCCAAGACCTGTCACCAAAATGGCCAAGGAAAGTTGTATTTTTCCTTCCCTGGCTAGAAGTCCGGCGCCAATACAGGTCAGGTCTTCTGAAAGGAAAGTTGAAAAAAATAATGTTAAAACCATCACTACGGAAATTTGAAAGAAATTTACCTCGTTGGTCAATGGAAAACTTTTTTTAAAAGGTTTTCCTCTCTACGGATTTTGTGAATTTGTCTCGTATGCCTAAAATTTTGATTTTGTTAGTCCACCCTGTACTTGAAAAGTCGAAAGCCAACCAAATGCTCTTGGATTCTCTTCCTCTATCTGAAAACATCACCTTACGTGATTTATATGAAGAATATCCTAATTTTTTTATCAATGTAAAAGCTGAACAGGAATTATTATCCAACCACCAAATCATTATATTCCAACATCCACTGTATTGGTATAGTTGTCCTCCGCTTATGAAATTGTGGATTGATATGGTTTTAGAGGACGGTTGGGCCTATGGTCCGGGTGGAAACAAACTATTGGGGAAAAAATGGATCCAAGTCATCACTACAGGAGGTTCCAAGGATGCTTACTCTAAAGGTGGTTTTCATGGCTATTCTACCGAGGAATTTTTATTACCGTTTCGCAGAACAGCAGAACTTTGCGGTATGGATTATTTAAATCCTTTTTTGGTTCAGGGAACGTTTCAATTAAACGAAGAAGATCTGCAAAAAGAATCTAGCCGATATTCTTTGTTTATTAATCATTTGTTAGGTAGTAATTATGAATGAGCTCGGTTTTTTTGTTCAAGCTTTAATTTATCTCACAAGTGCAATCATTATCGTTCCTATTGCAAATCGATTAGGTCTTGGGTCAGTTCTTGGTTATTTGATTGCAGGAATTGTCATAGGTCCTTTTGTTTTTGGATTTGTTGGAACCGAAGGAAAGGATATGTTGCACTTTGCCGAATTCGGCGTAGTGATGATGTTATTTGCAATTGGTTTAGAACTTGAGTTGGATCTACTTTGGCGGTTAAAGTTTTGGTTACTTGGTCTCGGTGGGTTACAAATCATCCTAACTACAGCGATTACCGCAGGTTTTGCTTTTGGATTTGGGTTTCACTGGAAACCATCGTTGGCACTCGGACTAATTCTTTCTTTATCTTCTACAGCCATTGTATTACAAACATTGAAAGAAAAGGGACTTATGAAATCGGTTTCTGGGCAGGCAGCTTTTTCTGTACTTTTGTTCCAAGATATGGCAGTCATTCCGATACTCGCCATATTTCCTATGTTAAGCGATGCTGAAGTAACCACATCTTCGCAGGGACATTCTCTGATTGAACATTTACCTGGTTATGCAAAAACTTTGGTAGTTTTGTCTGTTGTGGTCGGAATTATTTTAGTCGGAAGATATTTACTCAGCCCATTTTTTAGATTACTTGCCAAGTCGGGAAATCGAGAAATCTTTACAGGGGCAAGTTTGTTACTTGTAATCGCCATATCGGTGTTAATGGGGGCTGTGGGGGTGTCGGCAGCACTCGGAACCTTTTTAGGAGGAGTGGTCCTTGCCAGTAGTGAATACCGCCATGAATTAGAAAGTAATATTGAACCGTTTAAGGGACTTTTGCTCGGTTTGTTTTTCCTTAGTGTTGGTGCTTCGATGGACATTCCAGTGGTCATAAATAGTCCAAGCAAAATTTTAGGAATTGTGTTTGGTATCATTTTTATCAAAGCATTGGTTCTATTTTTACTCGGATTAACATTTCGGCTTCCTCTAGATCAAAACCTATATTTTTCCTTAGCACTTTCTCAGGTGGGGGAGTTCTCATTTGTTTTGTTTGGATATTCGGAAGGTTTGGGACTTTTTAGGGAAGAATCGATTATCATTTTAGTGGCTTGTGTGGCAGTAAGTATGGCAATTACTCCCGTACTTCTTTTGTTATATGAAAAAACTTTTTTTGGACTCTTAGAATCGAAAATTCCCAAAATACATTCCGACCAAAATATTCATAAACAAGAAAACCCTGTGATCATTTGTGGATTTGGTAGGTTCGGTAATATGTTAGGTAGGTTCCTACGTTCCAACGGAATCGCTATTACCATTTTAGATTTTGATGCAGACCGTGTAGAGATGTTGGGTCGTTTTGGATTTAAAGTGTATTTTGGTGATCCCACTCGTTTGGAGTTATTAGAGTCAGCAGGATTGGAACATGTTAAGGTGTTAGTGGCCGCTTTGGACAATCCTGAAAAACAAACAGAACTCATTCGAAACGTAAGCCAACATTATCCACAAATCAAAATTGTGGCAAGAGCTGGCGATAGGGAAGATGCCTATAATTTAAAGGAAATGGGAGTGACATACATTTATCGAGAGACTAGGGAAACCGCAGTCCAAATGGGAAAGGATGTATTAAAAATTTTAGGAACTAGGGCACATACTGCTGAAAAAGCAAAAAATCTTTTTTTAAAACATGATGATGATACCTTCCACGAACTTTTTGCACTGAGGGCTGACAGAGTGCAATATATGAGTCATGCTAAACAGAGAAACGCAGAGTTAGAAAGGTTGATGTTTGTGGACTTAGGAAAAGAAGAGGAACTTGGAAGAGATCCTTGGAGTGAGATGGAGAGGTAGGTGAGTCGCTTAGAAAAAAAGTGAAAGTAGAAACTCTATTCCCGAATGATCTTCTTTTTTCTTTCGAGAATAGAGTTTTTTTGATGGTTTTACTTTGGTTGGTTTCATAGAAAAAATGATTCTAGAAGCCGCTTTGATTTGGGAGATCTGTTTTGGTTTTCCTTTTGCCTTCATATCCATTAGACTTATGAAGGCAAAGGGAAGAATCAATTCTTATTTTTTAGAATCTAGAATTTGGTTCCACTCATCCAAAAAGGGTTTTGCCACTGCTAACACGGAAGACGGGTCACCTTCGATCGTGATTGTTTCGATGACATCACCTTGTCGGATCGCATTCACTACTTGTTGGTCAGCTTCATCGACAACAGCACCAAATACAGAATGTTTTCCATCAAGCCAAGGAGTGGGGACGTGTGTAATAAAAAACTGACTCCCATTGGTTCCAGGTCCTGCGTTGGCCATAGAAAGAATTCCTGGTTTGTTATGTTTTAAACTAGAATCAAACTCATCTCGGAATTTATAACCTGGTCCACCGGTTCCTGTTCCTTGTGGGCATCCACCTTGGATCATAAAGTCTTCAATGACCCTATGGAATTTGAGTCCATTGTAAAAATTCCTTTGTGCTAGGTTTACGAAATTGGCTACAGTATTGGGTGTTTTGTCAGGATACAAATCAATGCGAATTTCGCCTTTGTTTGTTTTGAGAATTGCTCTAAGTACGCTCATTCATGCATCACAATCTCTTTAATTCCCTTGGCAAGTCGAAAAAAGGTTTGAGTTCTTGGAACGTTCCCATACAATTTTTGTTTTCTTATGGAGGATTTTTATGAAAAAAAACATAATTCTTTTATTTATCATTTTTGCAATTCCTCTGTTTTCCGGAACTTCCAAAAAGAAAAAAATAAAACAGGTCCCGATTGAAAACAAACTCATTAATTACGGAGAATTCAAAAGGATCGTCAATCGTTCCGAAGGGGAAAGAGAAACTCATCGCCTAACAGAAGAACAATTTTTGAATTTGATGAACGAAGAAGGTGTTATATTACTTGATGCAAGAAGCGAAAATCGTTTCCATATTTTGCATATAAAAGGAGCAAAAAATCTTCCTTTCACTGAATTCACTAAAGAATCATTAGCAGAGATCATTCCTCTGAAAAATACAAAAATCCTAATTTACTGTAACAATAATTTTGAAGGAAACCAGGAAGCCTTTGCTGCCAAAAGTCCTGCCGCTTCTCTCAATTTATCTACATACAACTCACTCAAAGCTTACGGGTATGAATCGATTTACGAATTAGGACCACTTCTCGATGTGAAAAAAACTATACTTCCACTCGTAACGGACCAACCGGAACCTTGATTTCGATTGACCAAAGAATTAATTATGGACTACTAGAAATAAATTTATGATTCAAGGTGAGCTTCTTTCCGAAATCATTGAAGCCGTTTCTAATACCTATGGAAACGAATTTTTAGATAGAATCACGCTGAAATTAGCATCGACCATTCAAGCTGATTATACTTTTATCGCCATTTTTGATAAAGAAAAATACGAGTCCAAAACGATCTCCCTCGTAGCAAAAGGGGTAATTGCGGAAAACATGGCTTATTCTTTAAAAGATACACCTTGTGCATATGTTTTTGATAATTCTATTTGTTATTATCCAAATGATGTGCAAAAGTTTTTTCCCCTAGACCAACTTCTGATTGAAATGAAAATCGAAGGATACATTGGTACGCCTTTACTCAATTCTAAAAAAGAGGTGGTAGGCCTTATTGTAGGATTATTCGAAAAGGAAATTCCAAACAAAGACAAAATCCTAACCTTATTTCAAATTTTTTCCGGAAGGATCGCCGCTGAATTAGAAAGATCAGAATATGAAGCTAGGTTGGAAAAAAACAACCATGAATTGGAAACCCTTGTGGAAATGAGAACCAGTGAACTAAAACGGACATTAGATGAACTAAGGGAAAGACAAAACCAACTCATTGAATCCGAAAAAATGGCAAGCTTAGGATTACTTTCTTCCGGGATCGCCCATGAAATCAATAACCCTTTAAACTTTATATTAGGTGGATATTTTGGAGTTCGTGGAATTTTGGAAGGTTCAGTTTTGGAATCGGAAAAAACGAAAATGTTTTTAGAGGCAATCAAAGAAGGGGTGGAACGCACATCCAAAATTGTAAAAGGTTTAAATCAATTTTCTCGCAGTGGGGATTCCAAAGAAGAGGGGTTTGATTTACATGAGATTTTAGAGAATTGTTTAGTGGTTCTCAACCATTCTCTTCGTGATCGAATTCAGGTGGAAAAAAATATGTATGAAAAACCTTTAGTGATTAAAGGGAATTCAGGAAAAATCCATCAGGTGTTTTTAAACATCCTCACCAATGCCATCCAAGCGATGGAAGGTAAAGATGGGATTTTAGTCTTAAAATCTTATAGAGACTCTCACTACGGAACCATAGAGATTACAGATACAGGTGTCGGAATTCAAAAAGAACACCAAAACCAAATCAGAAATCCTTTTTTCACAACCAAAGACCCAGGGAAAGGTGTGGGGCTTGGATTACCTATTGCTTATAAGATCATTCAAGACCACAATGGTTCCATTGAAATGGAATCCGAATGGGGAAAGGGAACTACCTTTCGGATTAAACTTCCGATGCCAATATGAAAGGACAAAATCACAAACAAAAAATTAGTCCCAATATTACCTATTGTATCTTAACTGGGTATGATCTTACAACGGAAATCGAAAGAGCCATTGGAGAAAAAAAGGTTGCTCGTTATTTTTCTAAACCGTTAGATCCTACAGAGATTTTATTATTTCTCTCCGTAGGACCAAACAATGAATAAACGATAGTTTATTTGTTTTTAAAATCGATTTCTACAACACCGCGTTTGGAACTATTGATGTTTAAGGTTTTACTACTTAGAAAACGGAAACTAGAATCTTTTTTATACATCAGCTCTTCAGCAAACATAGATTCTTTTCCAGGATAAGTCAGTTCCCATTCCGATCCATTCATTTCTGTTTTACGATCATTGATTTGTTTGACTGAAGTGTATTCCAACAAATCGTTTTTGAAATTGATAGCATCTTCCAAACCAAGGCCTTTGAATTTTAAGATCACTGTGTTTTGTTCTGTGAGTTTGAACCATTCATCTTTGATTTGTTTTCCCACTTTGACGGACACAAGGTTTGCCCAATCTTTGACGGCTTGTTCTCTAGAAACTTCTTGGGTGATATCTGCCCCGCGTCCTTCTAAACTTCCCGAGCCAAAAATTTTTCCATCACCCCAAAGTTGGATGATGCGGTAAGGACCAGTGGCCGCCGAACTTAAAAAATCTGTTTTTTTCCCACCAGGTAAAACCACTGGTTTTTGGTCTGTTGTTGTGACTTTAGCAATGATCAATACTTCTGCCCCAGAATCTTGTGCGAGTGTGAGTAAAGGACTTCCTTCTTCCACAGACGTGAGGTCAAGTTTGGCAAGGCTTGGATTTTTTTTGAGTAGAGCTGTGAGTTGGGAACTATCCACAACCTTGTTTCCTTTGGCTCTGAGTTTTTCGATGAGTTCTGCTTCTGCGATATTGGTTGCCGATCCAATCGGATAGGATTTTCCGTTGACGACTGTTTGGACTAACACTGCTATTCTTGGATTTCCTACATCATCCAGGAGGGCATCTACTGCTGTGGAAAGTTTGGTTGCTTCCACTTCACAGCGAACATTCAAACGGATCATGTCTTGGGTGTCCAATTTCCATTGTTCTTCACTGATGATATCGTATTTCTTTACGAAACTATCTGTTTTCCCGTAGAGTTTGGAGCCTAGAGACTGGCCATCGGAAACACCCGATTTTTCTGTGATTTGTTCTCCCACGAGTTTACGGATGGCATTGAGTTTTGCATCTTTCAAAGCTTTGTTTCTTGCGAGAGCCAAGTCTCCTTGGTAGATAGGTGCCTCTCCCATAGCTGTCACCACATTGTCTGGCAGCGTAGGTTGTTTCTGGGCTGAATTGGATCCGGCACATGCCAAAATGGTAAGGATGAGAACTCCGGTTAAGGGAGCCAAACGAAGTCGGTTGAACATGAAGGACATTTCTCCTTGAAGATTTGCTATATTATAGAAACATATACTTACATGACCAATTACTTTTTTAGGTTTTCTCTCTGCTTTCTTGTACTCGCATGCCACGGGAACACAGTTCCCCAATTTCGCGTTCATCCGAATGATTCCAAGTTGCGAATTTCTCAGGACATTTTTTATGAAAAAATCCTTCCGACCATGGCCGGAAAAAAATTGATGCTTGCGACAAACCCATCGGGAATTGGAACAAACCCCAAAAAGATCATTACCTCTTTAGAAAAATATAAAATCACTCTGGAACATTTGATTGGACTCGAACATGGTTTTCTCGGTTTAGAAGAAGAGTTTAGTCAAACACCTGTTACTATGGATTCTACTTTCAATCGTCCACTGTATCATATCTACCGAATCAAAGATTCTGAATTACGAGACCTAGTCCGTGAGGTAGATTATATTGTTTTTGATGTACAAGATGTGGGGATGCGTTGTTATACGTATCTCAGTGTTTTAAAAAGACTCATGGATGCCATGAAGAATACAAAAACCAAACTCATCGTCCTGGATCATATTCATGTGGCCATGCACCTTCCGCCTATGGGTGAAAAAATGAATCCAAGGAATTTAAATTTTGCAGGTGAGTTTCCCTCGCTTCTCATCACTGGGATGACCGTTGGTGAAGCCTCCAGGTTCTATAACAAAGAATATTTAAAAGACAGTGTGGATGTAATGGTGGTACCTGTAGAAGGTTACCGCAGAGGAATGTATTTTGAAGATACAGGAATTCCTTGGACCACTCCCTCACCAAACCTACCTATGGTGGACTCAGCTAGAAATTATCTTTCTTTGGTTTTACTTGAAGGTGTGAATGTGTCTGTGGGCCGAGGCACCCAAGCTCCCTTTGTTTATTTTGGTGCACCTTGGATGACAAATCCAGAAGAACTGGCATCCAAACTAGAAAAATTAGGAAACAAATCTTATTATTTTTCGCCGGTGTATTTTAAACCAACCTTTGGTCCTCATAAAGGCAAAATTTGTTCAGGGCTTCGTATGAATTTAGTTCGTCCAGATTACGACCCCATCCAATTGGCTTATGATTTGATTCGGCTTATGAAAGAAACCTATCCCAGTGAATTTAAATGGAGTAAAGGTTCTGCAAACCATTGGGTAGACCAACTTTGGGGAAATGAACATTTTCGAACTTCCATTAATGAAGGAAAAAGTTTTGCCGACTTTCATAAAACTTATTTAACAGAAGAAGAATCGGAACGTAAAAAAATCGCTCCCTATTTATTGTACTGAGGTTATGATGAAAAAGATTCTATTAACATTTTTAACTTTTTTAATTGCATTATCAGTTTTGGCTTCTGAGAAAGAACCGAAAACCGTCTCCAAAAATAAAACTGCAAAAGTATTGAAATCTGTGGCCTTTGCTACCATTCGTTCGACACTTCTTGTTTCCTACGGAGAGGGGGAAGAAAAACAATCTGCCTATACTCCTTGTTCGGAAAATTTTCCGAGTATGCCAGGTGACTTTCCTTGTAACTATCTAGATTACGAAGGGACAACCCTGGAGGTGGCTTCTCATTCCACTGTAAACGAAGGAGAGGCAACAGAAGGATCGGATCCGGAGGATGTATTCCCTGGTGGAAAGATTATCATCAAACTTATCAAACAAAAATCACCTAACCTTAATGGAAAGGTGGTATTTCTTGGTGAGGGAGAAGATCAACTAAAACTATTTTATGGTCCCAAAGGCCAAATTTCTCATTACTTATACCGGCAAACTCTCGTTATTTTTAAATGGGATTGGAACCAGTCGGAACCTAGCCTTACCGGTTTGCTTTTTGTAAATGTCAATAGAGAGTATTTTCCATTAGAAGTAAAAGAGTATTCATTTTAGTCTATGCCTACCATCCAAGGTTATGTAAGAAAAATGTCACACAAAGGTATTTCGCCTGTTTCTTATTTTTGGGAAACAGCAAACTACAATGAGGTGGACAAAAAAGATCTAACTGCTATAAAGTCCACTTCGACAAGCTCAGTGGACGTTTGGATTGGAAAAAAAATTACGTTATCGACGAATGATATCATTCGTTGTTTGCACTGCGGGAAAAAAACAAAAAAATCCTTTAGTCAAGGTTATTGTTTCACTTGTTTTACTACTTTGGCGGAAAACGATCTTTGTATTTTAAGACCAGAAACCTGCCATTTTCATAAAGGAACTTGTCGGGAACCAGAATGGGGAAAAACCAATTGTTTTAAAAAACATACAGTTTATTTTGCAAACTCCAGTGGATTAAAAGTGGGGATCACAAAAGAAAATCCTGTTTCCAATCGTTGGGTGGACCAAGGGGCAACCTATGGGCTTCCCATTTTGGAAGTGGAGTCAAGAAGAGATGCAGGAATTTTAGAACATTATTTAAGTCAGTATTTGCCCGATAAAACTACTTGGCAAAAGATGGTGGCGGGTGATCCACCTGACATAGATTTGGTGCGTGAGGCAAATAAATTCTTAAATCATTTAGAAAAAAATGATTTTTTTTCCCCTATCGATAGTAAAACAAAACTAGTATGGAAAAGATTAGATCTGAGTGGTGGTGTGACAGAAATTGATTATCCGATTGAAACTTATCCAGAGAAAATCAAATCGCTCAAACTCACAAAAGAAACTCCTATCTCCGATACTCTTGTAGGAATCAAAGGGCAGTATCTCCTTTTTCGATCGGGTGTGATCAACATTCGTAGTCTCAGTGGTCTTTGGATTGAAGTCTCCACTTAGACAAATCCGACTAAAAGGTGGGTTTACCACCAAGATTCTTTTTGAATGTGAGGAATTTTTAATCGCTGAAAAACCAGAAGGACTTCCTGTTCACGAAACCAAAGATCCAAATCGGAAAGACTTTACTAGGTTACTGGCAAGTTACTTACATTTAAAAGACTTACGTACTGTAAACCGTTTGGATTTGGGAACCAGTGGGATTGTTCTTCTTGGAAAAATCCAAAGTAAAAATAAAGAAATTGATTCACTATTAAAAGATGCAGAAAAGGAATATATTTTTTTATGCCACGGGATTCCCGATTGGAAGGAAAAAAGATTCGAATGTTTTATTCGGGATGGAAATCAAAAAGTACAAATTGTCCGGAGTGGTGGAAAAAAAGCCATAACCGAGTTTCGAATCTTAAATCATTTTCCAGAAGCAGGATTGACTTTTGGAATGGCAAAAATTCTAACAGGAAGACGGCACCAAATTCGCGTTATGCTTCGCGAACTTGGTTTTCCTGTTCTTGGGGATCCAGTTTATTCAGATTTCCAAACAGAAAGGATGGAAACCAGGATGTATCTACATTCCTTTCGATTGTGCTTTACCGACTTACAGGGAAAAAAACAGTGGGTGGAAACGGAAATCCCGTTGGAATTTTCCAATCGTGTAGGAAAAAAACTTTCCCTCTAAACTAAATAGAATGAAAAACAAAGTATTTCACAGCTTTATCAAAGAACAAAAAGTTTACAGAATCTTTTCTCAGATCGCAAAGTATGTATCAATAGTTTTTCTTATCATTTATTTATACTTATTGTTTAGCTCTAGTTATACGGCAAGCCCTCTCATTGTAGTTATCAATTATTTAGCCATTCTCACTAGTTTTTCTGGCATTATCATTTTTAAATACTACGAAATTCCAAGTATCCTTTTGACAGTTTTTACAGAAGGAGAGTTGTCTCCTTTCTTTCAATTGAACACCGAGGAAAGGCAATTGGTTTGGAGAAAAGCAGGACGAGAGGATTTGTTACCACAAGAACCCAATCCCGATTATATTTCAACCCACCTACATTTGTATGATCGTTATCCTTGGAAAAAAATTGGAAAAATTTATGCGGTCATATATTTAGTTGTCATTCTTACCTCTATTTTCTATTTAACTTCCGTATATATCGAGACCGGATTTCAAAACTAAGAAAGCAATTTTCCTTGTCTTACGGTCTCTGGTAAAAATCCTATCCCTATGGCTTTGAATTGTGGAATTGTAGGTCTCCCGAACGTCGGTAAGTCGACTATTTTTAATGCTCTCACGAAGGCAGGAGCGCAAGCTGCCAACTATCCGTTCTGTACGATTGAACCCAATACCGGTGTGGTCGAAGTTCCTGATGAAAGGCTAAACCGTTTGGCCGAAGTTTATAAACCAAAACGAACCGTTCCCACAATGATTGAGTTTGTGGACATTGCGGGCCTTGTAAAAGGGGCAAGCCAAGGGGAAGGACTTGGAAATCAGTTTTTATCTCATATCCGTGAAGTGGATGCAATTTGCCACGTAGTTCGTGCTTTCCAAGATGAAAATATAACGCATGTTCATGGGAAAGTAGATCCCATCGAAGATATCACAGTGATCAATTATGAATTGATCCTTGCCGATTTGGACAGTTTAGAGAAACAACAACAACGTGTTGCAAAAACTGCCAAAACCGGTAACAAAGAAGCCGCAGAAATTCTATCGGTGATGGATAAAATTTTAGATGCCTTAAAAAAAGGAAACCGTGCCTCCACTGTAGAACTGGGTGATGAAGATATTAAAATTGCTAAAAAATTCAACCTCATCACCATAAAACCAGTATTATATGTTGCGAATATTTTAGATTCTGATGTAAAAACGAATGAAAATCCTCTCGTGAAAACCATAGTTGATTTTGCTTCCAAAGACGGAGCACCTGTGGTTGTTTTATGTGGTCGTTTTGAGGAAGAAATTTCTGGTTTAGAAAAAGAAGACCAAATTGCTTTTTTAGAAGAGATTGGTGAAAAAGAATCGGGTTTGTCTCGAATGATTCGTGCCTCTTACAAACTTCTTGGATTAATTACTTTTTTTACAGCAGGTGTGGAGGAAGTTCGAGCTTGGACCACCCACCAAGGAAGTACAGGGCCTGTGGCAGCAAGTGTCATCCATTCTGATTTTGAAAAAGGTTATATCCGCGCAGAAGTGATGCGGTATGAAGATATCGACAGAACAGGGGATGCTGGCAAGGTCAAAGACGAGGGCAAACTCCGCGTGGAAGGAAAAGAATACATTGTCCAAGACGGGGATGTCATTTATTTCCGAGTGAACGCTTAAAAAAAATCCCGACTTTCGCCGGGATTTTGAAGTGAACTAGTTTGGAAAAGAAAGTAGGTTCCTAAAAGTAGGAACATTTCTCAGTTAATTAATGACCTCACACTTCCTTTTTATTGCATACGAATCAAAAAAATTACGATTGTAACATAAAATGATAACGGCCAATTTCTTTGCCGGATTCAAAGATCGCAAGTTCGGGGCTCGAATCTAGAGTAATCGGAGAATCAAACATGGACTGGGATCCCAGCTTGGGTAGGGTTTCCACGGGAGCTCCATCTAAAAACAACTTGGCAGAAAGCCGGTCGCAATTGGAAGCCTCGACCGAAAGGAATACTTGATTCTTTTCGGCACTAGGTTGGAAGACAAAATCCAAATCCCGCCCCCCCACCTGCCTGTGCACTCGAAAGGCACCTCCGCTTGCGTTTCCATCGCCTCGGAAGGCAAGTTCCGGAGACAGTAGGCTCCTCTCCAAAAGCTCGCTGGAAATGAACTTGAGTTTGTCATTTATGAATTGTAGACAAATTTGGACGGTTGGGCTTAGATCCGGGAGAACGGTTTTTAAGATCCGGTCGACCGTTGGTGAGTCCGCCTCTTCCCCTTGGGACATGAGGTATAGAGCTTCTTTTAATTTGAGTCGGTTCATAAATTCATTTGGATCTTTTGGTTCCATAGTATTTATTACCCCCCGCTAAGGCTTTATTTCCTTTGTAAGGATTTTTTTTATCTTTTCTTTTGCTCGATTGGCCCGGGCGAGGACTGTTCCTAGGGGAACCTCGAGGATTTCCGCAATTTCTTTGAATTTATAGCCTTTTAAACGTAGTACGAGAATTTCTTTGTGAACTTCATCTAAACTTTCAATGAGATCGTAAAACTCTCGTTTTTCTTCCCAGGCAAAAAAGACATCTTCTTGGGTTTGCCTATCATCTAAAATATCAATACTCAAATCCAAAGAAATTCCTTCACGATACTCATACCGACGAATGGATCTTGTCTGAGACATACTTATATTTTTAGAAATTTCACTTAAATAGATAATAAAAGCAGGAAGACTATCTCCTTTGAATTTTCTGAGCAGGTGGTAGTCGTTTTCTGTGAGTTTTAAATAAACTTGCTGTGAAGTATCGGTCACTTCTTCTCTGGGAACATAGTGTGCACAAGTTCCAATGATGAGTCTATGAAACTTATGGATCAACTCTTGCCAAGCGGCACGGTTTCCAAGGAGGCAGTTATCGATTAACTTCCGAATGTCTTCGCTCATAGATCGTTTAGGGATTGGACGGAATTTTTACAAGAAGTCAGGACATTTTCTAGTCTTTTTTGAAAATGGTGGGAACGAAATAAAGTTTGCCTAATGAACCGAACGCGAGTTTGGTTTGATTGCGAAAAGAGTGTTTGGTCTTTTGTTGTAAAACGCCCATAGTCACTAAAAAAACCAAAAAAACCTAACAAACGAATTTTTTTGTTAGTAACGGGAATTTCCTCTATACAATTATGAAATTCTTTTAATAAGGATAGGTTTTCTGGATAAAAATCAGAATCTAACTCCCATTCTTCGATTAATGATAAAAAGAATTTTTTAGCTTCAGTATTTTCATCTTTTAAACTGGAAACAGCCCAAGGATTTTGTTTTGAATAATAAAATAATTGATAGGAACTTTTGTTTTGTTGTTTCATATCCTGCAAAAGTCGTAGAATTAGTGTTTTTCTTCTAGATTCCGGCATTTCTGAATACAAAACTCGATTGATTGCTAAAGTGTATTCTCTCTCTTTTCCAAGTAGTAAGACTTCTTGTGCTTTATACAAATTAGAGAATATATAAATTGTTTTTTCCCATTCCTTTTGTAGTTCAGTGATGAGAGGAATTAGCTCTCCACTTGTGATTTCTGATTCTAAAATTTCTAGTTTAGGTAGTACAATGAGATCAAAAATCTTTTTTTTGGTAAGTTTTTCTAACTGTATTAACTCCTCTTTATTAAATTCGGAACAATGTTTTACAGTCAGAATGGCATCGTAAAATGAAATGTATCGCAGAATTTCTGTTAGATCCTTGATTTCTGCATGAGTACAAAGTTTCCAATAATATAAAAACTCTTCTTCCTCTTGGGCCGTTTCCGTTCGAATCATATCTCTCGTTTGGATTCCGTAAGCCTGGCTAATTAGGTTTTGGTTTGAATCAAACGAATTCCAGACTTCATCGAAGGATTTGGATTTAGGAAACCATTCAGCAAGTATGGGGAAGGACAAAACCAAAAGTAGAACTAAAGATTTTTTGAATCGTTTCAATATCCACTCCTAGTTTTGAATTCGTAATACATTTTTTCTTCTGAGATATCTTTGGACAAAATAGAGTTCAAAAGCTCTCTCTTTTGAAAATCATCCAGAAATTCGTGTTTCGTTGATAGAAAAGATAATGCCATTTTACGAAATTCGGAGTTACTTAAATTAGAGATTCGATTCAGAAGTGGATCCTTAGGTTTGACGGCCAAAACTTTTGTGTCTTTTTTTGTCGCGATTTTAGGTTCAGAAACTTCGAAATTCTCTATCGAGATAGGTTCTTTCTTCTCTCTGGAAAAAACAATACAAAAAAGTAAAAATAACAAAACAAAAGTTATGCCGAGAATTCTATTTATTTGGAAGGTTTGTTTTTTTGTTGAAAAGTGAACTAAGCTAATAGCCGTTATTATTTCTTTAGGGGATCCTTTGTATAAATTTTTTCTAATTTTTGCTAAGGATTTATGTGAATTTTTTGATTTTAAATAAGAATCCCAAAATATGATTCCAATCTCTTTTGCTAAATTGGTTTCTACTGGGAATAAAAAACCGATTACTTCTTTTGCACCTGCCTTTAAAAAACTAGTTGTAAGTCCAGAATGTTCTATGGAGTCAAAAGAAGAATGGCAACTGTTGAAAAATACAAGATCTAAATTTGAAAAAGAAAGTTCGGTTATTTCTTTTGAATACAAAAAATCATTTGTTCCAATGGGAATTCCATTCTTTTCGGTATGCCCTGCATAATGTAAATACTTTGCAGAGCTGATCTCTTCAATTAATCTGACTCTTGTTAAGTGATCTTCTTTTAAGATTCTTAAATTTAACTTTTTCTCTAAGATCGGGTATAAAGATGTACATTCTTCTTTTACTGTAGATATTAAATTCGGTTTTACTGGATTACAAACAATTAAAACGGTATTTGATTTTTGTTTGTGTTCTTTTAAAATGGTTTCGATTCTGATTCCTCTATGGTAATCGATGTCTTGGAATAAAAAACCTTTGTGAGTTCGTAGAATTTCCCAGGGGACAGAGGAAAGTTCAGGATCAATTAGTAGATGGATCGAATCTGTAAATCCTGGTTTTCGCCAAAAAGGTAGTGTTTGGCCAAATACAATTTGTTCTAGGTTATCTGATTTTTTCCCCAACTTTTCTAGGAACTCTTTATGAGTCGGGTTTTGAGATAAGATTCTTTCTACAAAAAGAGCCCAGTCCATTAGGAATTCATGCAGGTGTTTGCCTGAGAATTTTGTAGTTTTTTCTACATTACCAAAGTTCTCCTGTTTCTCTTCCCAAATACATTCTCCATCTGTGAAATTTTCTCTAGAAAATTTGGCTATAATTCTAAGTTTCATTGTTTTGTTTATTGGAACTTGTGGATTAAATCTTCCATGTTTGTGAGTAATGTTTTCACATCCTCTTCTGTTGTGAAATAACCTGTAGAGATGCGAATGCATCGTAATGCTTCTTCTTCAGAATATCCCATATACAAAAGTGATTTGGAGGCTTCTCTGGCTCGGGACTTACAGGAGCTACCTGTGGAAACTAAAATTCCCTTTTCTTCCATCCCGAGTAGAAAAAAGTCTACGGACTGAATCGGAAGAATGAGAAACGTTGTGTTTGGAAGCCTTGGTGAATACTTTGCTATGATTTTGCAACCTAAAGATTCTAACTTTTCTTCGATGAGAGATTGAAATGCACTCAGTTTTTCATTCTTTGTTTCTAATTCTCTGAATTGGATTTCAGCCACTTGTTTGAAACATTCAATGGCAAAAATATTTTCAGTACCGGCTCTATGGTTATTTTCTTGGTTTCCTCCACCAAACAAGTGAAAGCGGTGATCTGGTTTGGGAAGATAAGTAAGTGCTGCACCCATTCCTCCTCCAATTTTGTGACCGGAAAAAGTATATCCGTCGAAAAACTGAAATGGTACATCTGTTTTACAAAAACCTTGCATTAAATCACTATAAAATAGCTGGTCGTATTTTTTTGTTAGTTTTGAGATCTCTTCTGCAGGTTGGATCACACCAGTTTCATTTCCCGCATAAAGGCATACCACAGGTCTTGGGTTTTCCTTTAGTTTATTTTCTAAATCCATCAAATCAATGATTCCCGAATGGTCGGTTTGGATGAGAGTTGCCTTAAATCCGTAGGATTCCAAAGCGGAATACATACTGGAATGTTCCAGTGGAGAAACTATGACGGAATCTAAGTTTGGATAGAGAACACGTAAACTTTGGATGAGTAAGTAATTGGCTTCTGTTCCTGTTGCAGAAAAAACAAATTGTTTTTCTTGGCCATTGGTAAGATTTGCAAAATACTTTCTTGTTTGTTCAATTTTTCCTTGGTTTTTTAAGGAAAATCGAGTGATTCCGGATGGATTATAAAATCCTGAAAGATAGTCTGCCAAACATGTTTCCAGAATTTCTGTAAATGGAGGGTGAGTGGCATTGTAATCAAAATATTTTATATCATTCGTTAAAGGGGATTTCATCTGCTTCTTCGTAGCGACCCAGTTTGCGAAGAACGGATCTAGTTAATTTATGATACGATTTTAAAATATCATCTTTTTTTCCACCTACACTTCGTTCATCGACATTCCGAAGTTTTGGTTTTAAGGCATCTAAAATCGTTAAACTTTTGGAGTTCTCTTTTAGTTTGTGATACGATTCTGCTTCTTTCATTTTAGAATCAAATTCATGAACAAGAAGTGCAGGTAAATTGATATCTTCGATTTCAGAGGCAAGTTGTATATTCGAAGCTTCTTTAAATTCAGTGGCCGCACGTTTGTAGTAGGTTTCTTCTTCCTCACCCAGTTGGAAAAATAATTCTCCTCGTCTGAATTTGAATTTTAGATACTCCCTTTCATCGGCTCCCACAAAATACAGGATCCTTTCATAAATATCATCCATCTCTCTTGGAGAAAAGTTTTTCATACCTGTAAGTAGGATTTGTCTAAGAAGGGATTCCAAATAGTCGTTAGCTGAAACTTCCGAAAAGTCACTCCGTTTGATGGAAGATAAAACTACACTACGTTTTTGGACGGCGCTTAGGCCACTCGGAACCTTTTCTAATTCAGTAAGTTTTTTTAGAACAAAGTTTTCTGTTTCCAACATATGGGTTTTATAACCGAGTAGGATTTCACTGGGTCTACAACTTGCCCAAGCTACGGATTCAATTTTTTTAGGGGCAAGTAATTCTGGGCCAGAGAAACGTAACGCGCGTTTGTAGTAGTCAAGTGCTGTTAACACAGCTTCAATATGAGAATTCCAATAATCTTTAGGATTGGGTCCGAGGGTGAGTTCGCCTTGAGGAGCCATTTTGAGAAAGAGGGGAGAACCCCAGTCTTTTGCTTTTTCCCGCCAAGTTAGTTCTAAAAAATGATCCTCCACATGTTCCTTGCTGCGAAAGTACAAACATGCCTTTTCCATCAGAGCCAAATCCAAAGGCAAAACGCTACCTTTCGTGTTCTCTTCGGAGCTGAAAAATTGGTTTATGGTTTGGAGGAATTCCGTCCCACCTTCTTTTCGTCCCTCAAGGACTGCATCGCCTTTAGATATGAGTTGGTGTGCAATCCGAGGATTGGGATAACCAAAAAACGAATTGTAGGCGAGGGTGAATTTGGCAAGGATTGTGTCCTTGTTTCTCAGAATCCACGGGAAAGTGATTGCCCACACGATGAGAACAGCCAGGATGTATTTTAAATTTTCTCGGAAGATTTGGTTCAAGGATTGTCCCTGTTCCCGATCTTTGCCGGAATCTACTGATGTTTCAAGCAATTAAAACTCCAAACCGTCCCTTACTCTTTGTTTTCTTTTGTTTTCTTTCGCTTTCTCTCTTTGCGGCACCTGAAACAAGACAGAAAACCTGTTCCTTGTTAGAACCGGGTGTTCCGGCAGATTATTTCTTGTCTCGAGCCTTTCGAGAACAGGTGGACGGATTTCAATCGGCCCAAAGGCGAAAAAACGAGGATTCCAAACTCTCCTTTGAGCGCTCTGTTGCTTTTTTAGATTCTTACCATAGTTGCTTAAAGGAGGTGGGAAAGGAACCAAGTGCCCTCAGTGCGGAAACCCAAAGTTTAAATTACCTAGAACTGGGAAATATGGAAAAGGCTTGGGAATGGTCGGAGCTGGCAACGGGTAAATCCCCTGAGGTTACCAAAGATTTAGTTCTTTTACAAACGAGAATACGCATCCGTCAGGGAGAGTTGGCTAAGGCCTCCGAGGTTTTAGAATCTTCTCTCCATTTGTTTCCGAATGATCCTGACTTTTTATACTTACTTGGTAATATCAATTTTGAAAGAAAAAACTGGAATCATTCCATTTTGTATTATACAGCTCTTTCTTTTGTCATTGAGAGAAGGGATACACATTCCAAATACAAATTCCTAACCGCAAAAGCTTTAGGTGAACTCAATTATAAACTCGATTACCCTAAAATTTCCATCAAACGTTATAACGAATACACGAACGCCTATAAAAATGATATGGAAGTTCTATTTCGTTTGGCTCAAATTTATTTTGTGTTAGGTGATTTTAAACATTGCCGGATGTACCTCGAACAAATTCGCGAAAAAAATCCAAGAGACATTGATGCTTCCCATATGCTTGCAGAAATTTATTTTATGGATTCGCGGGACAGTGCTCCTATTTATTTTGCAACTTTGAAAAAAGAGAAAAAAATTCCGAAAGATGGAATCATCTTTTTTCTCTATCAATTAATTTCTGGTTCTAATGAAGGATTGGAAACTAAATTAAAAACTTATATCCAAGAAAATCCAGGGAGACTTTCTCCGAGGATTGCACTTTTGGAACTTGCAGAAAAAGAAAAAAATCCTGATTACCAAACTCTCAATGCAGAAACGGCACAGTATGCTTTTGAGTATAGGCAGTATTATACGGCAGAAAAAATTCTACGTAAGGGACTATCAGAAATAAACACAAAAGAAAATTTGGACGAAGAAAAGTCATTGTTTTTTGAAAAAATTTCTTCCTGCCAAGAAATGTTGGGACAGTGGAATCATGCAGTGATGTCCACGAAAGAAGCATTACGATTAACCAAGGAAACGGAAAAAACATTACGTTTGCGTTTTCGTTTGGCTTATCTCTACCTCCAGGGAAATTTAAAAAAAGAATCTCTTTCTGTTTCGGTTTTATCGGAAACATTAAAAGAAAATCCAACGCCTACTCATTATTATCTAAGAGGTCTTGCGTATTTTCAGTTGGAAAAATACAAAGAAAGTGTGAAAGATTTTTCAGAAGCCATCAAACTAGATTCTAAAAATTATAACTATTATTTTTATCGCGCCTCTGCTTTCGATAAATTAAAACAATTTAGCGATACGGAGTCCGACTTAAAAACCACAATTGCTTTAAATCCCAATGCATCCAATGCTATGAATTACCTGGGATATCTGTATGCTGAAAAAGATATGAACCCAGAGGAAGCAAACCAACTTCTAAACCAAGCCATTTCTTTGGAACCAGATAATCCAGCTTACCAAGATAGTTTAGGTTGGGTTATGTATAGAAAAAAGGATTATAATCGTGCTTTACTTCATTTGAATTTTGCAACTTCCCTTGCTTTGGAAAGAGGGTTTGAAGACCCAGTGATTTATGAACATTTAGGTGATGTATACTTGGCAAAAAATGATCCAGTCAATGCTTTGCAGTTTTTTAAATTGTCAGAATCTAAAATAAAGTCAGTTCCCAATAAAGATCTCATAGCAAAAATTAAAAAAGTGCAAAAGGAAATTTCAGAATGAAAGGAAAGACCATCCTTCTTAGTGTTTCATTATTAATCATTTCTTGTCAGTCAGCGGAAGTGGAAGATCCCAATTTTATTGGCCGAGACAAAGAAAAATACATTTCTGCAAAAGAAAAAGAATCCAAAACTTTACTCAAAGAAATTTTAGAAAAACAAACTGATTTTCCTAGTTTTAAATCTGATTTTAGTATGCAAATCCAAACCTTTGTTCCGAAAAAAGACAATGTTTACTTGGATGGAAAACTATATTTCTCAAAAGAATCTAAACAGGTCAAAATCCAATTGATGGATAGTTTTTTTGGAATGATTTTTACAGAGCTCATTGCCGATCCAAACCAAATCCAAATCAAACCAACCAGTACAAAAGAAATCCAAACACTTCCAATGGGTGATATCCTTATCCAAGACCCAAATACTGGCAAAAAATTTGCCATTCCCTTTCCAGTCATTTATGAATATCTCACTGGGACTTATGTTGGAGAAATCCAAAATCCAAAAGCTAAATTTTACACAAAAGAGGCTCGTATCATTCTCTCTAAACCAGATGGCGAATACGAATATTTTTTTAAAGATGGAAATTTAGATCGTTTGGAACTTTCTAGCACTAAACGTGGGTTAAAGGCCATTGCCATTGTAAAAACAAAACCAGATCAAATCCATCCCCCAAAAGAAATTACTACTAAGGTCATTAGTTTAGATACAGAAAAGGAAAATGTTCTGATCCTTATCAAACTAAAAAAATCACAAATGGTAGAACCTCCGATAAATACGTTTCGATTTTAGTTATTTAACTTTAGTTTCTAAATGAACCTATTTCGAATTGGTTATTCCATTGTTTTTGTTTTGCCATTTTTATTATTTGCGGCAGACCTTCCTGAATCGGCTGAATCGAAACTAGAATTACCAATATCTGATTTATATCGTTTCCAAACAGAATCTGGAGAAACGATCCAATATGCCAAATCTACTAAACTTTGGTTTGGTGGGGATGTGATGTTCAATTGGGGAGTTCGTGATTCTATGCGAAGTGAGGATCCATATTTTCCATTTCGTAGTTTTATTAGTTACCTAAAGAATTTTGATTTTCGATTTCTCAATTTAGAAACTCCTATCCTCCACAAAACACCTACGGCCGACCAAAGGAAGTCCTATGTTTTTTTTGGAGAAAAAAAAGATTTAACCGTTCTGCAACTTTTGGGAATCGATGGGGTTTTTCTTGGAAATAATCATACAATGGACTTTGGTGAAAACGGGTTATCTGATACCTTAGACTTGTTAGATGAATTTGGAATCCGTCATACAGGAGCTGGGAAAAATACCGATGAGGCTTTGGTTCCCATTACGGTTTCCAAACAAAATACAGAGTATCGGATTTTTTCTTTTTCTGATACAGGGGAAACTCGGTTGTTTTCGGGAATCAAATCTCCGGGGGCAGCATACTTTCGAGTGGGAGTGGCAGAAAGACTCATTAAAAAAACAAAACCAAACCAAGTCAACATTCTCTCGGTGCATTGGGGTGTGGAATATAATCCCTTTCCAATGGATACAGAAAGAAATGCTGCCAAATATTTGGTGAATGCAGGGTACCGGGTAATTCTCGGCCATCATCCTCATGTTCCACAAGGGATAGAAGTATTTCCGAAAGGGGTTGTGATTTATTCGCTCGGAAACTTTCTATTTGGATCCAAAAACCAATACTTAAAACACAATATCTCGGTTGTTTTGCATTTTGATGCCGACAAACTTTTGTTTGTGGAGGTGGTTCCTGTTTTTGGAAAACACCAATCCCTTTCTGGTGACCATTATTTTTTTCCACTCGGTCCTAAAGAGGCAGAAAGTTTTTTAAAAGAATATGCGGTCCTTTGCAAACAATTAGGAACCGATCTAGTGATTTCTGGGGGAAGGGGTTATGTTTTTTTGGATAAGGAACTAAAGGCCAAACTAAAACCGTAATGGAACCAACTGCAAGTGAGTCCCACAGCAAAAAAGGGAAAACTCAGTTCGAGTAAATTGGTTTTGTAAATCGAAAAGAGCTGCAAAAAAAATCCCGTAAAAAACAGAATGGATGCCGTTCTTAAAATCCAACCTTTTTCATATAACCAAAAATAGACGGAAACAATTGCAACATACCCAAACAAACAAAACCATTTGAGTTGGGAGGTGGGTTTTAAGTATTCCAGAGAAGGTGCCATTTCTTCTGCTGATTTTGCATCCAAAACATTCAGAATTAAAATGTTTTCGATTAAATCGGCAAAACCGGCGATCACAAGAAGTAGAATCATCCCCATAAAAATTTTTAGAAAGATTGGTCTCACCTTTCTTCCCGCATAATGCCCGGTATACGTTAAAAATGCCAGATAACAAAAGATAAATCCAAAATCAAAATAATGAACCTTTCTATATTCCGCAGATAAATGGAAAAAATCGATGGTGTCAGGGATTCCGATTAGGTCTTGGACTTGTTTGGGGGTTTCTGCCATTTCCAGTCCGAGTAGTGTGGATTCAAATCCGGAGTGGTTGTCAAGGGCAGGTTCTTTCGGGGTGATGTGGTTTAAAAACCCAGCATACAGCGCTAAAAATAAGCCAAGGGCAAGGCCCCAAACTTCTGGAAAATTTGATTTTTCACCCATAAAAATGTTAGAAATTACATAGAAATGGAAGGGTTTGGGAACTCCAAGAAGAAATTCCATTGACCCAAGGCCCCATTGGCAAAACCCTAGTGGAAACTAACAAATTCTTCTACCTACAAGTGTTTCTATGTAGGTATACCCATAGGAGAAATATGAGAAACTACGAAATCACGAATATTCTTCGTGAAGGGAATGTAGAAGAGACGAAGTCTGCAGTAAAAGACTTACTCTCCAAATACAACTTCACGATCCAAGGCGAAGAGGATTGGGGTTCTAAAAGACTCTGGCATCCGGTTGGACAAGACGAACAAGGTCACTTCACACTTATCAAGTGTTCCGGCGCACCACAAGAAGTTGCAAAGATCGAACATGAGTTTAAACTCAATGCCAACATCTTAAAAACCCTCGTAATTAGGGCCAATGGCTAACGATCTCAATAAAATACTTATAATCGGTCGAATGACCCGTGATCCGGAATTTAAATCGGTGAACGGAAGTTCTGTTGTCAATTTTTCAATTGCGAATAACAGAGTTTATGTGACTAACGGTGAAAAAAAAGAGGAAACTCATTATTTTGACTGTGTGGCATGGGGCCGACTTGCTGACATTTTAAAACAATATGCTGGCAAAGGAAAACAAGTAGCGATTGAAGGTCGACTGCAACAACAGTCCTGGGAAACTCCTGAAGGCAAAAAAGCCTCTAAAATCCGCGTCTATGTTGAATCCGCACAATTGTTGGGCGGCCAAGGACAGGGTGGTGGATCAGGTGGTGACCGTTCTGACAGTTCCAATTCTTATGATTCCGGCGTAAGTAGTGGTTATGATGATTATCCAGCCGGTGATGACGACATTCCTTTTTGATAGGTTATGACAATGAGCGAAACGACAAATATTGATGATACAAGAACAGATTCCCGCGAGAGTATGGACGGGATGGAAGACGACGAAAAAGGCGGTTTCCGTGGTAAAGACGGAGAAGGCAAATTCGGTCGTAAAAACGCAAAATATAAAAAGAAAGTATGTAAGTTCTGTGCTGACAAAGCCTTACTTGCAGGTCTTGATTACAAACGAGTAGACATCTTAGAAAGATTTGTTACCAACCGTGGTAAAATCATTCCAAGAAGAATCACTGGAACTTGTGGCAAACACCAAAGAGCCCTTGCTCGTGAAATCAGAAAATCCAGATCTATCGGTTTACTACCGTTTAAAGTTCTGTAGGAGTAACGGATGAAAGTTGTATTACAAAAAGACGTATTAAATCTTGGTGATGCTGGTGATGTAAAAGAAGTTGCAGATGGTTATGCACGTAACTTCCTCATCCCTAGAAGATTTGCTGTCCGTGCAAATGATGGAAACACTAAAGCTGCGATTCACCAAAAGAGACTTGCTGAACTCAAACGCGACAAACGCGTAAAAGTGATGAAAGAACTTTCTACTTCAATAGATGGTAAAACATACGAAGTAAAAGTGAAAGTGGGCGAAAACGACAAACTTTTTGGTTCTGTTACAGCGAATGACATTGCACTTGCAATTAAAAACACTGGAGTAGAACTCGACAAACGTAAGTTAGATTTAGGTGAGCCAATTAAATCTGTTGGTGAATTTAAAATCAAAGTTCGTTTGGCTGAAGGTGTTGTACCTCAAATCGTAGTTAAAGTCGTCGGCCAAGCATAGTCTTACACTAAAGCTTTTTCGATGAATTCTAACCCCCTTCAGGAGATAGAGTCTGAGAAGAACTTAATCGGTTACCTACTCATGAGAGGGGTAGCCGGGCAGGAAGACTTAGGTCTAAGCCCGGACGACTTCTATATGGACACACATAGGCGTGTCTTTGAAGCCGTCACTGATCTTATTAACGAAGGGATCAATATCGACCTAGTTACGGTCACAAACCAAATGCGGGAAAAACGTCTTTTTAAAGATGAGTCCCGCGACTTGGAATACATCACTTCTCTTTACAAAGATACAGTTCCTTTCCAACCATTAGAATACTATGTTCGGCGTGTGAAACGTGTTTCCGACAGACGTAAGTATGTCGAAGCATTAAACCAAGCCATTGACAAAGTTAAAATTGAACCTGGAGAAAACGATTCTATATTTAGTCTCGTAGAACAGTCGCTCATGGACATTTCTCGCCAAGAGAGATCCAAAGGTTTACGAAAAGTAAAAGACGATGCCAACGCCCTGATTGATTACATTAAAAATGTAGTCGCTGCCAGCCAAAATGGAACGGGTGGTATCAATGGATTAAAAACCCATTTTACTGGTCTCGATATGGCAACCACAGGTCTTAAATCTCACGAACTTATGATCCTTGCGGCACGTCCTGGAAACGGAAAAACTACGTTTGCTTTGAATATCGCTGCCAATGCCGCTTTGAAAGAACGTAAAACCGTTGTTATCTTTTCCCTTGAGATGAGCCGGATCGAATTACTTCTCAAACTCATCAGTGCGGATGCAAGGATTGATTCCTATGCCTTAAAAGCAGGAACTCTCACTTCGGCACAAATGACACAACTGAAAGACAGTATTGGGAACATTACCTCTGCTAGTTTATATATTGATGATTCAGGATATTTGACCATCCAAGAATTTTCGGCAAGACTACGCCAACTTCGGACTACTGAAGAAGTGGGTCTTGTGATTGTGGATTATTTGCAGCTCATGAGTGATCCGAAAGCCGCTATGGGAGGAAGGCAACAAGAGGTTGCCAATATTTCCAGGGGTCTTAAACAAATGGCAAGGGAAGTGGGTTGTCCTATCATCGCTTTATCACAGATGAACCGTTCCATTGAAAACCGCTCCAAAGACCAAAGGCCACAACTCTCCGACTTACGGGAGTCAGGTGCCATTGAACAGGATGCGGACATTGTATGTTTTATTTATCGGGAAGAAATGGTGAAACCTCCCGAGGAGCTTGACCCAAACAAAAGGGGAATGGCAGAGATCATTATCGCCAAAAACAGAGCGGGTGCTACGGCCGATTTTCCATTGATGTTCAATCCGAAAATCAGCCGTTTCGACAACGTTCCATTATAAAGAGGTTTTCCATTGAATCAGTGGGTCAGTTCCGAATACAAAAATAGAATTAGCGCAACAAGTGTCTCCGATGCCTTTGTTGGTAAAACTTTATTCCTTTCCGGTTGGGCTTTTCGTTACCGCGACCAAGGTGGTGTGATCTTTATCGATCTTCGTGATCGTTCGGGAATTTTACAAATCGTTGCGAGAAAAGAAATTTTGGGAGATGACTTTTCCAAAGTAGAAAAAATTCGTTCTGAGTTTGTGATTGCTGTCAAAGGAAAACTTTCTCTAAGGGATGCCGAATCCGTGAATCCAAAAATGGAAACCGGCAAATATGAGTTAATTGCTGATTCCGTAGAAATTTTAAATACATCCAAAACTCCTCCCTTTACTTTAGATGAGTTTGATCCTTCGGGCGAAGAAATTCGCTTGAAGTATCGTTATCTTGATATGCGAAGAGAAGAACTTCGTGACCGATTAGTATTACGTCACAAACTAACGTTTGCTTTACGGGAATACTTAGATAGTAAATCCTTTTTAGAAATTGAAACTCCTATTTTAAATAAATCCACACCGGAAGGGGCACGGGACTTTCTTGTTCCTTCTCGTTTGAATGCCGGTGAGTTTTATGCTCTCCCACAGTCTCCCCAACTTTTTAAACAAATCTTAATGATTGGGGGAATGGAAAGGTATTTCCAAATCGTAAAATGTTTTCGTGATGAAGACTTACGTGCAGACCGCCAACCAGAATTCACCCAACTCGATATGGAGTTTTCTTTTGTCACAGAAGAAGACATCCGTCGTGAAATTGAAGCTATGTGGGCATTTGCTTTAAAAAAAGTGTTCCAACTAGAAGTGAATGCACCATTTGCCACTATGCCATACCACGTGGCGATGGAAGAATATGGTTCTGACAAACCAGACATTCGTTTTGGAATGAAACTGGTGAATGTATCTGAGATTGTAAAAGATGCCGACTTCCAAGTGTTTAGTGCCGCTGTTTCCGGTGGTGGAGTGGTGAAGGCGATTTGTGTTCCGGGTGGGTCTGTGATTTCCAGAAAAGAAATTGAAGACTTAACTTCTTGGTTATCCCGTGACTTCCGTGCCAAAGGCCTTGCTTACATGAAACACGGGGCAAATGGACTTGAGTCCACCATCACCAAACGATTTACACCGGATGCGCTTGCCGCCATTGCCAAAGCGGTTGGATCTAAAGAAGGAGATATGGTATTTTTTGGCGCCGACTCCTCAAAAATTGTGAATGCATCCCTTGGTGCTTTACGATTGAAATTATCCGAAAAATATGATCCACCTAAGGTTCCTTATAGTTTCCATTGGGTTGTGGATTTTCCTATGTTTGAACTGGATGAAACCACAAAAACTTGGACCTTCCTCCACCATCCCTTTACTTCTCCCAAAGAGGAAGACTTTGACAAACTGAGAGATTGGAAAGCTGGGAAAGAGGTTGACCTTTCTTCGATTGGTGCTAAAGCTTATGATCTAGTTCTCAATGGCACAGAAATTGGGGGTGGATCGATCCGGATTCACAACCCAGAAATCCAAAGCCTAGTTTTGGAAGCCATTGGAATTGGAGAAGAGGATGCTAAATCCAAATTCGGATTTTTACTCGATGCTTTATCGTTTGGAGCTCCACCACATGGGGGGATTGCCTTTGGAGTGGATCGGATTATGATGTTACTCACTGGGGGAACTTCCATTCGTGATGTCATTGCCTTCCCAAAAACACAAAAAGGAACCTGTATGATGAGTGAAGCGCCAGGTCCTGTGGAAGCAAAACAACTAGAAGAATTAAAACTCAGGGTAGTCACTATCTAATATGGATGAAAGTTTTACATTTCAGGAAGAATCCCTCTACCAAACGGTATGTGGGATTGGAGACAGCAAACTCCCGTTATGGGAAAGTCGCCTCAATGTAAAACTCATCCCTCGTGGAAAATCACTCATCATCCAAGGAAGTGAAGACCAAGTCCAAGTGGCCTTGGATACCTTTCATAAGGTGGAAGAAAATTTCAAACGAAGGCCCGACAAAGCCGACTATTCTTTTTTTGATATCGATTATTTGGTAAATAAAGTAAAAGATTCCAGTGGTGGATGGCCGATCCCAGGTTCTTCTGACTTCCAGAAGGAAGGAGAAACTTGGACACCAAGAGACAAAATCTTTGTCACCTTCAAAGGAAAACCCATCTTTCCTCGTACCAAAAACCAAGAAAGTTTTGTCGATAGCCTTCATAAAAACTACATCACCATTGCTATGGGTCCTGCTGGAACCGGTAAAACCTTTTTGTCCATTGCGTCGGCTTGCCGTATGATGCAAACAGGAGAAGTGGAAAGACTGATCCTCACAAGGCCTGCGGTCGAAGCCGGTGAAAACTTAGGATTTCTTCCGGGTGATTTAACACAAAAAGTAAACCCATACCTTCGTCCCATCTATGATGCGTTACACGAATGTATTGGCTTTGAAAAAACAAGTGAATATTTACAAGTGGGGAAAATTGAAATTGCACCCATTGCTTTTATGAGAGGACGAACTCTCTCTCATTCCTTTATTATTTTGGACGAAGCACAAAACTGTACTTTGCCACAGCTAAAAATGTTTCTGACTCGGTTTGGAAAAAACTCCAAAATGGCAATCTCTGGGGATGCCACCCAAATTGACTTGGCTCATGGAAGGTCTGGTTTAGAAAAAACGGTTTATACATTGCGAAATCTAAATGGAATTGAAACGATATTCTTTGGAAGAGAAGATATCACCCGCCATCCTATCGTCGAATCAATTGTAAGGCGATTTGAAGAAAACGAAAGTCTCTTCACAAAAAAAACATGAAAGCAATTTTAGATTCCTCAATGACTAGGCTTACAGACTTTCTAACAAGAGTAAGACCTGTTTCTGTTGTTAGAAACATACAAATCATTCTTGTTTCACTCACTTTGTTATTTGTGACCTATGTGCTTTCGATTCCATTTTTTGGACAAACAAGAGTAAATACAGACCCAGAAGGTTTATTTTCGGAAGGTAAAATTGCTCCAGAGACCATTCAATCGGTGAAAGAATTTTCCTACGAAGATACAGAGAAAACAAATTTAGAAAAACAAAAAGCAGCAGCAAACGTCCCTTATGCCTTTGATAAAGACTTCGGAATTTTAGTGGCAGGAATTGATAACAATCTTTCTGAAGATGTAGAACTACTTCGTAGTATATTAGCAGAAGGTAAAGCCACTCCAAATGTGGTAAAAGATCGTATCCCTAGGTGGCGCAATCGAACAAATGAAGAAATTCAATCTATATTAGATTATAGTAGAAAAGATAAGTTAAAGAATTTTATCCAACAATATACCAATTTAATATTTTCAAAATATTGTATTGTCAAAGAAGACCTGCCGTTTGCAAAAGATTTGGACAAAGCGGGAGCAAAAATTCGTAATATAGGGACACAAGACCAAACTTCTATCATTGATGGGAATTTAGTGATTCCACGGTCACAAATTTATAAAGATGGTCCAGTTGCATCCGTTTTGTCAAAGTTAGCTTCCGAAAAGTTGCCAAACGTATCTGATTCACTACTGAAGGCTGTTTCTAGGATCGGACTTTATTATGTGTATTCTTATCCTGCATGTAATTACAATCCGGAAGAAACTGAAAATGCGCGGATGCGTGCGTCAAACTCAGTTCCGATTCAGAAAAGTAGGATCCAAGCCAATGAAGTGATTGTTCGCGCAGGAGATGTGATCACTCCAGAAGTAAAACTAAAATTGGAAATGATGAACCGATATGCGACTCGGGCAAATTTGGCATCCATTGTTTCCATTTTTCTAACTCAATGTGTATTAATTGTCATTGTCGGTTTTTACCTCATTCGTTACAGGCCAAACCGATTAAATGATCTATCAAGTAATCTCATTATCTTTTTTACCCTTTGGATTGTGATTGCTTCCATTTATCTACTTTCAAAAATTTTTTATGCAACTGACAGTGATTTGTCGAGGGTATACTATTTTGGAATGTTTGTGCCAGTGGGGATGCTTTGTTTACTTCTTGGTTTTGTTTATGATGAACAACTTTCGATTGCGATCGGATTCTTTTTAGCATTTGCCGTATTTTTTGCCTCACGGTACAATCCAACATCGTTTATGTTGGCTTTCACTGTTGCTGTTATGAGTTCCATTTATGGGAGGCGACTTCTCAAACGAATTGATTTTTTAAAAGCAGGTTTTTTACTTACCTTTGTTCAGATTTTAATTACAACGGCTGGGTATTTGTTTGATGGAAGAGAGTTTTATGTATCGACTGGTGCTGGTTTTTTTCGGGATCTAACCAATTCGAATCTCTTTCGGATTACAGTAATGTGTTTTGTAAATGGGTTTGCTAGTGCCACTGCTGTGCAATTTTTGCTTCCCTTGTATGAATATATATTCAATATTCCCACTCGTTTTAAATTGATCGAACTGGCTGATACAGGCCATCCACTTTTACAACAATTATTAACCAAAGCACCTTCGACTTATACACACACATTTATGGTTGCAGCATTGTCTGAACGTGCAGCCCAAAATTTAAATTTGGATAGGCTACTTGTAAGGGTGGGTGTGTACTTCCATGATATAGGTAAGATTCCTAATGCTGGATTTTTTGTAGAAAACCAACATTTAATTCCCAAACCGGAACATATTGATAAAAACAATCCAGCATTGGCCGCAAAAACAGTCATCGATCACGTGTTAGATGGAATTGAGATGGCAAAGAAAGCAAGACTTCCTAGAGAAATTATCAGTTTTATTCCTGAACATCATGGAACTTCTACAATGGCATTTTTTTATCATAAAGCCTTACAGGAAATTTCCCCTTCTGCCAGAAAAAATATTAACAAAAAAGATTTTCAGTATCCAGGTCCAAAACCACAGAGTAAAGAAACTGGAATCGTCATGATTGCAGATTCGTTAGAAGCAGCTTCTCGTTCTCTTGAAGAAGTGTCTCCGGAAAGTTTGGATGAACTTATTAGAAAGATCATCAACTCAAAGTTGGCTGAAAACCAATTAGATGAAAGTGGCCTGACAATTGGAGATTTAGAAATTATAAAAACTAGTTTTAAAGAAGTATTACTTTCAAGTCTCCATCAAAGACCTAAGTATCCAAAACCTGAAGATACAAAAGCTTTAGAAGCAGCTGGAACCAAAAAAAATAAAAAATGAATTCTTCTTTATCGGTTTTGACCCATTGGAATGATCAAAGTGAGTCGAATTTAGAAATCAAATCGGATCTTGTCATTGAAAACTGTGAATTAATTTTAAAACATGTAAGTCCAAATTTTCTGCAAGGATTAGAGTTAGAAGTTTTACTTGTAGATGACTTGATGATGAAAAAAATAAACTTAGAAAGAAGGGGCTTAAACAAAACAACCGATGTTTTGTCATTTCCAGTTTATTCCGCATCTCCACCAATCCCCTATCAAATATTAGGTGAAGTGGTAATATCTATGGAAACCTGCCAGAAACAAGCTAAAGAAATTGGACATTCGATCATTGATGAGTTTTATCGCCTCCTGGTTCATGGAATTTTGCATTTATTTGGATATGATCACGAAACTAATGAAGAAGATGCCATTCAAATGCGAAATAAAGAAGATGAATGTTTGGAATTGGTTTTTGAAAGATAAATGGCCATCCGAAAAGAGAAGGGTATTGTCATTCAAAGTCGGGATATTGGTGACAGCGATAGAGTCATAAGCTTAGCCGGTGAATCCCAAGTTAGAATGAATTTTTTAAGTAAAGGAATTCGTAAATCTAAACGCAGGGCGATCATTACAACTGAGCTAGGTTCTTTTGTGGAAATTGATTACTATGATCAAGCCGAGAAGGATTGGAAATCCATTAAAGAAGTTCATTTAGTGAAACGATATGATGAATTAAAATCGGATTATCTTGGCACTTTATATGTATTATATTTAACAGAACTTACTTCCATGATTTACCCAGAAGGTGAGTCTCATCCATTTCTTTTTCAACTACTTTCTGGAAGTTTGGAAACTTCGAATGAAAATGGATTCAAAAAACAAATCCTCCCATTTTTTAAACTGAGAGCGCTCTCTCATATGGGCCATTTCCCTACGGAATTTTATTGCCATACTTGCGGAGAGGAGGTTCTTTCCAAACCTGCTGCCTATTTTGCAGTGGCAGAACGTGAATTTTTATGTTCGGACTGCCATCCTATCCCTAAAGATCATTTGCCTGTTTTGAAACTATTTCATACTATGTTATCAAAGAAATTTTCGAATGTATTAAGTATTTTTCCAAGGGAAACAGAATACAGGGATGGGGATTTGATTCTAAATCAGTTTCTCAGATCTCTTTTTGGAAAGGAACTAAAATCATATTTCGAATTTTACAAGACAATAGGGTATTTATGAATTCGATTACAAAGACAGTTTTACTTTGTATGACTCTTTCTGTTTTTTTTGCTTTGTTCCAGCTTCTTTTAAAAGCTGAGAACTTCCGTAAAGATAGGAAAAATGTTTTGGTAAAAGAACAGTCAAGATCCTTTCAGGCTACACTAAGGGAAGAAAAAGAAAGTATTCCTCATTTTGTAACTAGGTTCAAGGTAAGAAGTTTTGATCTTTGGCAGAATTCAGATAAATTAAAAATGGAAATTAAATATTAAAATGAATGTGAATCAATTACTAAAACAATTGGTGCTTTCCGAATTAGAAAAGGCAGTAGATACTTATTTAGAAAAAAATAACCTAACTTCTGTTAAAGAGAATTTGAAGATTCGTATTGAGTATTCACGAGATGAAAAGTTTGGTGATTATTCGTCTCCCTTTGCATTAGAAAATAAAAATATTTTAAATAAAAATCCAAAAGAAATTGCTGAAGCTTTGCTTCTTGAAATAAATAATAATCGCATTTTTGAGTTTGTTAGTTTTTCGCCGCCAGGGTTTATCAATTTCCGAATCCAAACAGAGTTTCTTAATCAGTATGTAGCCTCTGTTATGTTCCCGAATGTGTCATTTGCAGAAACATCCAAAAAAGAAAAAATACTTCTAGAATTTGTTTCTGCCAATCCAACAGGCCCTATGAACATTGTGTCTGCAAGATCTGCAGCATATGGGGATGCGCTTGCAAATTTATTAACAAGTCTTGGGCATACAGTGAAACGAGAGTTTTATGTGAATGATTATGGGAACCAAGTGTATTTACTTGGAGTTGCTGTTTTACTTCGTATTTTTGAATCAAAGGGCGAAACCATCAGCTTCCAAGAAGAAGAGTCCGACATACCTGTGATTGAACTCATTAAAAAAAGAATTTTACCCAAAGAAAGTTACCGTGGTGAATACATCAAAGACATTGCCATCCAGTGTTTAGAGGATGAATCGAGGACAAAATTTATTTTTGATTCTGTATCTTCAGAAAAATGGGATGAGGCAATTGATTTTCTTTCTAAGTATGCAGTAGAATACAATTTAAGTCGGCAAAAAGAAGATTTGGCCTTATTCGGTGTAAACTTTGATTTGTTTTTTAGTGAACGTAGTCTTCATGAAGCAGGTGATGTAGAAAATGTTCCTTCCATTTTAAAAAAAGAAGACGTAACTACAATCGATGGAAAACTACATTTCCTTTCTACTCAATACGGAGATGATAAGGACCGTGTAATCAGAAGAGAGGATGGAAGGCCCACTTATTTAATGGCAGACATCGCTTATCATTACAATAAGTTCAAACGAGGGTTTGATACTCTTATCGATATTTGGGGACCGGATCACTATGGTTACATTGCGCGATTGAAAGGTGCTGTGAAATCCTTTGGGAAAACAGAAGAGAGTTTCCGGGTGCTTATTGCACAACAAGTGAATTTAATCGAAAACAAAGAAAAAGTGAAAATGAGTAAACGGTTGGGAATTTTCCAAACGATGCGAGACCTTTTGTCTTATTTAGGAAAACAAGGGAAAGATGTGGGACGTTACTTCTTTCTAATGCGAAGTTCTGATGCTCCATTAGATTTTGATTTGGATTTGGCAAAAGACGAATCCGATAAAAATCCTGTATTTTATATTCAATATGCACATGCTAGGATTTGCTCTATCTTTCGTGAATTAAAAGTTCCGATGGATTTAAATCTTCTGAAGTCAGGAGTTTCTGTTGAATTTTTAAAACAAGAAGAACGTTCACGACTTCTCTTTTGGGTCGCAAGATTTCAAGAAGAAGTTTATGATACTGCTACAAGTTTTGAACCTCACCGTTTGACAAACTATCTACAATCCTTAAGTAAATCTTTTACAAAGTTTTATTCACAAAAAGACAATCGCATTAAAGACAAAACGGGAAACGAAAGAGATTCCCTTTTGGCACTCGTCCTTTATGCGAAGTTTGCCTTAGAAAGTGGTTTAAAACTTCTTGGAATTTCTGCACCTGAAAAAATGTCAAAAGATGAAATAGAACAGTAAAACGATGGAAGCACCATACATAGTTATTATTGCAACTGGATCTGAGATTACAGCTGGCCGTAGTTTAGATACAAACTCTGGATGGATGGCTAACCAATTGTTTGAGCTCGGCTGGAAAGTAAAAAAGTTCATTGCCTTGCCAGATGATCCAGACCTTATTTTATCCGAACTCCAAATGCTACAAAAGCTTTCCGAAACAAGGCCAGTGCTTGCTATCATGACCGGTGGCCTTGGTCCCACGGAAGATGATTATACCTTGGAAACAGTATTGAAACTCACTGGAAAAAAATCTTATTCGGTAGAAAAGGCAAAAATTCGTTTAACACGTGTATATGAATCCAGAGGAAAACAATATAGTGATATTCTTCCGACAGTGCTACGCCAAACATTTGTTCCTGAAGATTGTAAAATTTTAGACAATAACGTTGGAATCGCAGTAGGATTTGTTGAACTTATTGGAGTGGATTCTTATTTAGTTTGTATGCCAGGTGTTCCTTCTGAAATGAAGGAAATGTTCACAAGAAGGCTTACACCGGAACTAAAAAGATTATACCCTAGAGAGAATTTGGTTCAAAAAACGAAATGGTTATGGAACATTGGAGAGTCTCTCTACCAAAAAGATTTTGTAGAAAAATTCAGAGAGGATCTTTTTTCGGAAGTAGATTGGGGAGTTACAGCAAATAGAGGGTACATTAAGTGTATCTTTCAGTCAAATAACGTTAGTAAATTGGAAAAAATCATCGAGAGATTAGAGGAACAATATCCGAAAATTATATCTGATGATGTATTTTCTTATGTACATGAAGAATTAATGTCTCGAAATTATTCGATTGCAGTGGGCGAAAGTTGTACTGGTGGACTTCTAGGAAAAAAACTCTCAGACTCACCTGGATCAAGTTCTTATTTTCTGGGAGGATTTTTGACTTATTCGAATGTTCTGAAAGAATCATTGTTAGGTGTTCCTGCCAACGTGTTAAGTGAGTTCGGTGCTGTAAGTGAAGAAGCTGCAAAAGCAATGGCAAAGGGAATTTTCGAAAAAACCAAGGCTGATTATTGTATCTCCATTACCGGGATTGCTGGTCCCGATGGCGGCACCGATATAAAACCAGTGGGAACTGTTTGGATTGGTTTAAAAACACCAGATGGTACGATTCAAACTCACTTGTATTTGTTCCCCGGTAATAGAGAAGGGATTCGAGAAAACGCAAGTAACACAGCATTGTTTTTATTATACCAGTCTCTAAAACAAAGGAACGTTTAGTATGTGGCAAACGATTGTTTATTCCATAATTTTTTTTCTCTTATTTTACTTTGGTTGGGATGTGGATTTAAATTTAGTTCCAAATATCAGAGAGACTTGGGTCTGGAACAGTGAAGGTAGATTCGGTACCGCTTCGCCGAAAATTGGAGAAGATCCTTTAAAAACCATTAATGGATACAAAATTGGGGGTAGGTATTATTCTTTCCGCACGGGTAAATTTTTAGAAGCAGATCCAAAGTATTTAATTGATTTTCCTTTGTTGGCCAACGGTTACCTATTATATGAAAAAATAGGAGACGAGGTGAATTTTTTCTCTGATTCAGGGGAACTCTTTTGGAAAAAACCTATCAATTCTTATCCAAGGAGTGGTTATTTTGCCTCTCCGGTTTTGTATTTGTCAGGCGATAATAATACAGTATTTTTAATGGATGAAAGTGGAAACCGAGTCGGTAAATCCGAGTTAAATGGAAGGTTTCTCACTGACTATCAATTTGATTCCAAAAACAAAGGGGCTATTGTATTATTTTCAGGTGGTGAAATTTATAGGTTAGATGAAAAAGGCAATTCCTTGTTTGAAAAAGACCTTTCCAAAGATAAAATTGATTCGTTTTTTAAATCGGTAGCATTATCTCCAAATGGAAAGTTTGTTGCCATCCACTATTCCTTGTTAGATAAAGATTTTATTTTGATTTTAGATGAAGTGGGTAAAAGAGTAGAAGAATTTACTTTGCCTAAGTTCTATCCGCATAAACTCTATTTTGTGATAGGAAACGATGGATCTATTCTTTTTAACTTACCAGATAGTTTGTCATTTTACCAGAATGGAGAATTGGTTTGGGAAAAAACAAAATCCAAACAAGGAGGGGTTTATCAATCCGTATTTGTTACCGATTTTGTTTACGTAGTTTTATCCGAATCGGAAATTCATTTTTATAATGTTAATGGTAATTTATTAAGAACCAAACGTATTCCTCCGTCGGAATTACCAGTGCGTTTTTTTCCAGGTAAAATAGATTCTGCATTTTACATGCAATCGAAATCCGATTTAATGCAATTACAAATATTTTAAAACAGTTCTGCTAAAGGTAATATGTATGATCATCTTTCGCTTAAGCAGAATCATTTGATTTCTTATATTTCTTTAAGAGTTACGAAATAGATTTGGATTTGGGATCCACTTCATAGATTGAAAGTGATTTAAATCCAGTTCGTCCTTCCCTGTTGATCATCGCAATCGTTTCTGTACAAACGCCAGGTTCAATATTAAAGATGAGTTGGTCCGAAATTTCGCGACAAATATAGAGTCCACGACCATGACTGTCTTCCAAACCTTTTGGAAAACCTGTGGATTCATCAATACTGATGTGACGGTCAAGCCTATGTAAAATTTCTTCTTTACGAAGTGAACCAAATTGATCGCGAACTACTATGAAAATGGTGCTTTCTGTTGCACCGTAACCTATTAAAAAATAATCATCAGGCATTAGTTGGATATTATCAAGTGGGACAACCATATCGTGGCTTGGAATTTCAAATTGATATTTGTAATCACCTTCATGTGTGCGAGGTGCGCGAATCATGGCATTAGAAGTAAGTTCTTCAAGGACTTGTTGTATTGCTTTAGGCGCACCTAATTGAATTAAGTTTTTAGATATTTTTCCACAGAGTATGGAACGGTCTTGGTCAGATTTTATTTGTTTGTAAATGATTCCATTAGTAGGAGCTTCTTCAAATTCACTATTTATGTTTTCGCTATAAACTTTGAACTCGCTACTGAAGTATTTTTCAATTCCAAATATATTGTTGGAAAGGAGTTTCTCTACCATAACTTCAATTAAGTGTATGTCCAAAAAACTATATTTTGGAATGATATTCCATATATGGAGGTCTTTTGCAAATTTGATGTATTCATTGATATTGTATGCTGTCATTAACGCATATAATACATTTGGAAATTCTTTTTGTATGAGTTTGACTAAGTCAATTCCTGACTTACCTGGAAGACGAATGTCTGTGATCGTTAAATCAATTTTTTCGTTGGTTAAATACCAAACTGCTTCTTCGAAATGTTCTGCTCCGAAAACATTAAACTTTGTACTAAGTAAATCCATAATCGCTTCGCGAATGGAATGGATGTCTTCCACTATTAAAATGGATTTTTTCATGGATTTTGCTCCGTGATATCATTAGTAAGTGGAAAGGAAATAGTAAATCGTGTTTTTTGTTCACTCGACTTCACTGAAATATTTCCGTCATGTTCTTTGACTATGGAATGGCAGATTGAAAGACCAAGACCGGTTCCTGTGCCTGATTTATTACTCGTAAAAAATGGATCAAAAATCTTTTGAATGATGGAATCGGGAATTCCACCTGCGTTATCTTCTACAATGATATGAATCCAATTTTTTGTTTTTCTTAATTCGATAGAAATTTCACCGGGTCTATAATCAAACGCCTGCAATGAGTTCCTAAATAAATTCATAAACAGCCGTTCCATTTTTCCGGGATGAAAGGGAAACTGGTATTCGTGATCACAAGAGATGCGCCAAACTATGTTTTTACTTAAATGCGGATAAAGTCGGATCACAGTATCTTTTGCACGGTTAATTGTTTCGACAATGTCGCCTAGTGTAACCTTGACTTTGTCTGTTTTTGCAAAAGAGATAATATCGGAAACTATGATGGCTGCCCGCGAAACATCATTTTTTATCATATCTAAACGTTTTTCAATTTGTTCCGGAGGTTGGTTTTGCCAATTTGCTTTTAGGTTTTGAAGTGTTAGGCTAATCCCTGTTAACGGGTTATTTAGTTCGTGGGCAATTCCTGAGATTAAGATTCCTAAGGAGGCAAGGTTTCGCATCCGAAAAGACTCTTCTTCTTTATCTCTTTGTTTGGTTACATCGGAGATTTTTTCCACCATCCAAAAAAGATCCTCTTGTTTTGGGTAAGGATAAAATTCTAAAAACAATGTTTGTTTTTTATCTTCTGAACGAAAGAAAATCTCTCTTGTGATGGGAGTCGAGTAAGTTTGGTTTTTGTCTTTGGTTTTGACGTTGATTTTGGGGCAGTAAGGACAGATGTCGTTACGTTGATACAAAACTTCGTAACATTTACGATCCAATAGTTCATCGTATTTATTATTTTTTGCAAATAGTATTGTGGCTAGGTTTGCTCTTTGGATATTAAAATCTGAATCAATGAGTACCAGTGGGTCTTGCACTACATCATAAATTGCCTCTAACTCACGGGCCTTTTCTGCAACTTTTTCTACTGATGCAGAGTCTCCGTTATTGTTGCCACTCTGAGAGTTCGAAGACAAAACTAGTACCCCAAGGATTGGTTCAGTTGTTTGAACATAGATTTTTGATTTTTATTTCCACCTGTTTTTTGTAAGGCGGAAATTGAGGCTAATTGGCTGTTAAAGTCTAAAAGGAATTTGATATAAAAGTCTTTTTTGAAATCATTCCGTTCCGCCTTAATTTCATCGTTACGAAGGGATGAAAGTGGAAAACTATCAGAGCCTTCTAGACCGGAGAAACTAATCACCATATCGTTAAGTGAAGTATCAAGTGGGGATGTATCAGATATTTTAGTTTTAGTTTTTTGTTCAATTTCCGTATCTTCTGTGACTACTTGAACTTCTACTTTAGAAAGAACTGAACCATTGAATTCGAGTAAAATGGATTTTTCTTCGGAATGTTTGATACGGTTTTTGTTTTGCGGGTCTGGATCCACTTTGTATTTACGTATGCGGATTCCTGTTCTGTTAGGATAAGTTCCCACAAAACTAATCGTTGTATTCGCTGGGAGAGAAGAGAGGTTTTCGTAGGACAAAAGATCCCTAGCTTTAGCGATTTCTCGATAAAGGCTAAGAATTTCTTTGTCTAACCGATTTTCTTTTTCGGAAATCTCAGTCTCTGAATAAAGACCAAAATTTAACGAGAAAAAACTAAGGAGTAGTAGGAGCCGGTACTTCGGGAGTGCTTCCATCAGTTTCTACCGGAGCTTCTAAACTTGGTTCTACATCAGGAACCAAAACTTCGTCTTTTTTCGCAAATACAAAGGAAAGAGCTAGAGACAATACGATAAAAAGTATAGCAGCAACTCTTGTTGTTTTCGTCATAACATCAGCTGTGGAAGCTCCAAAGACAGACTGACTCGCTGTTGATCCACCGAGCATACCTGCACTTCCGCCTTTTCCCGTTTGGATCATGACAAGAAGGATCAGAAAGAGTGAAAGTAGAATAAAAAGTGTGAGGATGGTTCCTGCAAAAAATCCCATAAAGTTTCCTTATTTTAAAAGTCCTAAAAATGAATCTAATTTTTGACTGGCTCCTCCTACGAGGCCACCGTCTATATTTGGTTTGGCGAGAAGTTCTTTGATGTTATCCGGTTTTACCGAACCACCATATAGAATTTGTATCTTTTCTGCCACTGGCTCTGCGCCAACAAATAACTTTCCAATTTCCTTACGAATAAAAGCATGTGCTTCTTCTGCTTCCACAGGTGTTGCGACCTTACCAGTTCCAATCGCCCAAACTGGCTCATAAGCAATGACAAGATTTTGGAAGAGGTCACTAGTAATATCTTTTAGACCTTTTTTGATTTGGTCTTCTAACACAGAAAAGGTGTTTCCCTTTTCTCTTTCCGCCCATGTTTCTCCCACACAATAAACAACACGTAATCCTGCTTTTAAAAAGTGTGAAATCTTTGCATTGTCAAATTCGGATGTTTCTCCGAGGAATTGGCGTCTTTCGGAATGACCGACAAGGACAGTGTTGATTCCAAACTCTGCCAGTTGGACAGGGGAAATTTCACCTGTCATTGCAGTGAGTCCCGATTGGTAGGCATTTTGTGCCCCCACTATGAGTTTGGTTCCTTTTGCTAAAGAAGAAACGGTTTCCAAATGCAGAGCACTGGGGAAGACCATCACTTCATGTGCGGATGAGTCACTAGCTGAAAGTAGTCCTTTAGTAATGGACACCGCTTCCGACAAAGTTAAGTTCATTTTCCAGTTTCCAGCGATGATCTTCTTTCTCATTTATTTTTCTTCCTTAGGGAGTAAACATTCTACACCAGGTAGAGTTCGTCCTTCTAAAAATTCTAACGAAGCACCGCCACCAGTGGAAATATGAGTGATTTTGTCTGCCACACCTGCTTTGTTCACAGCGGCGATCGAATCCCCACCACCCACAACGGTTTTGGCTTTGGATTTACTAATGGCTTTGGCAATCTCAATGGTTCCCTTAGAGAACTTGTCCATCTCAAACACACCCATCGGTCCATTCCAAAGGATGGTTTTTGCTTCTTTGATGGCTTTGATGTAATTGTCGATGGTTTTTGGACCTATGTCCATTCCCATCCAACCGTCAATGATTCCCATTTTATCCACAGACTTGGTTTTGGCATTGGGATCAAAATTGTCAGCAATGATATGGTCCACAGGAATTTGAAGGTCCACTCCTTGGATTCCCGCTCGGTCAATGAGTTGGAAGGCTTGGGATTCAAAGTCTGGTTCCACAAGGGATTTACCCACGGGAACCGCTCTCGATTTGAGGAAGGTATAAGCCATTCCCCCACCAATGAGAAGGTGGTCTACCTTCTCGAGCAGGTTCTTTAAAATAGCAAATTTGGAACTTACCTTGGATCCACCCACAATCGCCACAAAAGGGCGTTCCGGTTTGGCAAGAAGTCCACTTAAAACTTCGATTTCTTTACGCATCAGAAGTCCCGCAAAAGCAGGAAGTAGGTGAGCCACACCTTCCGTCGAAGCGTGGGCTCTATGTGCCGTTCCAAAAGCATCGTTCACATAAACATCAGCAAGTTTTGCCAGTTCTTTACAGAAGCCGGGTGCATTTTCCTCTTCTTCCTTATGGAAACGAAGGTTTTCTAAAAGTAAAATTTCGCCTTCCCCAAGTTCATTCGATAACTTCACCACAGGCGCACCAATGACCGCTTCCGAGAAGCTGACTTTGGTTTTAACGAGTGAAGTAAGAACATCAAACACTGGTTTCATGGAATATTTTGGTTCCGGTCCACCTTTGGGTCGGCCCAAATGGCTTCCCAAAATGATCTTTGCTCCTTTGGAAATGAGTAATTCCAAAGTAGGGAGGGTTTTTTCAATCCGAGTCCTGTCAGTGGCTTTTCCGTTTTCCACAGGGACATTGAAGTCCACACGAACAAAGACTCGTTTTCCTTTTAGATTTTGTTCTTCGAGAAGAGGTAATTTCATCTTAGCCTTTTTTTGCCATGTAACGTACGAGATCTAACACTCGGTTGGAGTATCCCATCTCATTGTCATACCAAGAAACGAGTTTGAAAAAAGTTGGGCTTAGTTCAATACAAGCATCCGCATCAAAGATGGAAGAACGAATGTCTCCAAGGAAGTCGTTAGAAACTACCATATCTTCTGTGTAACCAAGAATTCCTTTCATGGAACCTTCACTGGCTTCTTTCATTTTCTTTTTGATTTCTGCGAGTGATGTTGGTTTTTCTGTTCGAACTGTTAAGTCCACAACGGACACGTCTGGAGTGGGAACTCGGAAACTCATACCTGTGAGTTTTCCGTTCACTTCAGGGATACAAAGTCCTACAGCTTTTGCTGCTCCAGTCGAAGCAGGGATGATGTTTTGAGCGGCACCACGTCCACCACGGAAGTCTTTTTTAGAAGGTCCGTCAACAGTCGGTTGGGTAGCTGTCATTGCGTGGATGGTAGTCATTAAACCTTCCACGATTCCGAAGTTGTCAAGAACCACTTTTGTGATTGGAGCAAGGCAGTTCGTTGTACAAGAAGCGTTAGAGACAACATTGTCTTTTGCTGCATCGTATTTTTCATGGTTCACACCCATTACAAAAGTAGGGATGTCTTTGTCTTTTGCCGGAGCAGAGATAACGACTTTTTTGGCACCAGCTTTGATATGTTTTTCAGCACCCACTCGGTCAGTAAAAAGACCAGTAGATTCAATGACGAAGTCCACTCCGAGTTCTTTCCACGGAAGTTTTTCTGGGTCTCTTTCGGAGAAAGTTTTTACTTTTTTTCCATCGATAATGATTTCGTTGTCTGTGTGAGAAACTTCACCGTCGAAGCGACCGTGAGTGGAGTCATATTTGAAAAGATAAGAAAGGTTGTCTGGGGTCACAAGGTCGTTGATGGCAACGAATTCTATATTGGGATCTTTGATTCCGGATCGAAGTACTAGTCGTCCAATGCGACCAAAACCATTGATTGCGATTTTTACCATGAGTTTCTCCTAAAAGGCTCGTATCTAGAGATGAAACGATTTTTTAATTACAGAATTTCGAGTTCGGGGTCTCTGTCACTCATTTTAAGGGTTCAGTTTAGGTAGAACCCATAAGAAATTGTGAATTTCCATTGTTTTTGCGAATAGGGAAACCAAAGAGCATTTTTTACCATAAGGTAGCAATGACTTGACTTTCTTGGACTACACCCAAGGTTCTTGAGTCCACTCCGAGTTCGCGATTGTCAGCTAGAAGGAAAAAAGATTTTTCGGGAACGGTTACTTTTGGCATATCATCCGATTCTGTTTTACCGGGAGGGATCATCGGGATATCGTTTGAGGAAGATTCAGGAAAACTGGCAGGATCGAGAAGAGTTCCATTGCGAAATACCATTCTCTTTTGGACGTAGATGATATCTCCAGGTTTGCCAACGATCCTTGCAATGAGAACCGAGTTTGGGTCAAGAGGAGAATGCACTAGAACCACATCACCAATCCCCAATTGTTTGGCACGAAACCATCGATAAAAATAAGCAGTGGATCCATTTTTTAATGTGGGTTCCATAAACTGGTTTGGAATGTGGACGGGAGTGATTACATAGTATTTAAAGACAATAGCAGAGACAAGGCCTACAACAAGAGGAATGGCAAATGCGAGTAGTCTTGTTTTGAAGGGAACTTTGTTTTTTGGTTTAGACATGGAAATAGTTGATCTCTTTTCGTAGACTTTCTGAAAGTTGGTTCATGTTTTGTGAACTGGATTTAGTTCCTTCACTGGACATGGCAGTGGTCTGCGCATGGTTATTGATTTCTGCCATAGATCTGGAAATTTCGAGCATTGCCATTTTCTGTTCATCTGTGGCTTCTTTGATCATTTCAGAAAGTTCGCGAATTTGGGTAACACCTTCGTTCACTTCCTCGTTAGTATCAATTTGTTTTCTGACAACTGTACGAATCTCTTTTGTCATTTGGTTAATGGAATTAACACCAGAAATGGTTTCACTTAAAATTCCAATGGACCTGTCAATTTTTTCTTGGCCTTGTTTGATCTCACCTTCATTCTGTTTGATGAGTTCTTCTATATCGTAAATGGATTTAGCAGTTTTATCAGCAAGTTTTGAAATTTCGTCAGCAACCACAGCAAATCCTCGTCCACTAGCGCCTGCTCTCGCAGCTTCAATAGCCGCGTTTAATGCGAGTAAGTTGATTTGTTCTGAAATATTGTGTATAATTTCTACTACATTTATCATCTCCGAAGAAGACTGGAAAATTTTATCCATAGAGAGTTTCATTTCTCCCAGTGATTTTTCACCTAACTTAGCATCGTTAGTAATTTCTTCTACGCGAACATCGGCTATTTGAAATTTTTTGTCAATTTCGGAGACTGCACTGTTTAACTCCGTCATTTTTTTCATTAGGGAAGCTAAGGTAAATGATTGAGTTTCAGTTCTTTGGGCCACACTTTCAATTCCGGCTGTAATTTCCTCGACGGAGGCCGATATTTCTTCGCTACTTGCCGCCTGGTTTTGGGCTGCATCAGAAAGGGATAACATGGATTCATAAATATCGGAACTTGTATTGGTCAGCTCATTGGAAACAGTTTGTGTTTGGTTAACAATTTGTCGTAACTTAGTTTGAAAATCAAACATAGCATTTGCCATACTACCGATTTCATCTCTGCTTGAGTCATAAAAATCGGATTGTAAATTTCCTTTTACCATTTCTGCAATTCGCACTCTAATTCTTTCTAGAGGTTTAAGTTTGGATTCGATAACTAGAACTGTAATAATTCCGATAAGAAGGACAACTACAATGGAAATTCCAAGTGTAGTGAAAAGACTTGCCATTGTTTTCTCATACAACTCTGCATTTTCAAAAATACAAAAAATAATATAATTAAATTCAGGGTTTTTTACATAAAAAATTCTTTTTAGAGTTCCATCTTCTGTGGAATCAGCAAAACCAAGTGCTTCTTCTTTTTGGAATGGGATATCAAATACTAATCTAGCTTTTGCATTAGTTCCAATATCTTTTTTATTTGTATAATAGACAATGGTTCCATCGCCATCAAAAAAACCAACTTTGCCAGAGGTTCCAATTTTAATATTTCCTAATATAAAACTTGAAAGTTTTCCAATATTTAAGAACCCACCCACATAACCTAAAAATTGGTCATTTTGATACACAGGCAGTGTATAAGGAGAAACGATATCACCAGAAATCCGTGAACGAATGCTTGTATGTCGAACTGGGCCTTGTTTTGCCAAGGCGACATCTTCAATAAAAAAAATGGAACCTGTTTTGGAACGATCGTATTCATTTGTGGATACAAAAATGCCTTCTTCCGGTTTGTAAAAAAAGAGCGCTTCTACAGCATGATTTGTGCTTTTTAATTGGATTTCATTGAGTACGGCTCGAATTCCATCTTGGTTTTTGCGAACCATTTGGTCTTTTAATTTGTTTTCTGCAAAGATAGATAGTGTAAGCCGATCGCGAAAATCTACTAAGGTAACTCGCATCAAAGATTCTGAATCCATTACCGATTGTTCCATTCCAGTATGAACCAAATCCAATTCTTGTTTGAAATTTAATCGGTAATTGATGATAAATAAAACTAGGATAGCAGCGAAAAAAGAAAGAACGGTTTGAAAACCTAAATTTCTGGAAAGTTTCCTCGTATTGATTCTTTTGTTATGGTCAAGGCGAATGGAAAGTAAGATTCCTTTGATATTAAATTTGTTTTCTACATAATCTATGAAAATGGATTGGAAGATGACTGTGAAAGCAAGTGTGAGGCAGAGGCCAATCGCCATTTCACTCATAAGAACAAAGTTTTTTGAGTGAAGATAAAAATACAAAGTTCCAATGACAAAGAAAAATCCTATCGCATATCGGATAATCACATCTAACATGGCGACCTTTGCCAAATGGTCTAACCAAAAATAGGCTTTGATTTGGTCCCGTTTGGTGCACTCAGGTTTCCCGATTCTACTGATGGAAGCAAAACGAATCCAGTAGAAGGAAATAGCGTAAACTACAATAAAAAAGACAGAAATGAATGCTGAAATTAGAATAGTTTGAAATTCTTCTCCCGACCATTCTGTGAAAAAGTAAATATAAACAAGCAGAGTGGGAAAGCCGATTCCGTAATTAAAACCCTCTAGACCAAAAATTATAAATTTGATCAATTTACGCATATCCATACCCTAGGGATACAAATCGTCTAAGAATTGTAAACGTAAAATTCCCGCTAAAAACCAATATGAAAGACTCACTAGTTCTAAAAACAATCCAGGAAAAGATTAAAAACTTAGGGAGTCTTCCCGGATGTTATCTTTGGAAAAATGTAGGTGGGGAAGTGATATATGTAGGGAAGGCTCTAAAACTCCAGTCGCGAGTCAGGTCTTATCTAAATCCCAACCAAAAAGACCGAAAGACAAGAGCCCTCTATGTGGAACTCTATGATTTGGATTGGATTGCTACAAGTACAGAAAAGGAAGCATTACTCCTTGAAGCAACCCTCATTAAAAAATACAATCCCAAGTTTAATGTTAGGTTAAAGGACGATAAAAAATATCCCTTCCTTTGTGTTTCCACAAGTGAAGATTTTCCTATGGTATTTTTGACAAGAAAGGTCAAAGACAATGGGGACAGGTATTTTGGTCCATTTACCGATGTCAAAGCGGCTAGGGACAGCCTGGAATTGATTCATAGAATCTTTCCAATTCGCAAAACAAAATTAAAACTCCCTCTGGCAAAACCACAAAGGCCTTGTCTTAACTTTCATATGGGGCGTTGTCTTGGTCCCTGCCAAGGAAATATTTCCAAGGAAACCTATTCTGAGTTAGTTGATGAGATTCTTAGTTTTTTAGAGGGAAAAAAGGAACGATTGGTTTCTGGATTAAAAACGGCGATGATCCAAGCCTCCGAAAAAATGGAATATGAACGTGCTGGATTTCTAAAAACTCGCATTGAAAAAATTATCCAAATTAGGGAAAAACAAACTGTTGTTAGTATGGATGGAGGAGACGAAGATATTCTTGGAATTAGCAAAAGGGATGATGAAGGTCAAATGATTATCCTTGAAGTGCGAGGGGGAAGGTTGGAAGGCAAAAAATCTTTTCCTCTCAAGGGACTTTCCTTTTCCGATGACGACGAAGTGTTTGCTTCTTTTTTACGTGATTATTATTTAAACGCCACTTTACTTCCAAGTATTGTTTTTTTGCCTCCTTCTGCGAAAGGTAACTATGATGTGTTTTTGGAAGCCATCACTGAAAAATTTGGAACTTCGATCAAACTTAAATTTCCAGAAATGGGTCCTAAAAAATCACTCCTTCGTTTGGCAGAAAAAAATGCCGATCTTAGTTTGACCGAAAGAATTCTTGCAACCAAACTACGTGACCAATCAGTGGCGATGAAAGAATTGCAAGAAAAATTAAATTTACCAGTTTTACCAAGAACAATCGAATGTTACGATATTTCTCATTTCCAAGGTTCTTCCCCGGTGGCAAGTGGTGTGATGTTTGTGGATGGAAAACCGTATAAGGCAGGTTATAGACATTATAAAATGCGTGGATATGAAGGGATCAATGATCCTGGGATGATCCATGAAGTCATTGCACGAAGGCTTAGTCACTTGGTGAATGAAGAAGAACCTCTCCCCGATCTTATTGTCATCGACGGAGGACTAACACAATTATCTCGCGCTGCGGAAGCGGCAAATGCCCTGGAGCTCGGTCATATTCCAATGGTAGGCCTTGCTAAAAAAAGAGAGGAAATTTATTTTCCAGGGGAAAAACATCCTTACAGCTTTGACATTCATTCTCCTATGATGCGCCTTCTTCGTAATTTACGAGATGAGGCCCACCGGTTTGGAGTTACCTTCCAAAGGGTTCAAAGAAAGAAAAAAGCATTAAAAACTATTTTGGATGATTTACCTGATATTGGTGCCAGTCGCCGAAAAAGTATATTATCCTATTTCCAAGCCAAAAAGAAAGTAACCGATGCAACGATAGGGGAACTTAAAGAGGTTCCGGGAATTGGTCCTGTCCTTGCAGAAAAAATATATTCAGGTATAAGAAACTTAAAAAAAATAGAACCATAAGTTTCACTTTCTCACCTAAAGCGTTTGAGGTGGGAGATGAAAAAACTAGGTATAATCTTTCTAATTTTTTTTCTTGGTTTTTGTCAAAATAAAGAAAAATCTCCCTTTTTGCTTTATGGTGATGGTTACAGTGAATCACCAAAATTTGAGTTTCAATATGGAATTGCAGAAGAGGAAGGAAACTTAATTGAAAACACTAGTTATACTCATTTCGATTCAGGTGTTTTTTGCCTTTATTCCCTTCCCATATCCTTATATTTACGAGAGTTAGGTGCAAAATTTCGGATTTGTTGGAAAACCGATGAAGAGGGTGCAAACAGGTGGAAACAAGGTTTTTCCTTACTAGCAGAAGGACCAAACGAATATCTTTCTTGGAATTGGAAAGGAAAAGGGGGAAATGCTTTACTCACGGAATATGGAAAATGGAAAAAAGAATCTGATAAAGAAGGATTTCTTTTAGAATGGGAAACCCAAATTTGGTCCAGTGGTCTTACCACCTATCAGACATTCGCTGTACCTCATCCATTATTTTTACAAAGAACCAAAGATGTATGTGAGGTTGTCTTTTTTAAACCAAGTATCGACGGAACTCTAAACCAACTACCAGTTCTTTCCTTTGATTTTCCTTGTCCCGATTTAAATGAAATTACAGACCAAATCCAAACACAAAATGATAAGTGGTTCCGAGAGTGTGTTCCGGGAGAACCGAAAGTATCCGAGCTTTTTCGACACTCCGAGTCTTCTTTCCAAAGATTTTTAGAATGGGAAAACCCGAATGAATTTGTGATCTGTCCTAGTTCAGATTCTTTGGATCTGGAAAAGGAGGGAGTTCGTAAAACCTTTTCTTCTGATCTTTTTTCCAAACGAACCAAATTAATTTTACCTAGGGCAACAACAGTTTTTTCCGATGAAACTGGATTTTTTAGCATACCCATTCCCAAAGAATTCCTTACCGATTTAGGAACACAAATGTCTGTTCGTTGGGGAAATTCTGAATACCAAGATTCTGAATTCTACTTTCGCCAAGGGTATGATTTTTTTTCTAACCAAACAAATCCCATCTCTTGTCGAAACCAATATAAGTTTTGGAATTCTAAGGATCGGTTTTGTGGAAATCCGGGACTCCCCAACCGATTGGAAAAAAAAATCAAAGAAGGTAGTCCAGCAGGTTGCCTTGCCGACCAAATCCAAATCACTGAATTTTATCCAGGAAACCATTTTGATTCCCAACTGCCATTACCTGCGTATTTTGAATTCCAAAATACTGGAGATACCTGTGATGGATCCTCGCTCCAATGGATTTTTGAAAATACCGTTTATCCCTTGTCAGCGGATGAATGGATTTTGGAGAAAGGAGCTGTATTTCTTATCACAAGAAAACTATGGTCTGGTTGGAATCTATTAGAAAAGGAAAAACCATTTTCTATCCCGAAAGTTGTTTTTCAAATTCCCAGTTTCCGTTGGGAAAATCGAAAAGAGAAAGAACAAGTTTCTTTTATTCCTAGTATATCGCTTTATCATTTACTTAGGTTTCAATCGCAAAACAGATTCTCCATTCAACTCGATGCTTTTGGTACGCAGTATCCCCATGTTAGGACGGGGTCCTCACTTAATTTTTTACCTTATGGATTTCAAATCAGTCCCGGTTCCGTAAACAATAGTTTGGCGGAAAATATATATACGGATTTACTCGAATATAACCCGAACCAATCTCCCTTTTTAGATTTTGGATTTACAGGTTTTGAAGAGGGCTTGGTTTCATTCCAAAGAGAAAATGGTAATACCTATCAATTTTGGAAACCCATTGGAACTCGGTTTCAAACCTTGGCAACTTTTCCTTCCACATGTAATGGAGAGGATTTTTACCAATTGCCCGATGGATTTTTTTCCGAGAATTTCTATTCCCTTCGTTACTTGAGCAAGGAGAAGGATGAGTCGGTTGCCTTTTCTTGGGAGCCAATGTCAATTAAGGAATGGACAATCGGAGGGACACGTTCCTTACATCCAGAGCCTAGTCCCATTCTTTTTTCCAGGTCTATGACTCCTTCTAATCATTGTTTATCTGACTTTAGAAGCCCAGGTAGTTCCAAACATCGCAGTTTGGAAATTAGAAAGGGCGAAGGTGAATTCAATTATCTTACCAACTTTTCTCTTAGTCACCAAACAGAACTAAAGTTAGGGAATGGAAATGGGTCCATCCCTCTCACCTTAATATCATCAGGAACAAATACATATTCGGTAAATTCACAAGGACCGTTTCCATTTTCACCAGAAGAACAACTTTATTCTTATTTTACCGATCCTTCGCTAATTCAAGCCAAAAGTTTTTTAGAACGAAAGGGACCAGTTCAAATTGAAGCCATTTTTCCTAATCCTAAAGATTCACAAAACGAGTGGATCTATCTATGTAACCGTTCTGCAAATACTGAAGATTTGAGTTTCTATCTAGTGGAAGACGAAACGAGCACAGATGATCTCGTCTCGTATCAATCTAGGTTTCCAAATCTTAATCCTTCCGTAAATGGCGGTAAAACTTTTATGCTAAACACAACCATTTTGAACCCAGGACATTGTGCCTGGATTGTGGATCCTGACGGTAAAGATTGGTTTTTCCCTATTTTCCAAAAAGATTCGGACTTACTTCTTACAGTCAAAACAACTCAAACCATTGGAAACGGAATTGCTTCAGGGGAATCCATCCAAATCAGAAAAAAAATAGAACAAAGTTCTAAGTTAGTTTCTTCATTCGGTCATAAAGAAAGTTTTTCTCCCTTTCGTATCACAGTAGTTACCGGTGAGTTTCTTTGGCTAAAATTTGGCTCTAACGGAATGTCCGCAGAGGACTTTGAAATATACCGTGAGGAATTTTGAATCAATCTCCGGTTTGTATTTTTTTCGTTTTCTATTTGTTAGTTGTAAATACTCCAAAATACGGAGTTGGAGTAGAGGTTGGGATACTAGGTTATGAATTATTTTTAAAAGAAACTGTCAGTAACAAAAAGAATCATACTCCCGGTTGGGATTTTCAAACAACCCCAATTGGTTTAGATTTTCAAAATGTCTCTTATTTAAACAGAATTTCAGGCAAATCAATGTTTGTTGGTCTTAAAGATAAAAACAAAAGAGAACAAGTAGTTTGGGATTTAGACATCCAATTGACAACAGGAAAGGAAACTGGATTAAAACCTTTTTATTTAGGGAAAAACAATTATATTGGGTTTGAAACTTCTAAATTTCTTTTCGGGGTAGGTCGCCGGGAACATAAGTTTCGGCCTCAGAGTTTTCAAACAAGTTTTGATTGTGGAGATGGAGTATTTTTAGAATTCCAACCTCAAACAAATTTGACCTTACAGTTTTTTCTTTGGGACCAGTATTCGGGATCTTTGATATTTCAGAAAGATAGGTTTCATTCTCTTCTTTCCTATTCTAATAAGGGAAAAACTGGTCCTTGGGAAGACTTAGAGCCAAAGGAATACAAACAAAGCCACCATCGCCGACATTCCTTTGGGTTTGTGTATGGAGATAATTTAAACCTGCGATTGGGAATTCAGTATATTGAATTAGGAAGTTGGGGAAGGCACGTAAAAGACAGTCCAAGAGAAACAAAAAATTCAGGGGCAGATGGTGATTCACTAGTAAATGGAAACTTGGGTTTGGGTTGGGATTTGTATATATTGGAACTGAAATTTGATTTTTTATGGGCGAAGGGTAATGACAGAACGAATTCCAAAATAGCAAATTCACCAGGATCCATTCCAATTTCAGGGGAGGCCATTCAATGGGGGGCCGAACTTCAGTTCGGTGATGTTTTGGTGAGGAGTTCTCATTTTTTATCTGACAGAGAAGAAAGAAATTCTAAAAACCAAATCATTCGCGAAGGTTATGTGTCATTAGGGGCACATCCTGGACAAACTCCTTATATTTCTCAAATTTTCCAGATTTTTCCTTCAGCTGCGGTAACTGAATCTGGCTATGAAAAAAACATTGCATTGAGAAACGGAAAGTGTTTCGGATATTTGAGCGAACTTGTTTTACAATTCACCTATCATCAGTTTGTTGCAAAAATGGTAGGTTCCTACTTTTTACCTTACAAGGTTGGTGGTTCTTCGGATGGAAGGATTAGTTTTCATAAAAGAGATTTTGAAGTGTTTTATATCGGAGAGGGACTTTTTGAACTTTCTTTAAAAGAAATATCTTCTTTTGAACTTGGAATAGGTTTCTCTCAGGTTTTTTTACCAGAATCCATTGGCATCAAATCAAATTTTGGATATGTGTTTGGGAGGTTGGAAATATGAAGATTCATATTCGAATTATACTTATATTAACTTTTTTGTTTTTTCTATTTTGTCATAAGCCTAAACAAAAAATGGATCTTTCTTGGTTACTTTTTCCAACTTCTCCTATTTCAGAGTTATACTTTTCCTACCCGGGTCGGAATGTGGCAGAAGAAAAAAAGAGGATAGTAAAAGACGCTTTAATTTCGGAAATTCGCAAAGCAAAAGTTTCGATCCATGCGTATTTATATTCGATCGATGATTATGAAATCCTTACCGAACTATATTTGAAAAAAAGGTTGGGTGTGGAAATTCAACTCTATGGAGATAAAGAAGAAGATTATTCTGAATTATTATCATTTGGCCTCGAAATCAAAAGATGGTCTGGATCTGGGATCCATCATACAAAGATTTGGATTTTTGACGGATTACGTTTTTTTGCAGGCACTGGGAACTATACCACACATGGATTGTATACGGATCACAATGTGTTTTGGACCCAAAACATTTCCTTAGAAGAAATTGCAGAGATTCATTCTACACTTCTTGGTAAAAACCCAGGCGGTAATTTTAAAATTGGTAGTTTAGTGTATTGGGTTTCCCCTGAAGCGGGTTTGGAAATCCAACAAGAGTTAATCGATGCAGTCGCATCAGCAAAGCATTCAATTAAATATTTAATATATTCTCATTATGATCCTATCCTTAGTTTAAAAATATTAGAAGCAAGTAAAAGGGGAGTGCGTGTAGAAGGAATTTATAATATGCCTATGAGTTCTAATCCGGAAGGAGTTTACCTTAGTCAAAACTTAGAATTTCCATCTCAAATATATGAAGATGGAAATGTTGATTTTGTTTATAAAAATGATCGTTATTTAGGAGGGCTTTTACATCACAAAACAATGATTATTGATGACAGGATTGTTTTCACTGGTTCTTATAACTATTCAGTTTCTGCAAGGGATAAAAATAAAGAAATCTTTGTAAAAATGGATCACCCTTCCGTCATAGAAGAATTCCTCGGAGAATGGAAAAGAGTATTATGGGAGGCCAATCCACTTTCTAAATCGATAGAAAATTCTGAAGATCCAAATGGAAACAGTAATACATTACGTATGTATTCCGTAGGTCAGTTTGAAAATTCTCTATTTCAAACAAATATTCTTTTTAATCAGGATGGAATTTTTGATACCAATTCGAATGCACTTGCGATGGCATATAAACAAACCTTGGGACTAGTCGGTCAGGTTCGTTCAAAACTTGGAAATCGGTATGAATATTCTTATAGCAAAATCGATCCGATTTGGGAGGAGAGTGAGGGTGAGAATTTACAACTTCGTTTCCAAAATCATTTTTTAGGAACTAAGGTAAGTCTTTCTAATGGCGAAAAGGTTCTGTCGTTATCTCTTTGGGATGGGACTCGTCCTAAAGAGAATTTTGTTTTGGATTCTAATGCAATAGTGTTTGGAAATACAGACTTTTGGAAGGGAAAAAATTTATGGATTTGGATCCAGACAGAAAATCGCAGAATTTCGTTTTGTCAGGTAAAAGAGAAAACGAATCCGCCTGAATGGATGATCTTTATAAAAAATCGACTGAAAACCTTGGGCAAAATATCACCAATTTGTTCCAGCGGTTAGGAAGTTATTCCATTTTGTCTTCTATGACTGGAACAAGAATCTTTGCAATTTCATCTTGTAGTTTCATATAGTTATTGATACCTAAATGCGTGATTTGTTTATTCACGTCGTTTAACATCGTTTGTATGAGAAGTATAAGAGTGTGTTTTTTATCGGCAGGGATTTTGGAATCATGGATCAAGTCTGACATGGCTTGTCCAGTATTCCCCAGAAAAGAGATTTTCCAAGCACTTTTAGACCCAGTTTTTCAGTTCTAATTCTTTTAGCTTAGGAGAGAACCGAAAGGTAAAAAATACAATCAGTAGGGTCATGGTAGCTCCAAAAACCACTGATCCTACAGGGCCTAGGATTTTTGCAGAAAGTCCGGATTCAAAGGCTCCAATTTCATTCGAAGATCCAATAAATACCTTATTAATGGCACTTACCCGTCCCCTCATATCTTCTGGAGTCATGGTTTGCATAATGGTAGAACGTACCACAACGGAAACACTATCAAAAACTCCCGATAGAAATAAGGCAAATAGTGAGAGTAAAAAGGATTCGGAAAGTCCAAATACCAACATACAAATTCCAAATCCAAAGACACAAAGTAATAAAACCCTGCCCGATTTTTCTAGAGGTGGTTTGTATGTGAGATAGTATGCCATTAGAAGTGCACCGAGAGAGGGAGCTGCTCGTAAGTATCCGAGTCCTTCCGAACCAACAAAAAGAATGTCTTTTGCATATACTGGCAAAAGAGCCACAGCTCCTCCAAAAAGAACAGCAAACATATCTAGTGCCATTGCACCTAACATAATTTCGTTTTTTAATACAAAACGAAGACCTTTGAGTAGGCTATCTTTTAAAGCTTCTTTTTCTTTTCGTTCCGGAAGGCTTCGTTTTGTTATCCAGAAAAAAAGTAAAAAGGGAAGTCCGATACAAAATGAATCCAGTGCATATGCCGCTTGCATTCCCAAACTTCCATAAACAATCCCACCAAGTGCCGGGCCAATGACCGCACCAGCTTGGAAAGAAGTTCCCATCCAAGCAGCCGAGTGAGGGTAATGTTCTCTGGGAACAAGTTGTGTCACAAAACTAAAAATTGCCGGTGAAATAAAACCTCTAGCAATTCCAGAAACTAAAATCACTAAAAAGATCGGATAGGCTTTGTATTGAACAAGTAAAAACCCGAGTGGGCCTGTAAAAGCAAATAAGGTCAAAGAGCAGAGAAGTAAAAAGAATAAACAGATAACAATGATATTGCGACGATCTCTAAGATCCGCTAAATGTCCAGCATAGAGTGAAACTACAATGGAGGGAATCGCTTCAAAAAGACCAACAAGACCTAAGTCTAAAACACTTCCAGTAAGTTCATAAACTTGCCAACCAACAATAGTGGCTTGGATATTGATCGCAAGGACCATAAAGAACCTGGCCACTATAAAAAAACGAAAATCGCGGTGTTTGAAAATGGCCAAAGAAAGGTTTTTCTTCATCTCTTAGGCCAATGTTTCTATGCCTTAAATTTGGGGCAATACACAATCATAGAATCTTTTAATTCGATTCACTACCTAATTGAAAATTTAAAGTTTTAACCGCTTCTTCATTTCCCACTCGGTCAACTGCATAGTAAAAAAGTTGAAAGGATCCCTTACAAACTGACTTTAAATCGAAAATAGATATTTCTGCATTGTAAGGTTTAAACTCAGTTTGAGTTCCCGACTGACAAGTGTAAGCTACTAGTATGTCTTTTGGTCCACTCAAACGATCCTTCGTTGTCAGTTTTATCTTAGTTTCTTGCGATATATACAGATTTTTTCCTTTTCCTAAGGAATTTGGACCTACCCATTCCATTTTAGTTTCTGGCGGGGAAACATCTTTAATAAAATCCAAAACTTGCATCGGTTCTTTATTTCCCGCTTGGTCCAGTGAAAAATAAAGAAATTTGTAATTACCTTCTTCTTGAACGGGAATCGATGTTAAAGTTTTTGCAGAATTCCAATGTGAATTCCCTAGTTTGTATCGAACCTCTGCAATACCAGAAGCATCATCAGAAGGATTAAGTGTCAATTGGTTCTTTGTTAAGTACCTTACAGACTCTTCCTTTTCTTTTACGATAATGAAACTATCTGTTGAGACAACCGATACTACTTTTTTGGGTTCCGCTTGGGGTACAAAAGTCTTCTTAGCTACGAATTCTTTGGGAACAGAGAGTGGGGAACCTGGATCGACGTTTGTAGAATAAACTTGAGTCCAAAATCCTTTCGCACCATATTCACCTAACCTACGAACACGAAAGTATTCAAAATTATCTTTTGGGGTTACCGTGATTCGGTTTCCTTTAAACAGAATGGATTCTGGAGGTTTCGGTGCAATTGTATCACCAGATTCATTTGGTTTTTCTTGCCAAAGTTCTAGTTCAAAATTTGCATCTGCCTCTGCATCGATCACAATGCGAAGTTCTCTTGTTGGTTTGGAAACAAGAGAACTAAATGTTAAAAAAACAATTCCTAGGATGAGTAATAAATTCCGATTCATATTCCTTCTATTCTTCTTTTAGGCGAGGTGCTTCTGGAATTTTATAAGGTTGCACGGGAGATTTTCCTTTTTCAACAAAAGTTGCCATACCCTGTTTCAACTCGACAGTTTTTCCTTGTGCAGCTACATCAACCACGCCCTCGAAACAGGAAATTGTGGAACTTAGTTTATCATCTAATTCAACACGAAACTCTGTACCACGTACACCTGCAGTGGAAGAGGGGCTTACGATATTGAACTTGTGTTCGGTGGTAGGTGGATTTGATTTAGTTACTTTAGCATCTAAACTTCCTTTGAATAAGGCTACTGCGATTGGCCCACCTTTTTTTTCTTCCCCCTTTATTTCAAAATGGCTATTGTTTAAAATTCTAACCATACCCACATTATTGATCTGGACATCGGTTTTTCCTTTTCCCGTCGTTTTGATTTGGTCATTAGGGTGGAGTTCTTGTCCGAGTTTCAATGGAACCCAAGGTCCTTTTCCACCAGTTCCATTCCATTCCACTTGACCCATTACAAACTCGGTGACACCAACTACCGCTTTACGGAGAAAAACGGGAACCACTAGAGTGAGGCCTGGTTTGATTAGGTCAGGATTTGGTATTTTATTGTGTTTTAAAAGTTCAGGCCAGCGTTTTGGGTCGGATAAATGTCTTTCTGAAATCAGAGAGAGTGTTTCACCCTTTTGGACCGTAATGGTGATCGGTTCTAGTGTTTCTCCACTTTCCGCAAAAAGCGAAACGGTGCTAAACATTATGATAAGTACTAAGATTGAATTTGCGATGAACTTTCTCATATATATACAGTCTCAAACTTATCTTAAAATTTCCAGCGATTTCGAAAATCTTGGGGATTTTTCTAAAGAATAGTTGGGTTTATTTTTTAGAATTCGCTAAAGAATGAATGTGAATCTCCGAAGGTTCTCTAGCAAAAAACTCTACAATCGTTAGGTTATCACTGGGATTGTAAAAAATAGATTCCAAGCGCTGCTGCCATTTGCGGATGGTGAATGGTTCCATCAATTAACAGGCGTTTTACTTCCTCAGGTTTTTTTAAAACAATTTCGATATCTTCTCCTTCATCCAACTCAACTTCATGAATTGGCTCAACATCGTAGGCAACATAGGAATAGGACCAGTTAGTAAACATAGCTGGATTACCAGAAAACTTTGCGAGTAATTTGTATTTTGCCTGATCAGTGGCATATCCTGTTTCTTCTCTTAGTTCTCTCTGGGCAGAAATAAGTTCGGAACCAGGTCCGTCTTCGTCTACAATTCCTCCTGGAATTTCCAAACTATCTTCTCCGATTCCATGTCTGTATTGTTTGATGAGTAAAATTTCTCCCGTTTTGGTGATAGGAACCACATTGACCCAGTTGTTTGATTTTAATACATAATAGGTTTTTTCTTCCACGGAACGGGGGAGTTGGATATCAAAACTTGCTAGAGTATAAATAGGAGTGCGGTAGAGGTCTTTCCAGTTTTTTCTTTCTTTCACTTTTATACCTTAGAAATTAGATTTTTACTTTCTACAAACTGTATTGAGATTTCCCTTATTTTTTGGAATTATAAAAAAACTTAATCTTGAAGGATGGAAGCATAGATAAAACTATCTACTTATGAAATTATATGGTAGCATTACTTCACCTTTCGTAAGAAGGATTCGTTTTATTTGTTCGGAAATGGGAATTCCCTTTACCTTAGTTGATACGATGACAGAAGCAGGCCAAAAGGAACTCCGAGACAAAAATCCCCTTTGGAAAGTTCCCTATGTAGAAATTGACGATGTAAAAATTTGGGATAGCCACACCATCATCGATTATCTTTTTGAAACCAAAGGGTCAGGCAATTTTAGACCAAAAGCGGGTCCTCATCACTACCGGGAAGCTAATTTACAGACGGCCATTGACCAAGCTTTGGATAATGCCATTCTTATCTTTTATTTGAACAAAGAAGGAATCAAACCGGATGCCGCACCATATTTAACTAAAAATGCCCTTAGAATCAGTTCTATTTTGAATTATATCAAACAAGAGTTAAATGGTAATTTTTTCTTTACTGATGGCAAAGTAGGACTTTCTGAAATTGCTTTGTATACAACTCTCGATTGGATTCGTTTCCGCTCTGTTTTACCAGTAGAAGAGGACCCTATTTTTGCTGGTTTTCTAAACTTTCATGGCCAAAACAAATCGTGGAAGGAAACTGCTCCTAAGTAATAAAGAACAGCCGTTTTTCACTCGACCGGATCGGATTTCCTTGGATTATGTCCCTTACCGGTCTCCTTATGAAATTAAATGCGGCACAAATGGAAGCAGTTTCTACCATCCAAGGTCCCCTTCTGGTCTTTGCAGGAGCTGGATCTGGAAAAACCAGGGTCATCACCAACCGGATTGCCCATATGGTGGAGGGTGTAAAAATCCCTGCTGGTAAAATTGTGGCCCTTTCTTTTACCAATAAAAGTGCCAAAGAGATGGCAGAACGCCTTAGGAAAATGGTTCCCCGAGAAAAACTCAAAGGAATCACACTTTCCACCTTTCATTCGTTAGGTTTAAAGATTTTAAAAGAACATATTACCAAACTAGGTTATAACGAAACTTTTTTATTATTCAATGGAACAGACCAAGAAGCCTTTGTTTCTGACCTATTGAAGTCCAAACGACTCGATCCAAAAAAAGTGCCACCGAAAGAAATCCTTCGCCGCATTTCTTATGCTAAAAATACCCAAGTGCATCCAAAGGACAATGGGCTTACCGGTGAGTTTGACCTTGTGGCCGCAGAAGTCTTTTCGATGTATGAAGAGGGATTAAAAGAAAAAAACGCCATTGATTTTGATGATTTGATTCTTCTTCCCAAACGCCTGTTAGCCGAATTTCCTGAAATTGCAGCCTATTACCAAAGAAAACACGAATACTATCTTGTGGATGAATTCCAAGATACAAACCAACTCCAATATGAGTTTTTATCTTTATTTCGCGGGAAAAGTGACAACCTTTGTGTGGTAGGAGATGACGACCAAAGTATTTATGCCTTTCGCGGTTCCAATGTCCAACTCATCCTTAATTTTGAAAGGGAATTCCCTCATGCAAAAGTAGTGAGGCTTCTGGAAAATTACAGGTCTACATCACTCATCATCCAAGCCGCAAACTCCCTCATCCAAAACAACAAAGGTCGTAAGGAAAAAACTTTATATAGCCGAATCCCTTCCGCAGAACGCGTGGAATATTATGAAACTGCTGATGAAAGGGAAGAAGCGATTTTTGTAGCAGGGAGGATCCAAACCTTGCTCATCAAAAATGAATTTAAGGGAAAGGAAATTGCCATTCTCTTTCGCACCAACTTCCAATCCCGGCCATTTGAAGAGGAACTTCGAAACCGAAGTATTCCTTACAAAGTTGTGGGCGGTTATAATTTCTTTGATCGGAAAGAAATTAGAGATTGTATATCTTACCTGCGCTATGTCGCCAATCCCAAGGATGATTATTCGCTCCTTCGTATCATCAACTACCCCAAAAGGGGAATTGGTCCTGGTACCATGCAAAAACTCCAAGAGGAAGCGTTTACCCACAAACTTTCTCTTTATGAAATCTTTCATAAAATGATTGAGAGTCCTGACTATTTACCCGAAATAAAAGCTAAGGTCAGACAAGAAATCTACCAATTTGTAGAAATGGTAGATGCTTTTAAAAAGAAGTTTGCGATGTCACCGAAATTGGCCCCGGTGCTTCGGGAAATGATCACCCAAATTGGTTTTGAGAGGGAAATTTCCCTAGAAGAGACGGAGGAGAAGGTGATCAAAGCCCGGATCTACAATTTAAGTGAACTTGTGAACATGTTGTCCTTTTTTGAAGACGAAGAGGGCCGTGAGGGCAAGGCAACGATTTTTGACTTTTTACAAAGGCTTGTTCTCCTCATGGAAGATGAACCTAAAGAAGATGAAGAAGATCGTCGAGTGCAACTTTTGACCATGCACCAGTCCAAAGGGCTGGAATACGATTTAGTTTTTTTAGTGGGCCTAGAAGAGGGAATTTTACCGAACTCACGTGTTATAGAAGAAGAAGGGGAAGTAGTCGATGAAGAAAGACGGCTTCTCTACGTGGGTATGACTCGCCCAAGGCGAAAATTGTACTTGACTTCGGCTCGTACAAGACGCAAATTTGGGGAGCAAATCGAGAGTGCCCCCTCTCGGTTTTTAAATGAGCTGTCTCAGGACGCTGTTCTTTTTTTCCCAATGGAAACAAAGGATAGAGACACAGAAACTAAGAATTTCTTAGAGGAATTAGACAAACTAAAGGTAGGCTAATGAAATCGATTCTCCCACTAACCCTAATTTTGGCGTTGGTAGTGGCATTTGGAAATTGTGCATCAAATCAAGGAAACCAAAAACTAGGAGTTTCCAAAGTAAATACCGGGTCCCATATGGCCCAAATCGAATCTATCGATGCTGATCTCAAATCCCTCTCTCTATCTGACGAATCCCGAGACAAACTAATTATCCGCAAAGGAAAACTTTTGCTCGATTTAGGAAAATATGATGAGACTATTTCTACTCTGAACCAAGTGAACCAGGCCAAGTCCAACCCGGTGCAACTCTCTGAGTGGAATCTCACTATGGGAAAAGCCTATGTCGGAAAAAACGAATATTCTAAAGCCATTCAATTTTTAAACCAATCAGAACGTTTGGACAAAAACACAAACCTGATGGAGCGAAAAAAACTAGTGGTACAATCCCTTGTGGCGGAACGGGAATATTATCCTGCGCTCGCAACCCTTACCAAAACCTATACCAAAGGGAACCAAAAGAAGGACGAATTCTATTTTGAAACAGCTGCGAAAACGTATTTAAAAATGGGTTTTGAGTATAAGAATACAGGATTTTACCAAAAAGGATTGCAAGTTGCCAATTTAGGGTTGGAAGAATTTCCAAACAACGAAACTCTGAAGTCCATTCAGAAAGAATGTTTGGAAGTGTTGCAGCCGGAGGGCAAACTCTAAGTTCTTTTGGAACGTATCTTCTCTTTCCAACGCCTATTTGTTTATAGGCAAACCTTGATAAACCTACTTAATAGAATCCGTGAAAACAAGCGGGTTCTATTTTCATTTTTAGCTCTAGGTTTCATCTTTTTTGTTTTTCTACTTGGTTATTATGGTTTGGAGTATTACCTCCGTAACTATCGCATTCCCCTTGTCCAACTTAGGAAAGTAGTTACTTACACCATCAACAAAGAACTTGGCAAAGCGGTTGATATTGGAGTATTAGATTTTTCTCTCCGCGAAGGGCTTATCATTGAAGATCTCGTGGTTTCCAATGAAGAAGACTTTTCCTTTAACGACCATATGTTGAAGGTAAAAAAAGTTACCTTTCGACTCTCGAGTTATTTTAAGAAATCTCCTACAGTCGAACAAATTGATTTTTATAGTCCACATTTGGTTTTAAATGAGAATGTGAGTTTACGAAACCAACTCATTGAATATGCTCAAAAGAGCAAACTAAAAGACATTCGATTTCATGATGCTAGGCTTACCGTCAAACAAAATGATTCCACATTGGTGGATTGGAAAGAAGGTTGGGATATTGTTTTAAAACGAAAGAATAAAAAACTATTTCTTACCTATAACAATGGTTGGTTTTGGATTCCTAATACAACTCGCATTAAGGGTGAAGGTGAATTTTCAGAAACAAGTTTAGATGATTTCCAATTTGAGTTTAAATGGAAAAACTACCCATCGGAAGAAGCCATCATCCTAACCAATTATTTATTCGGTTCCAATGTACATTCAGCAGTCATTTCTGGCGAAGGCAAGATATTTCGAGATTCCGTTTCTGGGTTAACTGCGAGTGGAGATGTTGAATTCGAAAATTCCTTTATACCCATTCCCTTTTTTGAAAATTACATACTGGATGGATTTAGATTTCGTGAAGTATTTTTATTCACTCCAAACAAAGAAGAAAGGGAATTTTTAGGAACAGACTTCCGAATCAAAACTTCGGTAAAAACTGAAAATGCCAAGGAGCCACTTTTAGAACGTCATTTTGAATTCCAAATTGAATCCATTGAAAATATAGCAGAAAGAATATCCGATTTGTCGGGTAATTTTACTCTTCCTTTGTCTGGAGTTTTAAAAGGAAATTTAGATCTTTTGGAATCTGGAGACAAAAACAAATGGTTCCAACTTCGAGGAGAAATTTTAGGATCAGAAATTCAATGGGATTCGAAACTTTTACAATTAGAGAAAGGATCTCTGTCTTTGAAACTTAACCAGGGAAACGAATGGAGTTTTAATTTTGATTCGTTACTTTTTGGGAAACCTTCACATCTTTCTGGCCTTGGGCTAAGTGTATGGAGTCGTTCGAAAAAAGCCGATGGATCTTTTTATTATCCTATGACTTCCAAAACTAAACTCAATTTTCAAACACCTGACTTAACTGGAAGTGAATGGAAACCTTTATATGAGGATTGGAAAAAGGAGACCTTAGAAGAAATCAGGGAACGCCAAGAGAAGTTGATTCCAGAAGAGTATTTTTATCAAAAAAAGGTTTATAAATACTTTTTGGAATCAATGAACTTAGATTTTGGAATTCAGATTTCCAATTTTTTTCCGTTTGGAGGTTCACAATCTCTTGGCGAATCGAAAGGTAACCTTGTGGTTAAGGATGGTAGGATGAATCTAAATTGGAACCTTGGTAATACTGGTTCGAAGGTTTCAATGATCTCTTATTTTGCTAGTAAAACACCTAACTTTGGTTTTAGTTTGTATTTGAATGAATACCCTTGGTCTGAACCGTGGATGAATTTATGTGGTACCGAACTTAGGCCAACCCATGTTGGTTTAGATTATAGTTTTAATAGCATTGGAAGTGATTATTATAGTTTACATAAGGATGCACGAACATCTTATTTTTTGAAATTATATGGAGTTCAATTAAAAGAGGCGGATTTGGTTTCCAAATTAGAAATGAATTTAGATCCTTTGAAAAAACCATTCCAAATGGAATTTGATTTAAGTCGATATTCGGATATGGATTATATTTCCAATTTAGTTATTTCTAGCGATTCTTTGGATCTGAAAGGATATGGAAATAATAAAAATGGAAACTATGCCATTACAACTTATGGACTTGTCGGGGAGTCTAGAGGAAGTTTTAGTTTTACTGAAGAGGAAAATAAATGCGTTATCAAATAGTTTTTGTTAATCTTTTTCTCGTTTTATTTTTTATTTATCAGTGTAAGGAATCTAAAAATCCTGCGGATATTGCCCCTGAGATTGCCAAATTACCTGCGTTTGGTGGTGAGTGGTCTTTGGAATGGGAAAATCAAACTTATTCATTAAATATATTACCTGAAGAAAACAAGGTTCTTTGGAATGGAACAAAAGAACTGAGCATAGAATTGGATTCTGTGGGAATTCGCATAAGACCAAGTGATGAAGAGACCATCAAAGGATATTTTTTGTATTCAGATTTGAAGCCCAAGTCCTGGATTGGAACTTGGGAAAATCGTGTGGTTCGATTAATTCGGAAGGGATCTAAGGAGTGATTGGATTTCCTTTGCTGCCTTTTTGGAAGCATTGGTAGTTCCTAGTTCTCTTTCTTTGGCATCCCGCAAAATCCCTTTGATTTTATTCCTGAGTTTTGAATTGGAAAGTATCTTCCATGCCTCCTGAAAAATATATTTAGGTTGGCATTCGTTTTGGGTGATTTCTCGGCAGACTTCCTCGCCAGATAATATATTCGCAAGACCAATGAACTTGGATTTCATCAGTAAAGATCCCAAAAAATAAGTAAATAAACTTACTTTATATAGAATTACCATTGGAGTTTCAAAATATAGTCCCTCTAGGGTTGCTGTCCCGGAGGCAATGAGGAGTAGGTCACTTGTTTCCATCACTCGAAGTGATGCATTCCAAATATAATGGATTTGGATGTCGGGATGGATTTGTTTTAGGGAATTGATTTTTTCTAAAAGAAATGATTCTTCTTTGGCGTTGATATTCGGAAGAAGAAAAACAATTTTCTTTTTCTCTAATTTACATTGTTCGTGGAGGAGTGCAGCCGTTCCAAGTATAGGATCAATTAACCTATGGATTTCACCCTTTCTAGAACCAGGAAGAAGTCCAACGGTATAACCGTGGTGGGAATCCGGAAGTTTCTCTGTGATGACTGGTTCTTTTTTTAGTTTTTCTGGAATTCGTTTGGTGATGGGATGACCCACAAACTTAGCATTCACGCCGTATTCAGTATAAATTTCTTCTTCAAATCGGAAGAGGGTAAGCATCAACGCAATCTGTTCTTTGATAAAAAAAATCCGATTGAATTTCCATGCCCAGATTTGAGGCGAAACATAAAATACAGTGGGGATTCCTCGCTCTTTTAATTCTTTCGCCAAACGTAAGTTAAAACCTGGATAATCAATTAAAATGGCAAGTTTTGTTGGTCTAAGTGTGGTTTCTTTTAACACTCTATAAAAAACTTTCTTCAAATAACTATATTTTTTGATAGCTTCAGAAAATCCGATGACACTTAAGTTCTCCAATTCTTCTAAAGAATCGAGACCTTGATCCATCATTCCTTCCCCACCAATTCCATAGAATTTGTATTCAGGTTCGAGAACTGACAATTCGTGTAAAAGATCGGATCCTAGTAAATCGCCAGAATGTTCACCAGCGATGACCAAGATATTTTTGTCAGACTCATGTAGATGGGATTTTTTTTTGGTTACCATTGAGACCTTTACTTCCGCTTTTTCCGACAACACAAAAGTTTAGTTTATGTTTGGTGGCAAATTCGATCACTGCTTTGGGATCTACCACTAAGGTTTCCCCTTCGCGAATACAGAGTGTTTTACATCCACTCTCAAGCATTACCTGAAAGGTGTGGATGCCAATGGTAGGGAGGTCAAAACGATTGTCTTGTTTGGCTTTGGGACTTTTACAAACAACGGCATCGCCTTTTTTTTTGGTATAGGCCCCACCTCGTTTGATGGTTTCATCCGTTCCTTCCACAGCCTCTACTGCAATTACTGACTCGTCACATACTACCACCATTTGTCCGATATCTAAATCGGCCATTTTTTCGGCATAGAACATCCCAAAGTCGATATCTTTTAATTCTTGGGAATTGAATTTTTTGGGAGTGTATCTGCCTTCTGGTAGAAGTAAGGATTGTAAATAGATCTTTTGAGAGATAACCTTTACTCCCATTGCTTCGAATTCATCGGCAATGGCTAAAAAAATTGGATAGTCATTTCTATTGATGGTGCGGGCAAGGATAGCAAGGGCCTTGAGATCAAATTTTAATTTTTGAAAGAGGAGATCTTTACGTACCTTCCCAAGCATTAAAATTCTAGTGATCTTTTCTTTTTGGATCGTTTTAAGAATTTTACCCACTTGGGTGATGTGGACTGGAATCGTACGTGCACTATGTTCTCTAGGTGAAAAATCTGATTCAATCAGACCAAGAAATAATGGATCCTCACCGGCGCCAAGTGCTTCCGACATTCCGATATGAGGTAACTCTCCACCTCCAGCAATAATGGCTAATCGGCCTTTAGGTGCCAAAGAATTACCTTACGTCGTACCTGAATCCGTACTTCCAGAAGACGGAGCAGAATTATCTTTTTTATAATCGGTAACATAAAAACCAGAACCTTTAAAGATGATTCCAGCACTGGCCGAAATTCGTCTTTCGACAGATCCATTTTTACCACAAAGGCAATGGGTGAGTGCATCATCTTTCATTGACTGAACGTGTTCAAATTCTTTTCCACATGTATTACAATGGTAGTCGTAGGTAGCCATAGTTTCCTCCTCTAATGGATTCCTGTTCTAATTTCAAATAGTATTACTTTTTCCCGGTTAGGTTCTTTTGCCAAAGGTAAACAAATTTCCCAGGAGTACCTTCTCGAGTTCAATGCCGATTCATCCAAAGGAAGAGAACGAATCGACTGAAAGAGCCCCGTGTTTCTCCGCCAAAGGCTAGCGTTCCATTTGTCCCCCTCTCGGGATTCAATATGTAAGGACAGGTTTTCTCTTCTTTTTTCTCCGTCGAGGACATATCGATTTTTATTTACCCAAATGGATTCTTTATCTAGAGATAAGGAATAAGCAAGGTGTTCCTTGTTATCGTAATTTAGATGTAATTCCAAAAACGGAATAGGGTTCTTTGCGTCTGTTGGTTGGAAGGAAAACTCAAAATAGTTTTTGTCACCTGATAGTTTTTTGCAAATTCTTTCAAGTGCCTTTGTATCTTTTGAAATTCCATAAATGGGAAAACCAGTTTCGCCAGAAATGCGAATTGAATCACGGGCTATATAGTTTCCAAAAAAAGTAGAGGGTATTTGGTTCCCGTTCCAACCCTCAAAATCGATTCGAATTTCATTCTCGACCGACTTAAATCGTTTTTCGAATTCAGCAATGAGATTGGGATCCGGCGGAACTTCCGTCAAAAATCCAGAAAAAATCCAAGCTGATTTTTGAAGGTTTGGAAAGTAACAACGTTTCCAATGTCCTAAATTTCCAACTATGGTTTCCGCTGTCGGATCTTCTTCTAAACAAAAGGCTCTTTCTGGTTCGCTGATTTTTCCGACTTCAGCATTTTCACGACCCGGACCACTTCGAAGATTCACATTTTTTCCACGTAATATGGCTGTTTGGTGAAACAGATTTGTATTTGGGTGATTCGATAAAAAATGTAAGGTCTGCACTAGAAAATCGGATTCAATTTCACCAATGGACTCAAAGGAATAACTGAGTAAATTGGACAAAGCACGACTAAACTTTTCCTCCATTCCGCGAGGATCTTCCAAAATAAGACTGAGAAGTAGGTTTTTGACTTCTGATTTTGGAATGGGTTTGGTGATGGTGATAATTTTTGTGATTAGGGCTCTTTTGTAACCATCCCCATGTTTTTTCAAATTGGGAAAGTAGGGATCTTCTACATGGTAATAGGTTCCGCGTGTGGTTTCCCATTCTACAAGTTTCGTTCCTGAACGTTTTTGGAAAAAGGTTAGAAGCTCTTTGGTTGTTTCTTTTTCGTTTAGTTTTTTTTCTAACTGAGATATGGACTCGGAAAGGAGGGTGAGTTCTAGTTCATTTGCGGGAATTTCTTTTTCCTTATAAAGTCCAAGTACTTTGCGATAGGACTCAGACTTATAAAGATCATAAGCTTTGTCTTCTCTCTCGCGAAAGTCAACAAAGGCATAAGTAACTAGAACTACAAAAAGGAAAAGTAAACTAACTGCGAGAAATACACGGGAGCGTATCAAATGGTATCTCCCGCTTTTTTCTTAAAGATTTTCTGGTAGGAGTTTGGATCTTTCCACTCCGTATTCTTCAAATAAAGCATTTTTAGCAACATAGTATCTATGTAAGTTAATGTTGAAATCTACTTTGGCACGAACAAGAGTCAATTGGTCCTGGACATGAGTGTCCAAGGCATTTTTTACAGCAAGTGCGTTGAAACGTCCTTGTTGGAAGGATCGTAAAACACCGTTATAGTATTTTTTAGATTCTTCTTCGGTTCGTTTTGCATTTTCCATCACTTGGAAAGAAGCTTTTAAGATATCAATTCTTGTTTTAACATCATCCGCAACAGCTTTGACAAGGTCTGCTTCTTCCAAAGAAACTTGACGTTTTTGGATTTCTGCATCGCGAATTCCTGCTTTGACCCCTTTATCCATAATCGGATAGGAAAGATCCAAGGAACCTTGCATCACTGGGTATTGGTAAGAAAATACACCAGCTCTATTGTCCGAATAATTGTTTTGCGGACTAATTGTATTTTGAGCTTGGTAGCCGTAAGTTCCCGCCGCTTTTAAAGAGGGGAGCGCTTCGTTTTTGGCTGTTTTCATGCTAAGTTCTGCATTTTCTTTTTTGCGAACTATGGCCTTAAAATCGGCCCTATGTTTATATGCATAATCGATATCGGCCGCGTAATCCAATTTTGTTGGCAGAGTTTCCGAAAGTGGAGTTGTCTTTTGAAAGATTGTATCTTCAGGTAAATTCAAAGAACGAATCAGTTTACGACGAGCTTCTTCTCTTTCAGCGCTAGCTTGTGCCATTTGGCCTTCCACTTGGGAGAGGAGGGCATTCCATTGGTTGACCTCGAAACTTTCAGAAAGTCCAAGACCTTGTTTACGAATGGTGAGGTCCCTTACATTCTTTGTGTTCTTTAAAAGTTGTTCGAAAGTTTGGTATCCTGATTCCTTAACTGAGTAATTCCAATAGTCAACAAGAGTGGCTACTACTTTGTTTGCCACTTGGTCTTCCATTTGCTCACGCATGATCTCCGTTTGGTTTTCGAGGATTTTTTCCGAATTCCTCTCATTGGCACCAAAGGCATTTTTTAACAAATCTTGAGCAATGGTAACCGAAAGGGTATCTGTATATAATGGAGGAAGGCCAAGAGCGCCAAATCCAGATGGTGTTTTATTCGGATCTTCAAATGCGTTCGAGTCAAATCGTTGCGATTTGGCTTCTATTTTAAAATAAGTTCCTGTGGTAAAAAGTTTTTCAAGCCCAGCACTATAGGTATTGGTTTGAGTTTTTGTTCCCGTAAAGATATTGTTTTGGTTGAAAGGGAATTTTTTCTCATCAATTTCCGCTTTAGAAAGTGCGCGCCAAGAATACTTACTCTCAAACTTCATTAAGTTTGAATCGGCTTTTGCTAACTCCAAACGGGCCTGCATGACCTCGCGGTTGTTATCAACGGCATATTTGACTGCATCTTGTAAACTAAGTGTAAATCCCTTATCTCCAGATTCCGCAGCCAAAAGGCCCACGGAAACGAGGAGGATCAATGTACTTGAAACCCATGAACGTTGTTCCATACTGTTAATTCAGACTCCTCATTTCCTTTGAATAGCTGTTTTTTTTGAAAAGAACCCTTATTTTTTTAGGGCCAGTTTCATTTTTTCACCAACTTCACCAATATGGGCGCAGATGCTGACACCAGCGTCTTGCATCGCCGCAATTTTTGAAGTTGCAGTTCCCATTCCCCCAGAAATGATCGCACCGGCATGGCCCATACGTTTTCCTGGAGGAGCAGTTTGCCCTGCGATAAAACCTACTACTGGTTTTTTCACGTGGGCTTTGATGTAAGCGGCCGCTTCTTCTTCCGAAGTTCCACCGATTTCACCAATCATGACAATACCTTCTGTATCTGGATCTTCGTTCAAAAGACGAACCGCTTCTGTATGGTTCATTCCAGGAACTGGGTCTCCCCCGATTCCGATACAAGTGGATTGACCAAGGCCTGCTGCTGTAAGAGCCGCAACAGATTCGTAAGTCAAAGTTCCAGAACGGGAAACGATTCCGATATTTCCAGGAGTGTGGATAAAACCAGGCATAATTCCCATCTTTACACTGTAACGAGGGTTAATGACTCCTGGGCAGTTTGGTCCCACTAGTTTGGTTTTGGAGTTACGAAGTACGCTATAAACTTTTAGCATATCGTGAGTAGGGATTCCTTCTGTGATACAAACCACAAGTGGGATCTCTGCAAAAATTCCTTCCAAAATAGCATCGGCAGCAAACGGAGGTGGAACAAAGATTACGGCAGCGTTGGCACCGTCTTCTTTCATCGCATCTTTTATGGTATTACGAACTGGAGCAGTTTTTCCTGTTTCGGAAGTCCAGATTTGGCCACCTTTGCCTGGAGTCACTCCAGCAACAACTTTTGTACCATATTCCAACATTTGAGTCGCATGAAAGGATCCTTCCTTACCGGTGATCCCTTGGACGACTACTCTTGTGTTTTCATCAACTAATACAGCCATGTTTTATAGTTCCTATTTTTTGATTAGGGAGACAATTTTGTCTGCCGCGTCACGGAGTCCTTCTACTCCAACAATGTTCATACCGGATTCGTTCAGGATTTTTTTCCCTTCTTCCGCATTGGTTCCTTTCAATCGAACCACTACTGGCACCGATACGTTTACTTTTTTGGTAGCTTCTATAATTCCCACAGCCACTCGGTCACAACGAACGATTCCACCAAATACGTTTACAAAGATACCTTTTACGTTTGGATCAGAAAGGATGAGTCGAAAACCGTTTTCTACCGTAGTAGGGTTTGCTCCACCTCCGACGTCCAAAAAGTTGGCAGGTTCTGCACCAGCTAACTTAACGATGTCCATAGTTGCCATAGCAAGACCAGCACCATTGACCATACAACCAATGTTACCATCTAACTTAACATAGTTGAGGTTGTATTCTTTTGCTTTTACTTCATATGGATCTTCTTCGGAGATATCACGAAGTGCTTCATTTTCAGGGTGACGATAAAGAGCATTTTCATCTAAATCCATCTTGCAGTCACCGGCAATGATCTCGTTTTGTTTTGTGAGAATCAGTGGGTTAATTTCTAGAAGAGCTGCATCTTCTTTGATATAGGCATTGTATACTGAATTTACAAGAGCTGTAAAAGACTTTTGTGCTTCCGTTGGAATTCCTAAAGCAAATGCGAGTTCCCGCACTTGAGAACCTTGGATTCCAATACCCGGATCAATCTGAATTTTGATGATTTTTTCTGGGTGAGTTTCCGCTACTTCTTCGATTTCCATTCCACCTTCAGTGGATGCCATGATGATGGTTTTACGGAATGCGCGATCAAGTAGGATGGAAAGGTAGTATTCTTTTGCAATTTCAAGACCTTGTTCCAAATACACTTTCAGAACTTTTTTGCCTTCTGGGCCTGTCTGAGGGGTGATGAGTTGCATTCCGAGAATTTTCTCTGCTGCAGCTTTGGCGTCATCTTTTGTCTTTGCGACTTTGACCCCGCCACCTTTTCCTCGTCCACCAGCGTGGATTTGGGCTTTTACCACCACAACGGGTGATTTTTGGACAACTTCGCTATATGCCTTTTCGAATTCACCGACAGTGTCGATGACCTTTCCGAAGGGAACGTTGGCATTGTGTCTACGTAGGATTTCTTTGGCCTGGTATTCGTGGACTTTCATGGATTTCCTTATGTCATTGGTACGTCCGAGGGTCTTGCCCACGGATCACTAAGGTAAGGCTCGTGTGTTGGGTGAGATTGTCAAGACCGAATGGTAGGTTCTGACGTTAACAGTGAGAAGGAAAGATTCTGTAAACCTAGCGTTCCAAGCTAAGCCAGACCTAAAAGGGAACCACCTGGTTGGGATTTACCGGGAGGGATACTGTGAATGTGGAACCAATTCCTTCCGTACTTTCTACTGAAATACTTCCTCCAAGAACTTCCACTTGTGATTTGGTGATAAAAAGCCCAATCCCACGTGCGTCTTCGTTTTTATGAAATGTTTTAAACATTCCAAAAATTTTACTTCCGTGTTTTTCTAAATTGATACCAAGTCCATTATCCTCTACTACTAGTTGCACTTGGCCGTGGATTTTCCTGGCACTAATTTTAATAAAAGCTCCATTCTTTAAACGTACATACTTGATGGCATTGGAAACCAAGTTTAAGAGAATACTTTCCAAATAAGCAGGAATGATTTTAAGTTCTAAGTGTTCTTCAATATCTAAACTCAGTTCAATATTTCTCGATTCGATAGATCCTTTTAGAATGTTTAAAGTTTTTTGAATTTCTTCTTCTATGGAACAAACTTCCACTGGTTTGTTTAACATTTGGTTGATAGAGATAATATCATTTAAATGAGTGATGGTTTCATTTAGTTTCTCAGAAGATGCATGTAACATTTTCACGATGTTTTTTCTTTCTTCCTCTGTTGGACTATCTTCTAATAAGTCGATTAAAGAGGTAAAGTTGGAGGAGTGTTGGCGAATGTTATGAGAAACAATATAGGCAAAGTTTTGTAATTTACTGTTTTGGATTCCAGTAAAGTGTAACATCCGATTGGTGTTTTCTAGTGCTTCTACTTCTTCTGTGATATTAAATCTTATGGATAAAAAAGATTCAATAGTATCTTTGGAGTCATATAAGGGATGGATGAAGGTTTGTAACCAGAAAAAATTTCCTTGTTTAGATTGGTTACGAATGACTCCTTCCCAAGGAAGACCTGAGAGAATGTCATTCCACATCTTTTCCCAAAACTCTCTTGGATGAAATTTGGAATTGAGTTTTCTGTGATCGGAACCTATCAATTCGCTTTCTGAATAACCAGAAATTTGTATAAACTTTTGGTTTACTCTTTGTATGATGCCTTTTGTGTCAGTCACACTGACAATCGCAGATCTTTCGATGGCATCTAAAACTCCTTTTAATTTTCTATTTTTTGATTGGATTCTATGTTCCGTGTTTTTTAATTCTGTGATATCAAGGAAACTTGCGGTAGCTCCTTCTAATTTTCCTTGTTCGTCGTAAAGCGGGGCAGCATTGATACTTAGCCATTTTACCTTTTCCCCCTCCGAAATGATTCCATGTTCAAAGTTATATACTGTTTTTTGTTTTCCCAAGGCTTCTGCTAATGGAAGTTCTTCCTTTGGTAAACTTGAACCATCCTCTCGAATTTGATGCCAATCTTTACTAGCGAAGTATTTGTTTTGGAGTTTATCGATGCTTAGGGAAAGAATATTAGCAGCACTTTCGTTTGCATATGTAATTTGTCCTTCAAGGTTGGTTACAACAACCCCGTTGATCATTGTTTTTAAAACATGGTTTAATCTAAATTCGTTTTCTCGAAAAGTTTTTTCAGCAAACGTTGCTTCGGTGACATCTTCAATTAAAAAATAAAAATGGCTTTCTGAAAGTTCTTGGGTTAAAACTGAGAAGAGCTTATGGTTCTCTGATTTTTGGTTTAATAAAAGATCTGCGTTTAGATAAATTTGTGAAATTTTTTTTTCGGATAGGTCAGAGAGGATTTTGGAAAGGAATCCTTCTCTATGTAAGTTTGGGAGAAATTCCTCTACAGTAAGAGTCTTTTCGTTATAAGTCGAAAACTTCAAGAGGGTTCTTGCAAGAGGATTTGTATAAACTAACTTACTATCTAAAGAATAATTTGAAGTAGGAGATTGAAATACAATAATTCCAAAAGGTAGTTTATCGGCAAACTGTGCAAATGATATACTACTGTTTTGATTGAACGATTTCATCGATTGTTTAGTCCGCTGTAGAAAAACTACATTTCATCGGACGAACGGAATCTAGAAATTATGGGACAAAATTTGTTTTAGAGTTTGTTCCAATAGGGCGAAAGCCTAAGCGATTGACAAAATCTTCCAAGGGAACCCGTTTGGATTAAATCAAACCGATTGGCTATATGGGGTGCTAAATAAATTTCTCCATCGGGACCGAGCGCTCCACCACGATAAGAACCGGCGGGTCTAGGAAACAGTGTCTTTATCGTATGGTCTTTTGTATCGAAGGAAATAAAATTTGAATAGTTCTCCGGGATGGGATAAATTTTACCGTTGGGAGCAAGTACTGCTCCATTAAACATACTAGACCCAGGACTGGGAACACTGCCTGCCAAAACAATTTCATTTGTTGCTAAATCTAGATAAAGAATTTCTGCAACGGAATGTGGAATCATATAGATTCTCCCATTGGGAGTGAGAATCCCTGAAATATAAGCACTTCCACCTGGAAATACATAAGGGTGGGTAGTGACAGAATCATCCTTTGTATCCAAAATATACATACTAGTACTGACTAGAGGAATGAAATAAATTTTACCTTGAGGGGTGAGAACCCCTGTTGAAAATCCGCCACTTGTGGGTGTAGCCACCTGACCAATGGTTTTTGTATTCGTATCATAATATCGAATGCTGGTTTCTGTGCTTGGAACATAGTAAATTTTACCATTCGGTGCATAGATGGCTCCGTTATAGGCTGACCCTGCCATTGTTTCGTTTCCCAAAATTGACAAGGACTTATTGTTTGTATCAAAAGCATAAAAATCGGCTACAAGGTGTGGTGCAAAATATAGGATACCGGCAGGGCCTAGGGCACCACCGATTCTTTCCACAGATTCAGAAAAAGTCCCCATGATTGAAAAGGATTTATTGATAGGATCCACTTCCAGAATTTTAGGAGAATAATAAGGAACAATATAAACATTCCCATTGGGTGCGTTTAAGGCTCCTTGGAAGGCAGGATAACTGGAACTGATTACGGCATTGATTGCTTCTGGTCTATATTGGATTAAGGATTCTTCGGGTCCTGATCCCAATAGAAACTGGGATTCCATTTCTTTTTTGACGGCAGGCCAATTGGCATCCAAATGGGTTTCTTCATAATTGAGTTCACAGGCAGGCGGATTTGAATTCAATTTGTACCCGCATTGGTAACTTTTATCTTTGATCAGAAATCGAAATAATAAATTAGGAATGAATTTTGCGTTTTCTGTGTCGCAAAGATTTTCCGATTTGGGCGTGGAGCAGGAAACGAAGAAAAACATTGCCAAAAGCGAAATAAAAAAATGATTCATAAATCTTTCTGTATGCATGTTACAAAAAACAGGAGGACAAAAGCAAGTCCAAACTAATGAGAAGCTGACTCGTAAGTGTCCGTAGCTAAAAATAGGGTATGAATTTGATTTTAGTTTATTTCGCAGAGAATTTTGATTTAAAAATTATTCGTTGTTAGGGAAGGTTAAAAATTCCGGCCTGGTTAAGATTTTTTTTCCATTAGTAGTGATGACCGGAAAAAAATGCGGATCTCTATTGGGGTCAGTCAGAAGGAGTTTTACATCTCTAATTCTTTTATAACATTCTTCCATAAAAAGTTGGTGGCCACATCCTAGTAGATGGTATCCTTCATGGATGAGAGTGGAATTTGGGCTTGTGAATAACATTTGTATGGTGGAGATATATTTGGCTTTGATATATCCTCTAGTATTTGTATGACCTTCTACAGCACCTTGGACTTCTAATTTTAAACCAACTCCTACAAAAATCCCAAGGGTTAAAATTTCAAAACTAATATCTCCCCAAGTTCGGCCTTTTAAATACAGTAACCTGTCACAATCTTTTGTTAATTGGCGATCCATTAAATAACCTAAAATATCTGTGCCCCAAAATCCGGGCCTTTCCAAAGTTTCTAATAATACGGGTTCGGCTTTGAGTTTATAGTATAAAAGTTCCTCGTTCCAAGCGGTAAATAAATCGGAGATTTCATCTTTTGTGATATTTGGCTCTGAAATCAGACAAACACGAAACTTACTTTCTTCTCCGAATTCCATTCTTTCTCTGATTTTTTTTTCATGGAATCCAATGGTCGTACATTGTAAAACTAAGGTAAGAAGAAGGGAAATATAAACAATTCTCGTAAACATTAAGGTTTGGGATTTCTATTTTTCATTTAAGGTATTTTTCGCCAAACCTTAAAAATCGGAAACACAACGTGTGCGATTGGTGCTGTTATTCGTTTTTAAATCGTTTCCCCCAACCAACATTGAGGCTCGCACATTCCGTTTGGGCCGGAATAACTTGGAATTAGACCTCTTTGTATTTGTCCATCTTGACCGGGCAAACTTGAACAAATCGCTGGATTGTTTGCTCCATCATAGCAGGTAGTTTGGTTAGTTTTTGGTCATCGGGGTTCAATCATGTTTCCGTTGAACGACCCTCTAACTACGATTCTATTTAATCAAGAACTTTACTTCGCATATTATCTATTTCGGATTTTAAACTTGCCAGTCGTTTGGAATCGACCGTTAGAAGTGAGGCCAGATTTAATGTTTTTTCTGCTTTAGGCAAATTGCCTACTAAAAGGTAAAGTTGCACAAGACGTAGTAAATTCGAAAGGTGACCAGGGTTTCGTAGACGAATCCTTTCACCCATATCAATGGCTTTTCCGTATTCTTTGGTTTGTTTGTAAGTGAACGATGCTAAATAAATAAGATCTGTATCGCCAGGAAATTCTTCTATGTATGTATTAAATTTTTCAGATGCAAATTTGTAATCTTTTGTTCGCACTAAAAGGCGTAAAAGTGCTCTGAGAATTTCTTGGTTTTCTGGATTGATTTTGTTTGCTTCGATTAAGTTTTCTTTGGCATTTTCCAAAAGGTTATCCTTGATATTGGATCTTGCCTTTCTCATTAGTTCATAAGATTCTTTTCGGATGGACCTGGGAGGAAGAGTAAAATGTTCTTTAAAGGAAATTCTCATTAAGCTCAAATCATCCGTTAGTTCCCCTGTTTCTAAAATGGATTTGTAAATTTTTTCTAAGTCTCCGTTACCATTTTGCACATGGTGTAAAAATAATTCTTCATCGTGGTTGATTTTCCTATATTCTGTTTGTGTAACAAATTCAATATCATCGCGGCCATCCGAACCTAAAATCAAAATATCACCGGCAATCATTTGTAAGGTGGATATTTCTAATGCATTTTCCTTAAATGGAGTGCCCAATTTTCTTAATTCCGAGTTGGTTTTTATAAATTCTGATTTCCCATTTCGGTATAAAACCGACCAAGGATGTTCCGCATTGATATAATAAACTAGACCAGTTTCGTCGTCAATGAGTCCCATAACCATCGAAACTAACATTGAACAATCGAAACTTTCAAATATATGGTGTAGCTCTTGGAATGAGTTTTTAATCCATCTTTCGGCATACAGTTGTTTTACTGATTCTACTGCCAAAGACCTTTCTAAAATGGACTGAACGGCTGCACCGAGCACAAGTACACCGCCAGCTCCTTGTAAGGACTTTCCCATTGCATCCGCATTTAAAAAAAATGTATAATCCTTACCACGAAGGGAAACCGTTCTTGCGATACAAATATCACCACCAATTTCGTTTTCTCTTCCGTGAAAGGTGAAAGTTTTCTTTTGTTTGATGAAAAAATCTGTTTTTACATTGGTGCCGAGTGTCTTGTTTAAACTTAAAGGTTTAATCAAAAGAGAAGTTAAAAAATAGTCCCCATCTTGTTGTTTTTTTAAAAACTCAACTGTTTCTAAACTATTCCTTAATTCGGAGGTTTTTGCTTCCACTAATTCTTGTAAGTTTTCGCGAATTCTTCCAACCTCTTTTGTTGCTTTTTCGAAATTCTCTGCAAATTGAATAAACTCTTTATCGATTGATAAAATAGGAAGAGAACCACTGCCTCCACTAGCTAAACTATTTGCCGATTCGTTGATTTGTTCGAGTGTTAAATTGATAGATTGAAAAAACATAAAGATGAGGATTACCGCTTCAAAGAAAGTCATAGTGATAAATGCTGAAATTTTGATTAGGCTTGCATTGCCAAAGGAAATAAACACAGCAAGAACACTTAGAGAAAGTAGTATAAGGATTAATAAAAAAACGAACTTTCCTTTTAAACTCATGATCCCGTGGTTTTTGTGAATGGTTACATCACGGTAAGACAAAATTTTCTTTATTTCTACTCTTTTGGAGCCTGTAAAATAATCGGAAATGATATATGAAAATCCGCCATAAACAAAAGCTGCTGTTAACCAACCGACAAAAATAAGTGCGAGTTCATATAAAGGGTAATTATAAATTAAATGTGTAATGGATACGGAGATAAAAATAAAAATGGCATATCGAAAAGCTGCAAACATATTCTCTTTAGGAAAATTGATGATGGTGTTTAGTAAACTTTCCAAAACAAAAATATCTTTATGACGGATCGTTTCATTTGGTTTAAGAATTGTGTTTAGCTTTTTTGTGTCAGAACGGAAGCCGAAAAAACCAAAGGGACTAAGAATTCCAAATTCGATGCTATGTCCGAGGGCAGCGAGAGCAGTTGTAACCAAAAATACAAAAACCACTTGGGGATGGTTTTCTGCAGTAAAGTCCGGAATTAATGCAGATCCAAAGAAATAAGCATAAAAGGCACCAAAAAAGGCTCCCAAAAGAGAAAAGAAAACGATCGCAAAACTATAGGAAATATACTTATAGAAGAATTTGAAAATACGATCAAAAATTATGCTCATAAGGATTCCTCAGGGAAACAAACACTATAAGTCAAAAAGGCACAGTAAAGATATTTTATAAAATAGTTCCAAAAAAAGTTAGATGTCTCATTAAAAAGAACTTTATTCATTATCTCTTTGTTTTAGGTTTCGCCAATGGAACTAAAAAATAAAAGAATCGTAATCACCGGAGCAGGGTCTGGGATAGGAAAAGAGACCGTTTTGCAGATGTTAAAGTATGAAGGCGTTAAAATCCTTGCCTGTGACTTGAACGAAAAAAATATACCCACACATCCCAATGTAATTCCCTACCAATGTGACGTTTCCAAAAAAGAAAATTTGGATCAACTTTTGAAAGATGCAGATAAAAAAATTGGCGGGATCGACATTTTTTATGCGAATGCTGGTTTTGCGTATTATGAGGTCATTGAAAATGCCGATTGGGATCGAATTGATCGAATTTATAGAACGAATGTTTACTCTCCACTTTATTGTTTGGTAACATTAAACCTTACAAGAAAAGAACCATTTTTATTTATCGTCACTGCTTCGGCTATGAGTCATCTAGCACTTCCCGGATATGCCCAGTATTCTTCCACAAAGGCAGCGGTTCGTTCTTTTATTGATGCATATCGGTTTGAAATGAAGCCGGGAAACCGGACAATGGTGGTGTATCCAATTGCAACTAGAACGCAGTTCTTTGATGCCGCAGGTAAAAAAGTTCCCGTTCCATTTCCAAGCCAATCAGCAGAAACTGTGGCTAAGAAAGTGGTGAATGGAATTAAATCTAATGCGAAAGAAGTTTACCCATCGTTTCTATTTCGTTTCATTCAGATTCTAGATCGTTTTTTGTTTGTGATTCTCCCGATTTATCAAAAAATCGAAGCTAGTAAATTGGTTTCCTTAAAAAAATAAGTCTACTTGTGCGTGGAACCGAAGTTTTCAAAGGAAGATTCGAAAAAAATAGGAAAGCCTGCCGAACGCCATCTTTCGGAAGAAGAGAGTTTTTTTGAAGTAGAGCTTTTGACAACCATCATGAACGTCAGTTCCACTGCCATGATGGTTGTTAATCCCTTGGGTCAGATTCGGTATGCCAATCCGGCCTCTGAGTCTGTTCTGGGAATCAAACTAAACGATATTCTTTCAAGGACCTATGATGCCCCCGAATGGAAGAATTCTTCTTTGGATGGTGGGCCTTGGAGAGAAGAAGACCAACCTTTCAACATTCTTTTAAAATCAAAAAAACCAGTCACAGACATTCGTCATGCCATTGAAGATGCAAAGGGTAATAAAAAATACCTTTCCATTAATGGGTCTCCCGTTTTTGATAAATCGGGCGAAATTATATTTCTTGTCTTTTTGATTACAGACATTACTGAAAATGTAATCAAACAAAAAAAATTAGAATATAACGAAATCAAATATAGAACAATCACCGAACTTTCATTAAGTATAGTTTATGATATGGATGTTAATACTGGTGAAAATGTTTGGGGTGGGGCCATCCAAGAAATTACAGGTTTTACTTTAGAGGAATATCAAAAATTTGGATACAAAGAATGGATAGAATTCATTCATCCTGAAGATAGAGAAGTTACTTTACAAGCATTTCAAGATTCACTTTCCAATCACAACAAATTCACTGTGGAATATCGGTATAAGACAAAATCAGGGAAATATATTTATATCGAAGACAATGGGATTTTCCTCTACGATCATAAAGGAAAAGCCTATCGTATGTTTGGTGCCATGATTGATAGGACCAAACAAATGGATGCAAATATTGCATTAAAAGAATCAGAATCACGTTTGGTAATGGCACTAGATGCCGCTAAGATGGGAATCTGGAGTTGGGATATCGAAGCAAAATCAATCTATTGGTCTCCACAAACTTACAATATTTACGGTTTTCCTGGAGAAAACTTCGAAGTCACGGAACAAAAATTTTTTGAACTCACTCACAAAGATGATTTGGAGTTATTGGGGAAAGAAACTTCACTTCTTATGGAAGATTTGAGTCGTACTGCTTATCGTTTGCGAAACAGAATTAATCATCCTGATGGTAAACTACATTGGATTGAAGCCCTTGGAAAAATTACTAGATCTAAAGATGGTAAACCTATTAATATGCGGGGGACAGTACTCGACATAACCGAAATCAAATTGAGCGAAGAAGCACTTAGAATTTCTGATGAAAGATTTGAAGCTTTTTATCAATTTTCGACGGAAGCATTTTTGATTTTTGATGAAAACGGGTTAACTGCTAAAGATTCCAATTTTGCATTTCAAAAATTATTTGGATATGATTTGGATGATACTTCTAAATTAAAAATACGGAATTTATTGTCCACATCTTCTCTTCGTAAAATTCGCGAAATGATTGCAGCCAATCAAACCGGATCGATTGAAATTGTTTGTCGAAAAAAAAATGGTGATTTTTTCCCAGCTCTAGTTTCTATCAAACGTTTCATATATAAAAATAGTAATTCAATTGCATATAGTATTTTTGATTTAAGTCCACTGAAAGAGGTGGAGGAACTGCGCCTCATCAATTCAGAAATACGTGATAAAAACAAACTAATCGAAAAACAAAAACTAGAATTAGAATCTGCTTTTGAAAATTTAAAAAGAACTCAAGAACAACTCATCCAATCAGAAAAATTGGCTGCTCTAGGCCAGCTCATTGCAGGTATTGCTCATGAGATCAACAATCCCATAGGAGCGGTAAAAGCATCTAACCAGAGTATGTTGGATTGGCAAAAACGTTACGGAATTGCCTCACAACTGTTTCGTGAAGCCATTCTATCGGTTCCAGTTCCAGAGCAAAAAATTGTAAAAACCATTTTAGGAAATTTAGACCAACCCATTGAGTTTTATACGGGAAAAGAAGACCGATTACGCAAAAAACGAAACAAAGAGATATTTTTGGCTGATGGTTTTGATTTGGGATGTGCCGAAGAATTTGCTGAGGTTTGGGTAGACCTTGGAATTGGTGAAATTGATCCAAGTTATTTACCTTTGTTTCGATCTCATTATATAAAAGTATTTTTAGATTATTTATCTTTAGAAATTCAATTTCGAAGGAACACTCGGTCCATCCAATTGGCAGTGGATCGAATTTCCAAAATTATGTATGCTTTAAAGAATTTTTCACATTTTGATGCGACGGGAAAAAAGAATTTAGCATCGATACCGGATACTATTGAAACCGTACTCACCATATACCAAAACCAGTTAAAACGTGGGATCAATTTAGTGAAAGATTTTGATCCAGTAGGACCTATCGATTGTTATCCGGATGATTTGTTGCATGTTTGGACCAATTTGATTTATAATGCCTTACAAGCCATGTCCTTTACTGGTAATTTAGAGATTGCTGTGAAAGACCTTGGGTCGGAAATTCTTGTATCATTAAAGGATTCGGGACCAGGAATTCCAAAAGAAATCCAATCAAAAATTTTTGAACCGTTTTTTACTACGAAAGCACCTGGAGAAGGAAGTGGACTTGGACTTGATATCGTAAATAAAATTGTAAAACGACATGGAGGTAGGATTGAACTAAGTTCTATCCCTGGTGAAACAATTTTTTATATTTATCTTCCTAAACAGAGTTAGTTTTGCATAGCTTTCGAAATGATCGAAATTAACTCTACTTCATCCCAAGGTTTTTTTAAACAAGAAATAGGACCTATTTCCTGATTCAGTTCTTCAAGGGACTTTTGGTCTGCAAATCCAGTAATGATTACTTTTTGAATTTGCGGATAGGATTTGTGTACTTTTCTTAAAAACTCATCACCATTCATCCCAGGCATGGACCAGTCTGAAATAATAATGGAAACTGAATTACCTTCACCTTCTAATTCTTGAAGAATGTCCCAACCTTCTTTGGCATTGTCCGCGGTAAGATATTTGTATTTTTCTCCAAAATGTTGTTTTACTTGTGATTTCATACTCAGCAATATTATTGATTCGTCATCTACAAAAAGAATCGTATTTTTTTTGCTTTTAGTTTCAGTCTCAATCACCACAGGGGATTGTTATACCGGTTCTTCTTTGAATTGCAAGTAAATCTTGCCAAAATCTTCCATTTTCTATTTTTGTAGGATATGACATCTTATCCTAATCTTTTGTCCCCTCTCTCCCTTGGATTTACTACCTTACGCAATAGAACCATTATGGGCTCTATGCACACGGGCCTTGAAGAAGCTCCCAATGGTTACGAACGAATGGCTGCTTTTTATGGTGAAAGAGCAAAGGGAGGAGTGGCTTTGATTGTCACTGGTGGGATTGCACCCAATGCAGCAGGCCGAGTTTCCCGTGCCGGCGGGGTCATGGATACAGAAGAAGAAGCAAAACACCATAAAGTAGTGACTGAGGCAGTGCACAAAGAAGGTGGCAAAATTGCCATGCAGATCCTCCACACCGGTCGCTACGGATACCATGATAAAATTGTAGGTGCCTCTAATCTGAGAGCTCCCATCAATATGTTCAAACCTCACCCTTTGACAGAAGAGGAAATTTTTCAAACCATAGAGGATTTTGCTCGATGTTCCGAATTAGCGAAGTTAGCTGGTTATGATGGAGTTGAGATAATGGGTAGCGAGGGATATCTCATCAACCAATTCATAGCTAAACGTACCAATAACCGTACTGATGAATGGGGAGGAAGTTTTGAAAACCGGATCAAATTTCCCATCGAAATCATTAAAGCAGTCCGTAAACGTGTAGGGACAGATTTTATCATCATTTATCGTTTGTCTATGTTAGATTTGGTGGAAGAGGGCGGAAATATAGACGAAGTTTTAATTTTAGCTAAGGAAATCGAAAAAGCTGGAGCAACGATTATTAACACAGGTATTGGTTGGCATGAAGCCCGAATTCCTACAATAGCGATGATGGTTCCAAGAGCTGCCTTTACCTGGGTGACGGCTAAAGTAAAAGGTCATGTGAACATTCCTTTGGTAACTTCAAACCGTATCAATACACCAGACATTGCGGAATCTGTTCTTTCTCGTGGTGACGCGGATTTGGTTTCTATGGCAAGACCATTCCTTGCAGATTCATTTTTTGTGAATAAAGCTGCGGCTGGAAAAGCGGCAGAAATTAATACTTGTATAGCATGTAACCAAGCCTGTCTCGATCATATTTTCCAAGGAAAAATTTGCAGTTGTTTGGTGAACCCGAGAGCTTGTCATGAAACAGAGCTTGTTATTGGGAAAACCAATTCCCCAAAAAAAGTTGCGGTAGTGGGAGCAGGGCCTGGTGGAATGGCTTGTTCTACAACTTTGGCAGAACGTGGACATTCTGTAACTTTGTTTGATGCAGGTGAGGAACTTGGTGGTCAATTGAACATTGCACGCCGCATTCCTGGCAAAGAAGAATTCAAAGAAACCATTCGATATTTCGGTGAAATGGTAAAAAAACATGGTGTCCAACTAAAACTAAACACCTATGTTTCTGCTGAAGATCTCATCAAACAAGGATTTGACGAGGTAGTGCTTGCGACAGGTGTGATTCCTCGAACTCCTGAAATTCCGGGAATTAAAGGTGAAAATGTTTTAAGTTACGTTGATGTTGTTCTTAAAGGAAAATCAGTTGGAAAACGAGCAGTCGTTATGGGTGCTGGAGGTATTGGTTACGATGTTAGTTTATTACTGACAGATGCAGGACATGCATTCACCAAAGAAAATTATTTAAAAGAATGGGGCATTAACCAAGAGATTACAAAGGATGGTGGATTAGGAATCAAAAACACACCTAGTTCTGACAGAGAAGTGACTATGTTGAAAAGGTCTAATAGTAAATTTGGAGCCACTCTTGGAAAAACTACCGGTTGGATTCATAAAACTACATTAGAAGATCGTAAAGTAACTCAAATATCTGGTGTCAGTTATAAATCAATAGAAGCGGATGGAATTGTTATCGAAGTGAAGGGTGAAACCAAAAAAATTCCATGTGATACTGTTGTGGTTTGTGCCGGTCAAGATCCAAATCGTACCCTTTTGGAACCATTACAAAAGGCAAATATACCTGTGCATTTAATTGGCGGCGCGGATTTAGCTTCCGAACTCGATGCAAAACGTTCGATCGACCAAGGAACAAGGCTTGCCGTAACGATTTAACGATAGTGATGAAAGGTAAACGGCCTTACAAAATCAGTGTCAAAAATGCTGAATTTCAAGTTCTATCAGCTTTACGAACCAATCGTTCCAAACGTAGCCAAGAAAAGGAAGTATTCGTTGAGGGAACGGAAGGCATTAAGCAGCTGATAGAGGCCGGTTGGGAGATCACTCGAATTTTATTTAGAGAGGAGGGGAATTTATCTCATTGGGGGGAATCTGTTTTACATAAATTTCCCACTGCCAAACAATTCGAAATTTCACCTAATTTGTATGGTGAACTTTCGGAAAAAGAAAACCCGTCTGAGTTAATGGTGACGGCAAAAATTCGCCAATATGATTTTTCGGATTTAGAATTAACAAAAAAAGAGAAACCATTTTACTTACTTTTTGATAGGCCGAGTGATTTAGGAAATTTTGGTTCTATACTACGTTCTGCAGATGCCTTCGGTGTAGATACTGTTTTTGTTTTAGGACATTCTATCGATGTTTATGATCCTAAGGTAATCCGAGCAAGTTTAGGAAGTGTGTTTCATACAAAATTGATTTTTATAGAATCGCACTCTCAGTGGGAAACCTTCCTTAAATCGGAAAAAGAAAGATGTGGCATTCAAATTGTTGGTACAGATTCCTTGGGTTCGCAGCCTTTAAGGAACCTAAAATTGAAACCACCGATTTTAATCATCCTTGGTAATGAAGCCAAAGGGATGAGTGTTCATTTAAAATCTTTATGTGACAGAATAGTCAACATACCTATGTTTGGTGTTGTAAATTCATTGAATGTATCTTGCGCTGGATCGATTTTACTTTGGGAAGTCGTAAAAAATATAACCGACCCTGATTGAGCATTCGGAAAGTAAATTTATAAATTTATCGGCAAGTGGCAATCGTTCCATCGGGATTGTATTTTACGCTGGCACCCGAAGTAAATTGGATATATTTGACGCCATCTACGCAAACTTCGTCATACCCGAAATATTTGGCGCAGCCTCGCGAAATTGTCCCACATCCAACAAAAAACAAACTAAAAAATAAAACAATACGTATAGGTTTAATTGATTTCACTTGTGGCTCCTTGGTTAGCAAAAATTCCATTCCATACCTGTTCTAAATGATTTAAATGGGCAGTCAGTTGGTTTCTGTGATACATTACAATATTTGATTTTTTTAAATTATGTATGGATTTTGGAAGGTGATATAAAATTTCTTTTGTTAGCACCGTATCTTCTTCCGATTCGATTAGTTTGAATTGTTTTAGTTTGTTAAATAAAGATTCAAGTTGTGAATGGAAATTTTCTTTTTTTAATTCCGAAGCAACGGTTATCTCTGGAAACCTAGATTCGATCTGTTTTTTAATTTTAATTAGTATTTCGATCAATTGATCTTTTCTGATTTTTGTTTCTTTGCCGAATTTAAGTAATACAAATGAAGTTAGGTTTCCCAATGTAACTGTATAGTTATTCCCAAGTTTTTCTCCCACAAGCCGAATCACTTGGTCTGGTGTCTGGTCGGATTCAATATAAAAGGGTTTCCCATATTTAATGTATAATTTTGTTTTTTGGTAGGAAAGGTGGTCATAAGTCAGCGTAAAACTATTAAAATGCAAACTACCAATTTTGGATTTAATATAGTATGCTCCCCGTTTGATTTGGTTTAGAAAACCATCGTGACTAAACGTTCCTTCAGGAAACATAAACAAATTGCGGCCCCTTTTGATATTGGCAACAAGGTCAGTCCATTCGCTGTCTACTTTATCCCTTAGTTCACCGGCTTTTAAAAGTGCTCTGGCGTTGTCACGAAACGGACGTTTGATGGGGGATGCTCCAATGTAACGTAGTAAAATAGGTATGATCCTGGTCGCATCAATGAAACGAAAGAACCATTTAATTATACCTTTTGATCGGAACTCTTTTTGTAAAAACCTGGGTTGCAACATGTCTTCTCTGATTGGAATGATCATTTTGATTTTTGGTTGGAGTCTGCGATAAACCATTGCAAGGGACACAACATCTGCTTCAGAAACGTGATTAGAGAGTAAGGCAGAAGGATAGGGGGTTTCAAAATAGTCTACTTTGTCTGAAAAATTTTCTTCCACGGAATGGAAAACCACTCCTTTGCCCAAACTAACTAATCTGATTAGTAAGTCATAAGCTACCGTATGTTTTTTTGGTTTCATTGCAAATGGTTTCTCTTTTCCAGACCGGGAAGTCAATAGCAAACTGAAGGTGAAGCCATGAATTATCAATGCAAGCTCACTGTGTTTTCTTTAGTTTTTTGTTCCTGGGGTTTGATATTTTGTTTGGTTCCTTTTTGTTGGAAAAATAAATTTCTTGGGAATTTTGCCTGGTGGGGAAGGGAAATCATTTTTTTTGTTCAAATTCTGAACTAAAAATTTCTTTACTTTGTTCAAATACTGAACACATTTTGACAAAGTATGGGACTCAGGGGGCGAAGCTATGCCTAGGGTTTCCATTTCGTAAGTGCTCAACAATCCTTAGGGAACCACAAAGGCACAAAGCAACTTCCATGAAAGAAAATTACGAATACAGTGACCACCATCTCAAGTTACTCCAGTTGCTTGAGGAAAACCCTCATTTGTCCCAAAGGGATGCATCAGATGAGTTAGGTCTTAGTTTAGGTAAGGTGAACTATATTCTAAAGGCCTTTTTAGATAAGGGCCTAATTAAAATGAATAATTTCCGGAATAATAAAAATAAACTTTCTTATACTTACTTACTCACTCCGCGAGGAATTGAAGAAAAAGCTCGTATGACTCTTCATTTTTATGAAATTAAAAAAAGAGAGTATGAAGCACTTCGAACCGAAGTGGAAAAGTTAGGTGATACTTTGGAAAGTTTGGAAGCTTAAATGAAAATTAGAGCTATTGTTTTTTAGGTAGGAGCCAATTGAATCAGGATTCAAAAATATATATAGCTGGGCATAAAGGTTTAGTCGGATCAGCACTGGTTCGACTTCTCAATCAACAGGGTTTTACAAATATCATTGGTAGGACCCATGCTGAGATGGATCTTGCAGACCAAAAGCAAGTTTACGATTTTTTTGAAAAAGAAAAACCGGAATATGTTTTTTTAGCAGCTGCTAAAGTGGGAGGAATACACGCTAATAACACCTATCCTGCCGAATTCATATTTTCAAACCTACAAATTCAGAATAATATTATTGATGCCGCCTATAGAAACGGTGTGAAAAAATTATGTTTTTTAGGTTCTTCCTGTATTTATCCTAAATTTGCAAAACAACCTATGGACGAAGGGCAATTATTGGAAGGAAAATTAGAGTCGACTAATGAACCTTATGCGGTTGCAAAAATTGCCGGTATTGTTATGTGCCAATCCTACAATCGTCAATATGGCACAAATTATATTTCTGTGATGCCCACTAATTTATACGGCCCTGGGGATAATTACCATCCAGAAAATTCCCATGTTTTACCGGCACTTCTCAGACGTTTTCACGAAGCAAAGATGCAAAACTTGCCGGAAGTGGTAATTTGGGGAACTGGCAAACCATTACGTGAGTTTTTGTATTCGGATGATATGGCCCGTGCCTGTATTTTTCTTATGCAATCATACGATGTTACGACAGATCCGAAAGGTGGCGAACATGTAAATGTTGGATCGGGAATTGAGGTCAGTATTAAGGAATTAGCCGAAACCGTTAAGGACGTTGTTGGGTTTGCTGGTAACCTTACCTTTGACCTAACAAAACCAGATGGAACTCCTAGAAAACTTTTAGATGTTTCCAAACTTCACAAAATGGGTTGGAAACATGAAGTGGAATTAAAGGACGGAGTCCGTGCCGCCTACAATGATTTTCTAGAAAACGGGAAATATAACATTGGCTAAAGTTTTTGTATCAACATTTCCTTTTTGTCGCACAAGTAAAGTGGCTCTTGATATTTTAGTATCCAAAGGTCATGAGGTTCTGATAAACCCGCTTGGCAGAAAGATGAAACCCATAGAAGTATCTGAGTCGGCCCGTGACTTTGATGCATTGATTGCTGGAACAGAAGACCTTACTGATCTAGTTAAAAACTCAAAATCATTAAAATTGATTTCTAGGGTCGGTGTAGGTCTCGATAGTGTCCCTCTTGATCTTTGTAAAGAAAAGGGAGTTTCCGTTGCATATACACCTGATGCAGTTTCTCCAGCAGTTTCGGAACTTGCCGTTTGTCTGATCGTTGATGCCATGCGGAAGGTTACGTATGCCGATCGGGAAATCCGAAGAGGTGAGTGGACAAGACCATATGGCGAGCGAATTGGTGGAGCCACTATTGGAATTTTAGGATTTGGTAGGATCGGCAAACGAGTCGCTTCTCATCTTTTAGGTTATTTACCAAAAGAAATCCTAGTTTGTGATTTAATCGAAAAGAAAGATTCGATTCGTATGCTTAGTGAAGTCGCTTCTAACCTTTATCAGGTGAACCGAGAATTAGGAAAAAATTGGGGCGCCACTACTATCAAACAAGTTGATCTAGATAGTTTGTTAAAATTGTCTGATGTGGTTACCATTCATGTGCCTTTGACTGCAGAAACAAAAAACCTAATCAATGAAAAGAATATGTCACTCATGAAGTCGAGTGCCGTTTTAATCAACACCGCAAGAGGTGGAATCGTAAATGAAGACGATTTATACAAGGTTTTAAAAGAGAACTTAATTTCAGCTGCGGCTATGGATGTATTTGAAGAAGAACCTTATAAAGGACCTTTATCTAATTTAGAAAATGTGATTTTGACAGAACATATGGGTTCTTGTTCAAACGATTGCAGAGAAGATATGGAAAGGGAAGCAGCGGAAAATGTAGTTGGGTTTTTTAATGGTGGGAAGTGGGAGAAGGTTGTTTAAGGGATGGTGATTGTTGTTGGTTCTGGAATCATTGGATCATGGATCGCTTATCTTTTTGCAAAAGCTGGTTTTGAAGTCTATGTATTCGAAAAATCGGAAAACGCAGGTGATGGCATAAGTGGTCGCAATTCTGGTGTTTTGCATTCTGGAATTTATTATGATGAGTCTTCATTAAAATCAAAATTATGTTTTCGGGGATATGAACTAGCGATTCCTTTTTTTGAAAAAAATAAAATACCTTTTTCCGTTTGTGGGAAAGTCATTACCACTGGAATATCAGATACAATCACAGAAGAGAAAGACAAACAAAATGAGATTGAAAAACTCTTTGCCAATGGAAAACACTTAGGAATTTCTGGGATCGAATTATTTTCAAATCCAGGAGAACACTGGAAACATGTGCTTGGTAATTCTGCACTTTGGATTCCGAAAACGGGCATTGTGGATGTTTCGTCTTACCTAAAAGTATTATGGCAATTGGGTGAAGAGGCCGGCGTTAAAATCCTGAAGAACAAGAAGGTGGTTCGGGAAAACGGTGGCGTATTTGCTTTGGACTTACAATCAAAAGTGAAAGAAGAGCTTGAGGCAGATGTATTTATTAATGCATGCGGCTTATATTCTGATGAATTATTTGTATCAGATGCAAAGGGTAACAACTTTGAAATTCGTCCCAATAAGGGTGAATACTTTCGACTTAACAAACAACTTCCTTATGAAACTTTAGTTTATCCACTACCTTTAAAAACATCCACGGCATTGGGAGTACATTATACTTTCCATTTGGGGGGAGATGCCTACGCAGGTCCTAATTCGAATTGGGCTTCTTCAAAAGAAGATTATTCGATCAATACGCAAAGAAGTGTTTATTATGAGTCTTTGCGAAAGATCATAGATTTTTATAAGGAAGAAGATCTGAGTGAGGGATATGTAGGTTTACGGCCTCGTTTGTTTTTGAATGGAGAAGCAGTCAAAGATTTTGTGATTCATAAAGAATCCAATTGGATCCATTTGTTAGGGATTGAAAGCCCTGGGCTTACCTCTTCTCCTGCGATTGCCGAGGAAGTAGTAAGGATGGCAGGTTAGGATAAATTAGTGAAATTCTCGATAATGGTTTTAGACGAACTATATCATAGTTTTTGGAATTCAATCAAGCCGCGAAGAAAACAACAATTGTTTTTGTTGTTTGTTTTAATCATATTCACATCCTTTGCAGAAATTTTTAGTATAGGGGCAGTCTTTCCATTTTTAGCGGCTCTTACCAATCCTATACAGATTTTTAAATGGGAAGAACTACAGTTTTTGTGGAAGATATTAGGAGTCAACGATCCTACTTCAGTATTAGTCTATGTGACTGCTGGGTTTATACTTGCTTCATTGGTTTCTGGCGCGATGAGGCTTTTGTTAATTTATGCCACCACTAGATTGTCTTTTGGGACCGGTGCGGACATCAGTTACGAAATATACAAAAGAACTCTTTTTCAACCTTATTATGTGCATATTAACCGGAATAGTGCAGAGGTGATCACAGGAATTACTTCAAAGGCCAGTAGCGTTGTCACTCAGATTGTCACTCCCATATTGACACTACTTTCTTCAGTAGTGATTTTAATATTTATCATTGTTGGATTGTTGCTTATTGATACAAAGACAACTTTGATTTCTTTTTCGTTTTTTATAATGCTTTATATTTTTGTTGCATTGTATTCAAAAACAAAACTCCAGAAAAATGGAGAAATTTTAACAAAAAATTTAACCACTGTTCAAAAATCTCTCCAAGAAGGTATGGGTGGGATTCGCGATATTTTGTTAGATGGAACTCAAAATTATTTTTTAAATACTTACCGTGTTTCTGATTCACTTTATAGAAAGGCTTCTGCAGAAAATTATTATTATGGAGCGAGTCCTCGGTATGTAGTGGAATCGCTGGGTATGGCATTGATTGGAATCTTTGCCTATCATTTCGGAAGATCAAATGATTCGCTAATGTCTGCACTTCCGATTTTGGGATCACTCGCGATTGCTGCGCAAAGAGTTTTGCCAATTTTACAACAAAGTTACTATTCTTGGTCAAATCTCAGAGCTGGTCGGGAAAATTTGTCGAATGTTGTAGAACTATTGAATCAACCGATTCATATAGAGAATGCAAATCGACCACTTGGAAAATTAACGTTTAACCATGATATAAAAATAGATAATCTATGTTTTAAGTATGAAGAATCCAAAAAAGAAGTAGTTTCAAGTGTGAGTTTAACAATTCCTAAAGGAAGTAGGGTTGGAATTGTTGGGCAGACAGGAAGTGGAAAAAGTACACTTATGGATTTACTGATGGGGCTTCTAACACCTACTAAAGGTATGATTTGTGTAGACGGAATTCGGTTGGATGAAGAAAATCTAAGACTTTGGCAAAACAACCTAGCACATGTTCCACAAAATATCTTTTTGTCAGATTCTTCCATTGCTGAAAACATCGCCTTTGGTTACAGAAAGGAAGAAATCGATTTTCAAAAATTAAAAATTGCAGCAAAGAAAGCGCAAATATCTGAACATATCGAGCAGTTACCAGATGGTTATGATACACTTGTCGGAGAGAGAGGTGTAAAACTATCCGGTGGACAGAGGCAACGAATCGGTATTGCACGGGCCTTATACAAAGATGCGGAAGTTATTTTTTTAGATGAAGCAACAAGTGCATTAGATAATGAAACTGAAAAAGCAGTAATGGAATCGATTGATTCTTTAGATAAATCGATTACGATATTCATAATAGCACATAGGTTGTCTACGATCGATGGATGCGACCAAAAAATTGAATTATCCGAAGGGAAAGTGATCCAACAAACATGAAAAACCAAATACCTTATGGAAGACATAGTATTGATCAGTCAGATATCGATGCAGTAGTATCGGTTCTAAAATCTGATTTTCTTACACAAGGACCACTTGTGCCGTTGTTTGAAAAGATGGTATGCGAATACGTAGGTGTAAAAAATGGAATTGCCGTTAATAGTGCCACCTCAGCCCTTCATCTAGCTTGTTTAGCCCTGAATGTTGGCCCTGGTGATATTGTATGGACTAGTCCCATTTCCTTTGTTGCCAGTTCCAACTGTGCCTTGTATTGCGGCGCAGATGTTGATTTTGTGGATATAGATCCTGTTTCTTATAATATGTCGGTAGATGCACTTTTATTGAAATTAGAAAGAGCAAAGTTAGAAAACAAACTACCTAAAGTGGTAATCCCTGTACATTTTTCTGGTCAGAGTTGTGACATGGAAAAAATCTTCGCATTAGGTAAAGAGTTCGGGTTTCGAATTATAGAAGATGCTTCCCATGCAATAGGTAGTACTTATAAAAATGATAAAGTAGGTTCCTGCAAGTATAGCGATATTACTGTGTTTAGTTTTCATCCTGTGAAAATTATTACCACTGGGGAAGGTGGAATGTGTACAACAAGTGATGACGAATTGGCAAATACCATTTACCGACTTAGAAGTCATGGAATCACAAGAAACCCGAAAGAAATGACTGAACCACCCGATGGTCCTTGGTATTACCAACAAATTGATTTGGGTTATAATTACCGAATGAATGACCTGCAAGCAGCTTTAGGTGTTTCGCAATTAAAAAGGTTAGATTCAATTGTTCAGAGAAGACAAGAGATCAAAAACTATTATGATAAGATATTAATTGATCTTCCTTTGATTCTACCAAAACAAATGGAATACAATCATTCCTCCTTACATTTATACGTGATTCAGGTAAAAGAAAAAGAAATGTTGGCTGATCGCAAAGTGGTGTTTGAACGATTGAGAGAAGGGGGAATCCTTGTAAACGTACATTACATTCCAATTTATCGCCAACCTTACTATCAGAAAAAATATTCGTTTTTGCCTTCTTCTTTCCCTAATGCAGAATCATATTATAATCAATGCATCAGTCTTCCCATATATCCGGAGTTAACGAATGAGGATATGGACCGAGTAAAAGAAACTTTGATTACTCCCATCGGACACCAGGTACTATTTTAATGAATACATGTATCATCCCTGCGCGTGGCGGTAGTAAAAGAATCCCTCGCAAAAATATCAAATTGTTTCATGGAAAACCCATGATTGCCTATTCGATAGAAACAGCCATTCAATCGAAGTTATTTGACCATGTGATTGTATCAACAGATGATTTGGAAATTGCAGAAGTATCTAGGCACTATGGTGCTGAAGTTCCATTTATGAGACCGAGTGAGTTGTCTGACGATCAGACAGCAACGATTCCTGTGATTGCTCATGGCATTCAATGGATGATAAGGGAAGGTATAGCCACCGATTGTGTAGCGTGTATTTATGCCACGGCTCCTTTTATTTTGAAAAATGATTTAATCAGTGCAGAAAAGAGTTTCCGCGAAGGGGGATGGGAGTATGTATTTTCTGCCACCTCCTTTGGATTTCCTATCTTTCGCGGATTTAAAAAAGATACCGATGGAAAAATAGAAATGTTTTTTCCAGAACATTTTGCTACTCGTTCCCAGGATTTGCCAGAAGCCTTCCATGATGCAGGTCAGTTTTATTTTGGAAAACCAAGTGCTTGGCTTGAAAGTAAGAGGATATTTGACAAGTGGTCGTCCATCATTGAACTTCCCAGATGGAGAGTTCAAGACATTGACACAGGGGACGACTGGGACAGGGCCGAAGTTCTATATAAGATGATTAGTACTATGAACTAACTTTTGCATTGATCATTCAAAATATACTACAATGTCAACATTGATTTTTACGGAAGCACTCCTTACCACTGGACTTGGACATTTGGGAAGATGCACAGCTCTTGCAGAAAAACTTTTGGAAGAGGGTGAGACTACCGTTCAAATGGTTCTTCATAGCGATCCTACCTCTTCACATTGGAGTTTTCCATGCCAGGTTCAGGCCATCAATTGGAAAGAAAAAAATCAGTTAAAAGAGTTCCTGGATGAGTATAACCAAACAACAGACCTAAGTGATTTCACCTTTTACGTGGATTCTTATTTAGCGGAATTAGAAATTTATAATACTTTAAAGCATTATTGCTCTGAACTGATTTGCATTGATGACGACAACCGTATTGAGTATCCCGCTTTTTCCACAATTTTAAATCCGGGTTATCCTGGCCTTTATTTAGAATACAATACTGAAAAATATAAAATTTTAACGGGTAAAGAAAGAGTTTTACTGAGAAAACCATTTCGAGAAAACTTTGAAATCCCCAAAAAAAACAATCCTCCCCTGAAGATTTTGGTGACACTTGGTGGGAGCGACCCGCATTTATTTTCCGAAGCGATTCTTTCTCTGTTAGTAAAAAACTTTCCCACAATAGAGAAACATTTGGTTGTTGGTCCTGGGTTTACGAACGAAGTTAAACTAAAAGAGTTATCTGATAAAAATACATTCTTTCATAAAAATCTTTCTGCCATTCAAATGCGAGACTTAATGATTCAAATGGATTTTGCGATCACTGCAGGTGGGCAAACCACTTATGAATTGGATCGATGTAAAGTTCCGATGGTGATGATTAAAACCGCAGAGAATCAAGAAGGTAATATTCGTGGTTTTGTGGAGTATCAAAAAGGCCAAGTCGTACGGGAACCAAAAGAACTCGTAGACATTTTGGAAAACAACTTCTTTCGCACAGCGGATCTCGATTAGGTATAAAAATTGGACCTTCACCTCCGACCTGTTTCCATTGCTGACTGCGAACTTCTGTTTGGTTGGGTAAATGAACCTGAAGTTAGAAAAAATTCGTTTGATTCGAAGCCGATCGAATGGAAGAATCATCTAGTTTGGTTTGAAAATAAAATTAGAGATAAAAATTCAATAATACTTATTTTAGAATTTGAAAATAAGCCAATCGGTCAGATCCGATTTGATAAAGAGAATGAAACAAAAACTTATAGAATTGACTTTTCAGTAGATGCAAGATACCGGGGCAAAGGATTGGGAAATCATATAATTAAATTAGGATGCGAGTATTTAGAAAACCAGTTATTGAAGAACAAAATCTCTTTAGTTGGAGAGGTTAAAACAGAGAATATTGCATCTCAAAAGAGCTTCCTTTCAAATGGTTTTAAAATTAACTCTAAAGGCTCGAATATGATAGTATTTGAAAAAAATATTTAAAGCGGAAGAATACAGATATGAAGAAGACTATACTTACAATAGCCGCACACCCTGATGATGAGATTTTGGGCTGCGGTGGTACAATGGCTAGGCTTTCGGAGGAAGGTCACAACGTTCATATTTTAATTTTGGCAGAAGGATTGACTAGTAGGCAAGTAATTCGTGATAGAAATTCCAAAGTTACGGAGTTAGGTGATTTAGCTATTTCAGCAAAAAAATCTGCGGAATTCGTAGGAGCAAAATCAATTGAATTGTTGGATTTTCCCGATAATCGAATGGATTCAATTGATAGATTGGATGTTATAAAGGTTATCGAAGAAAAATTAGATGAATTGAATCCATCGCTCATTTTCACCCACTTTGGAAATGACTTAAATATTGATCATAGAGTTGTTAACGAAGCTGTCGTTACAGCCTGCAGACCAATTCCAGGTCATTCGGTAAAAGAACTCTATTTTTTTGAAGTTCCTTCTAGTACTGAGTGGCAAATTCAGAATGGTATATATTTTCAACCTAATGTATTTTTTGAGCTAGGAAATTCACATATCAAAAAGAAAAAAGAGGCACTTTTGTCTTACGATTCCGAAATGCGGAATTTTCCACATGCTCGTTCAATTGAAGCTGTTGAGGCTCTTGCAAAGTGGCGAGGAGCTTCAATTGGAGCTAATTTTGCTGAAGCGTTTATTGCCGGAAGAGTTATTAGGTAAACTATGTCATCATATTTGGTAGCAAGCGTTGGGAGCTGGAACAGGGAGCTTTACGAAAAATATTCCTCTAACATAGATGGAAATTGGCGATTTGTAGACACACCAGATAAATTAGTAACCGAACTTAAGGATTTCAGTCCAAAATTCATTTTCTTTCCCCATTGGCGCTGGATTGTCCCTGAGGATATTATAAATAATTATGAATGTGTTTGTTTCCATATGACTGATGTTCCATACGGTAGAGGAGGTTCTCCTCTTCAAAATTTGATCTTAGCAGGAAATCAAAATACTGTTTTAACAGCATTGAGGATGGAGAAAGGCTTAGATTCAGGACCAGTGTATCTCAAACTGCCACTGAATCTAGATGGTTCTGCTCGGCAAATATACTTAAGAGCATCAGAGTTAAGTTGGGAAATTATTAAAAAGTTAGTGACAGAATCACATCAACCTTTTCCGCAAAAAGGTGAACCTACGTTTTTTAAGAGAAGAAAGCCAGAAGAAAGCGAGTTACCAAGTGACTTAGATATTGGTAGACTTTATAACTTTATCAGAATGCTCGATGCAGATGATTATCCTTATGCATTTATTAATTATGGTAATTATAAGTTGTGCTTTAATGAAGCCGACTTTTCGAATGGTAAACTAACCGCAAAAGTAGAATTTGTTTTAAAAGGTAGTAACGATAAATGAGTCAAATTTCAATAGGGAATCATATCATTGGAAGTAACGTAAAACCATTCGTCATTGCAGAAATGTCGGGAAACCATAATCATTCAATTGAACGAGCATTTGAAATCGTTGATGCTGCCGCAGATGCTGGTGCCCATGCATTAAAAATTCAAACTTATACATCTGATACTATGACGATCGAGAAATCGGATGGAGAATTTTTTATTTCTGATCCAAAGAGCTTATGGAGGGGAAGTTCGCTATATGATTTATATAAAATAGCATATACTCCGTGGGAATGGCACAAGCCGATTATGGATAGATGTAAAGAGAAAGGAATTCTCTGTTTTAGTAGTCCCTTTGATTTTACTGCAGTTGATTTTTTGGAAGATTTAAATGTGCCTGCTTACAAAATTGCTTCTTTCGAAAACGTAGATCTTCCTCTCATTAAAAAGGTAGCAAACACTGGTAAACCGATTATCGTTTCTACTGGAATGGCAACTGTGCAGGAAATTGCTGATGCAGTGGAAACTATTAGAAGCACTGGGAACGAACAAATTATTCTTTTAAAGTGTACGAGTACGTATCCTGCAACACCTGAGACTACGAATATACTTACAATTCCACATATGCGTGAACTATTCGGATGTGAAGTTGGTCTTTCGGATCATACAATGGGGATAGGAGTTTCTGTGGCAAGTGTTGCCTTAGGTGCGGTTGTGATCGAAAAACATTTCACTCTGAATCGGGAAGATGGAGGAGTCGATTCTACATTTTCAATGGAACCAAAAGAAATGAAAGCTCTAGTCATTGAGACAGAAAGAGCATGGCAGGCAATGGGTAAAATTAATTACGGACCTACCGAAAAAGAGAAAGCATCGTTAGTGTTTCGAAGGTCTTTGTATGTCGTGGAAGATATGAAAGTTGGCGATATGATCACTGAAAAAAATGTGAGGAGAATACGTCCAGGATATGGATTGCCACCGAAATTTTTTGATGTCGTGATGGGTAAGAGAGTGAACCAAGATGTGAAGAGGGGAACTGGTTTAAGTTGGGAGATGTTGGGGTGACAAGAATTTTATTGAATGCGAGCTTAAACTAATATGAAGAAAAAGATTCTAAATTTTATAGATAACTACTTTCGAAATAAGGATCTAAACCTTTTTTATGGAGATTTTTTAGCGGGTGCTGGAAATAAACTGGAAATCTTTCTTTTGGATTTACTAAAGAAAGAATTCTATAAAATCCATCTAAAATATTCCAGAAGAAAAGCCTTTAAGAAAGTTGCACCAAATTCTAAACTTTCTAGGAAAGAATACGATTCCTATTTAAATGAATTTAAAGCTAACGGTATTGTCGTTATAAATTCATATTTTTCACAGGAGGCCGAAGAAATCCTGAAAAACTATGATTATTTCTTCAAAAAGATTGAAAAAGACGATAAGGACTATAAAAGGATCTTTTCACTTTCAATTAAGGAACCTTTATTTCAAAGTGTGCTTGATTCAAATATTTTGCAAATGTTATGTGAATATACTGGCACCCAACAGTATCTTAGGGCATCACCAGCATTAAATATTACTTATCCAGGGTTTTCTGACATTACATCTAAAAATATTGGAGAAACTAAATATAAAGATGGAGGTTTTGCAAACTTTTATCATCTAGATACTCCAAACTTAAGACAGTATCATATTTTGCTAAAAGATGTGGGTATGGATGATCCACACATGTTATTTGCAAGAAAGTCCAACAAAAAATATTTTGGACTTCACTACCGAATTGCTAGTGAAGAGTATGTGAATGCAAATTATGAGATAACACATTGTATCGGTCCCAAGGGAACTGTTTATGTTTTTGATGGTGGAAGTGGGCTTCATCGAATGTATGCAACTGAAAAGAACTATAGAATGACTATGGATATAATGTTTACACCAGGTAATTCTATATTAAAGGAATCCTGCCCGATTGTCAATCTTGGTGAAATGAAGTTTGAAGGCTTCGATGATTTACAGAAAGAATCTCTTAGGTATCTAAAATAAGTTTTGTGAAATTAGTTTTTTTTGATACAGAATTTACCGGGGAGAGAGCCGATACTACTTTGGTTTCTATTGGATTGGTCACTCTTTCGGGAGAAAGTGCATACTTTACTCTGAATGATTATGACCAATCCCAGGTTAGTGATTGGCTAAAAGAAAATGTCCTCTCGATGATCGATAGTTCCAAAAGCGTATCAAGTAAAGAGGCGGCGGAAGGGATTCGTGTATGGTTAGAGAAACAAGCTGGCGATGATAAAATCTCCCTAGTTTCTTTCGGTAAAACAAACGATATTATTTTATTGTTTAATCTTTGGAAAAATTTCAAAGAGGATCCTTCTCAATTTCATTTCCTTTATGATCTCCCGCCTTATCTAAATCATGCTGAACATATCGATTTTTGTACTCTACTTGTGACAGCCGGAGTATCTTTGTCATCCTTTGATAAGGAAAAATATGCAATGTTAGATAAAGTAGGGAAAAAGCATAATGCGTTATATGACGCAGAATTGTTGAGAAGTTGTTTTTTAAGATTAGTTTTAGAGAGCGATATTCTTTATCAATTTAGAAAACGAATCGGATTTGCGTTGTTTGATGGAATTGTTTTTTCTGAAGAAACTAACTTAAATTTCACTACAAGTCACGTTGAGAATGGATCGCAGTTTTCAAATGCCATAGAAAACTTTTTATCGAATGATCTATTTTCTGTTAAACAAATTTCCAAACAGAATCAACAAAGCTCAATTTATATTGTAGAGCAGAAAAATAAAAAATACATTCTTAGGTCATTTCCTTTAGCTGAATCAAGAATAGTAGAAGATCAATCGGAATTGTTGAATTTACTTCCAGAAGATGTAATGATTCGGCCAATGTATGTAGCAGATAAGAATCATTATGTATTTAATACTTCTGATCTTAGTTTTATAATGTATCCATATCTGGACGGTGAGCCATTTAATGGAAGGCCTGAAAAATTAACAAATATAATCGATTCAGCGATGAATCTATTTGAGTTACTAAATAGTAAGCAAGTGAATTCCAAATTAGTTTCCTTAGACTATTCGGTATGGAATGTAGATGTTCTTAAGCTCTGGAAAGATAAGGACTTTTTTCTAGATAAGATTGTAAATGAAGTATCAGCTCCCATCGGAAATTATATAAAAACCTATTATGATGAAATCATTCAAGATTTGGAAAATGTAATTGAAAATAGAGATAAATTCTTTTCGAACGCATTTGTTCATGCTGACTTAAACCATTCTAATGTGGTCGTTGATGATGAAAAAGTTAGATTTATTGATCTTGAAGATCTTTGTTTTTCGAATTTAGGGATTTCTGTAATTCACTGTGTTTTTAAAATTAGTCGTCACAGTATTTTTACAAAACAAATGAAATTAAGTGAATTTAAGCGAAAGTTTGAAATTGAGATTCGACCAATATTAGAAAAAAGGAAAATATCGCAAGATACTCTGCTTGATTTTAATCTCTATGGTATAGCTAGAATATATTTTGATTTATTTACAATTACCGAATATTTTTTCCTTAGAAAAGATAGAAGATATATGTATGATTTGAATAAAAAATTTTCGAATCTAATTGAGTTTAAAAGGATGTTTAATTAATGGATCTCGGTTTGAAAAATAAAAAGTGTTTTGTAATGTCCTCAAGTAAGGGAATTGGGAAGGGGATTGCAACCGCTTTAGCAGCGGAAGGTGCTATTGTTACAATTTCTTCTTCCAATAAGGCAAATTTAGAAATTGCATCTAGTGAAATTTATTCCAAAACAAATATAAGACCAAATCTTCTGGAAGCTGATGCTAAAAATATAAATGAATATTTAAAGAAAGTATCTGAGTTGTTTAATTCCTTAGACGGAGTAGATATCCTGATCACCAATTCACCGGGTCCTTCTCCGATTCCTTGTGAACTAATGACTGAGGCAAACTTGCAAGGCTCGTTGGATGTAAATTTGAAGGTACAGATTTTGACTTCTCAATTGGCCTTACCCTTTATGGTAAAAAGAAAATGGGGTAGGTTGATACACTTAACTTCTACTACCGCGAGAGAACCAGAAGAAGGTATGATTCTTTCCAATTTAACTAGGGCTGCTGTTGGTGCGTATAGTAAGACAGTTTCTCGGGAGTATGGAAAACACGGAATCACCAGTAATTCTATACTAACTGGTGGAGTTTTAACTGATCGCACATATGAATTATCAAAGAAGGAAGCAATTGAAAAGAATGTATCAGTTGAAGAAATTATCAATAATTCAAATCAGCTTTTCCCAACGGGTTATTTCCCAAAGCCACTAGAGTTTGGAGAAATTATTGCATTTTTATGTTCACCGAATGCCGGCTTTTTGAATGGTTTAAGTCTTCCAGTTGATGGAGGGCTTTTGAGAAGCCACTGATGATGTCTATGTTCGATCAAAGAAATAGCTTTTTCCAATTTCGTCCTTTTGATGAAGAAATCGAATATAAATTTCATTCTGCTGGTTTTGATACGCAAGAGTATTTTGGGACACTGAAAAACGAAATAGCTCGCTTCGGGTTAACACAAGTAGTTTCTTTAGATGAATTGATTCTTTCCATTGAAAGCAAGCTAACCAACGAACCATACCAGAATTATATGAATCATCCGATTCGTGTTACAATGTCTTATGTTTCTCTAATATCAGAGCCTACGATTCAAGACGTCTTGTTTGGGTTAAGTCATAATGTCATTGAGTTACAAATCCAAGATGGCCTAAACATTAATTCAGAAAATTTGAAAAAAATTCAAACTATTTCAATAGATAGGAAAAGGGAAAAAGATAAAGTATATCGAAAAGAATTCTACGATCAAATTGAGTTTTATTCCCCTGAACTACTATTATTTAAAGCACTCGATAAATTAGATAACACATTGAGTTGGGTTTTCCTCGATCTTGAGCAATATCATATAGATGTAGTGATAGAAGAAGTCTGTCCAAGGTTACGTAAGTATAATGAAAATGTTTCAAGTTACTTAGAAAATCTTGTGTATTATACAATTGATGAGAAAATTAAAAAAAGGTTTAGATTGAAGTATGATAAATAATAAATCAGTTGTTTGTATCATCACCGCTAGAGGTGGGTCGAAGGAAGTTCCAGGTAAAAATATAAAATCGATACAAGGAAAACCTTTAATTGCTTGGACAATACAGGCCGCTAAAAAATCGAAATACATTGATAGAGTGGTTGTAACTACGGATTCTGAAGAAATTATTAATGTTTCTCGGGAGTTTGGTGCTGATGTACCTTTTAAACGTCCTGATAATATTTCCGGTGATAAAGCAAAGCAAGAAGATGCAATTTTCCATGCAATGGAATATTTCGAAAAAAAAGAGGGGATTAAATACGATTATATAGTTATTCTCACACCTACCCATCCATTACGTGATGAAATCGAAATTGATTTAGTGATAGAGGCATTAGTTAATGATCCTAATGCAAAAGCCTATGTAACAATGATAGAAGCAAAAGCAAATCCCCTTCATTGCAACACGATTCCTGAGAATAATTCTTTGGCTGATTTTTTATCCGAGGACGTAAAGTTAAAAAACCGTCAAGAATTGCCGACATATTATCAACCTAGTGGGTCAACGTCGGTGATTGAATGGGATTGTTTTGCAAAGAATGGATCTATTTTTACAGATGATTCCTATGCTTATCTTACAGATTCTATTTCGGGACATGATATTAATTCGGTAATTGATTTCAAAGTTGCTGAAGTTCTTATGAAAGAAAAATTTCACACATTATGAAATTTTGTAAATCTTGCCTACAACCTGATACAAGACCAAATTCTGTCTTTCATAGTGACGGGATTTGTCCTGCTTGTAAATACCACGACTCGTTAAAGAACGTAGATTGGGAAGATCGAAAAAGTGAGCTGGAAGCGATTGTCAGTTTTGGTAAGGCAAATAATCATTCTGGATATGATTGTATCATTGGTGTTAGTGGTGGGAAAGATAGTCTAAGACAAGCACTCTTTGTTAAAGAAACCTTAAAAATGAAGCCACTTCTAGTTTCGCTTGGTTATCCTCCGGAACAGGTCACACAGCGAGGTGTCGAAAATATTTCCAATATGATTTCTCATGGTTTTGATTGTGTTACGATTAATCCTGCACCAGGAATTTGGCGAGATTTAAAACGAAAAGGGTTCAGGCAATATACGAATAGTTTTCGTTCCACTGAGTTGGCTTTATTTAGCAGTGTTCCCAAATTTGCGATAGCTTACCAGATCCCACTTATCTGGTGGGGGGAAAATTCTGCCTTACAATTGGGCGAAACAGCAATCTTAGGAAAAAGCGGAAGTGATGGTAACAACCTTCGGAAAATGAATACATTGAATGGCGGTGATATAACTTGGATTATTTCAGAGGAAATTAAAAAAAATCAAATCCTCCAGTATTGTTATCCGAGTCCAGAAGAAATGGAACAAGCAAACTTACGAATTACTTTTCTAGGTTATTTTTGGAAGGATTGGTCACTTGTCAATAACGGTATATTTTCAATGTTACGTGGTTTAGAAATTAGAGATGATAAACCGTGGGAAATTGGAGATCCGTATGGAGTGACCGCTTTAGATGACGATTTTGTGACTTTTAACCAAATGATTAAATATCTAAAATATGGTTTTGGTAGAGTGACTGATTACGTGAACGAAGAAGTACGAAATGGTCTAATGACTCGTGAAGAAGGGATACAATTGGTCCAAAAATATGACGGAACCTGTTCTCCCTATTATATTGAAAAATTTGCAAATTACATTGGTATTACTGTTAGGGAATTTTGGGAACAGGTGGATCAATCAGTGAATACGGATTTATTTGAAAAAGTATCACTGGGTGAATATAAACCTAAATTTACAGTAGGAGTTGGACTTTGAATACCAAAATTAAAATTGGTATCATTGACTACGGAGTAGGCAATACTTACTCCATTTTCAATGCACTTTCTTACTTAAGTTATTCGAAAGTATCAATCACAGACAAGGAAAGAGAAATTGAGACAATGGATGCGCTCATCTTTCCTGGAGTCGGTGCTTTTGATGAAGCATGTAAGCAGCTTGCAAAAAGACAATTAGCACCGGTTTTAAATGAACAAGTTCTAGTGAAGAAAAAACCAATCCTTGGAATTTGTCTCGGTATGCAACTCTTTGCAACAAGTTCAGAAGAAAATGGACATCATGAGGGGCTAAACTGGATTCCTGGACAAGTGAAAAAAATTGAGACAAACAATCAATTTCCCGTACCACATGTAGGTTGGAACGATATAAATATAGAAAAGGACGAACCATTATTTAAAAAAAATTCCGATCATGTTCACTTTTATTTTGATCACAGTTATCATTTCGAATGCGATTCAAAATTTATCTCTTCTTGGTGTGATTATGGAACCAAGATCACTGCCTCTGTCCAGAAGGATAATATATTTGGTGTTCAATTCCATCCTGAAAAAAGCCATATTAGTGGTTTAAAACTTTTTAGAAGTTTCTTATCTTCCATATAGAACATGCTTAAAAAAAGAATCATTGCAGTCGTCATCGTAAAAGATGATATCGTTGTACAAAGTATTGGTTTTCGTAGGTATTTACCAATTGGCAAACCAGAAATCACATTAGAATTTCTTACCTCATGGGGAATTGATGAAATTGTCTATTTAGATATTTCTGCAACAAAGAATCAAAAACAACCTAACTACGATTTGATTCGAAAGGCAGCAAAAAAATGTTACGTTCCCCTTACTGTTGGCGGTGGGATCAGGCGAATGGACCAAGTCCATGAATTGATGAGTGCTGGTGCCGATAAAGTTTCCTTAAATCATATTGCTTACAATGAATTCTCCTTCGTTAAAGAAGTTGCTTTAGCTTACGGGAATCAATGCGTTGTTACTTCCATTGATGTTATTAAAACCGCAAGTGGTTATCAGGTTTACGATTACATAAAAAAACAAGGAATTGAACTGAATCCTGCTGATTATGCAAAGAGACTTGCAGACAGTGGTGCTGGTGAGATTTTTTTGAACTCTGTGGATCGAGATGGATCATATTTAGGATATGATTTGGATTTGATTCAGTCAGTAACTAATTCAGTGTCTATACCTGTGATTTGTTGCGGTGGTGCGAAGAATGCATCGGATATGGTTCACGTTTTTTCGAATACTAAAGTTTCTGCAGCAGCTGCTTCAAACTTTTTCCAATTTACCGAGCACAGTGTTAATGTTTCAAAATCCTTTGTTCGCAAAACGGAAAATATTCGTTTAGAAACTCATGCAAATTATAATGAAAATGAATTTGATTCTGAAATGAGACTCACTAAAAAAGATGATAAGATTCTCGAAGAAATGCTCTTTCTTCGCATTGAAAAAGAGACTATATGAAGATTTGCAATCGTTGTTTATATTCTGAACTTCATCCACTCAATATTACATTTGATGAAGAAGGAGTCTGCAGTGGATGTCGAATCCATGAAGAAAAAGATTTAATTGATTGGAATTCGAGATTTCAAAAATTAAAGCAGATAACAGAAAATTACCGTAACCAATCTGGAAATAACTACGATTGTATTGTGCCAGTTAGTGGGGCAAGGGATTCTTATTTTATCGTTCACACGGTAAAAAATGTATTAGGTCTTAATCCTTTATTAGTCACTTACAACAAACACTACAATACGGATCTGGGAATTCGCAATTTAGCCAACCTTCGAATCAAATTTAACATTGATATCATGACACTGACTGTAAGTCCAGATACGGTAAAAAAAATTACTCGTGGCACGTTTCGAAAAATGGGTAGTATCTACTGGCATTGTATTGCAGGACAAACCGTATATCCAGTGCAAGTGGCGGTAAAATTTAAAATACCATTAATCATTTGGGGTGCTCACCAAGGTGTTGATCAAGTCGGAATGTTTTCTCATCTTAATGAAGTAGAGATGACTCGAAAATACCGAAAAGAGCATGATTTGATGGGTTTCGAAGCAGAAGATCTAATTGATGAATTTGATGGAATTGAAGAAACTGATATTGTACAGTTTAGATATCCACATGATAAAGAAATAGAGCGAATTGGGGTTCGTGGAATTTATCTAAACAATTATATCCGATGGGATAGCAAAGCACAACATGAGAAAATGCTTGCGCTTTATGATTATGAAACCGGCGAACAAACACGAACCTTCGATACGTACAATGATGTTGATTGTTTTAATTATTCTGATGTTCACGATTATATAAAGTTTATCAAACATGGATATGGAAAGGTGACAGACCATGTTTGCCGTGAAATACGACTTCGCAGGCTAAGCAGGGAAGACGGAATTCAGTTAATAAAAGATTACTCAATGAAAGAACCTAAAAATCTGAACCAATTTTTAAATTGGATTGGAATGACTAAAAACGGTTTTAAATTCATTTTAGACCAACACCGAAATCCAAAAATATGGTTTAGAAATGAAAATTGGGAATGGGAACTAAAGAATCCAGATCCGTTTCAAAATGAAAGTGTTCAAAAATCTGAAGTAGATCGGGTTAGGTTGTCTCTCGTTGAAAACGAATGTAAGTTCCGGTATACTCCTAATAAAAGACCAGATTTACAAGATGAAAATTACATTCTTATTGGAAAAGGATTCTATCAGTAATTGTTCCATTTTTCACTAGATATTATTTTTTCAGAACTGACCTATGTTAGTTCTTTCTTTGCAATACTAATCAGATTTTTTTTTCGAAAGGTCTACTATGTAAAACTTACTAGTGGAAAAAGTGAAACCTTTGCAATTTTTTTAGGAAATCTTGGAATAAATCCCTTACCCATCGCAGATTTAAAAACGATTTCAACTTTCGCAGATGCAGATAGTGACCCCAAAGGATACTCCTGGACCTGGTTAGATAAAAAAATAAAACACTTTCAATTTGATAAGTTAGGAAATTTATTTCCAAATGTCACGAATCTAGATAAAAAAATATCCATATATCTTTTGGATTTTGTTGCATTAAAACTAACTTCTTTAGGTAGTAAGTTGATTTTTTGGCATGAAAACTTTCCCGATAGAAAAATTCTTTTTGTTAGTTTCTCTTTTGATGACCTATCGATTCCAAAACTACCTAATAACTGTTTGAGGATAGTGATACCAATACCAGGTATTCTCGATTTTTTTCGTTTTGTTTTTAAAGTTGTCTTTCGTATTTTTTTAAAAGTGCGCAGTTTGGTTTCTTTTAAACCAAACTTACAAGAAGAATTTCGTTCGAAACCTCATTTCGACTGGGGAAAATATCAACATGCTTATGTAACTCATTCAGGCTTAAAATATGGAAGTTTGTATGAAAAGAGTTTGTATTATAGTGAAACAGATTCCTTTTTTGAACCAAAGAACTTAGTTCATTTTGACTATTCTGGATATAATTCACCTTCGGAAGAACTTCCTTGGTTTTCGCTGACACCTGCAAAGAAGTTAGGTATAAAAGATGTGCTTTCTATCAGTATTCAGTTAGTATTCGCACTAAATTTTATATCAATAAAATTTTCTTCTCTTCCTTTAAAGATTCGAATATTGATCCTTACTTTAAAATTTCATGCGCATAGAAAAGATCTCTCCCGTTTTAAACAACTAAAAAGAGCTTATATTGATTATGATATTATTTGTCCGAAATCATTGATTTTGGCTTTTGAGTCGTATGGTGTTCTTACGATCGGAGTACAGGAAAGGTTTGTTTATACATATTATAAGTCAGCGACTGTTGTTTTAGACCATTATCTCGTATCCTCTAACGAGAGTCGAATGGTCATGGAACAATCAAGGAATTATTGGTTCACAAACTCCATTCCGGTTGGGCAATACAGAACTGATGAGTTTTTTAGAAAATTTCCTAAAATTGAGAGCGAAGATTCTGTAGGTGTTTATAATAAAAGAATTTTAGTGTTAGGTTATCATAGCGACATGTCTTGGGTAGAAAGCCAAGTTAACCCACTTTTGAACTGGCAAGCCCAGGAGCATTTTTTAAATGAAATTATGGAACTTGCAAAGGAATTTAAGGATTCGCTTTTTACTTTAAGATATAAAATGATAGATTGGTTGGAGTTGCCATATTTTTTTCAGGTAAAACATCGACTAAAGGAATTTAAAAATATTATATTTTCCTATGAATATGGAATCTCATTCTATAGTTACTACTTAGCGCAGAATTCAGATATTATCATAGGGAAACACACTTCACTTATGGATGAAGCGATTTCTATTGGAAAACCCGTATTAGTTCATGACTATACTCATAATATCAAATCGATTATTGGTGATACCTTTGATTATTTCGGATCGCGAGTAATTTGTAAAAACTTTGATAGTTTTAAAGAGCGGTTTAAGCTTTTGGTAGAAGGTGACTTGGATCTAAAACGAGAGATCAAGGAAGTATCCACAAAACTTTACGGTGACTTATCTGACGGTAAAGTGAAAGAGCGGGTTCATTCCGCCATCAAATCTATAAATTAACCAAACTATGAATATTTTAGCTTTTATACCAGCAAGAGGTGGATCCAAGGGGATACCTGGAAAGAACTTATACCCAATAGCAGGGAATCCATTACTTTTTTATACCATTGATTTGGCAAAAAAATTAGATAAAAATGTCATTCCGTTTTTATCAACGGATGATATTGATATCAAAGCTTACGGAATATCCTTAGGTTTGAACGACGATTATCTAAGACCAAAGGAATTAGCAAGTGATTCCTCGGCTACGATTGATGCAGTAATGCATGCTTTAGAGTGGTTTCAGAAGTCGAACGATGTGCAAATTGACTCTGTCTTACTATTGCAGCCTACCTCACCCATTCGAATTATATCAGAAGTACAGAACGCTATCCATAGTTTCAAAGAAAAAAAAATGGAAAGTCTTGTGAGTGTGACTCACATGAGAGAACATCCATTTGAGTGTATTAAGTCTGTTGAGGATTCCTGGTCTTTTTTAGAGAAACCTAGTGAAAAAGTTACAGGAAGACAGGGCTATACAGGAAATTATTACTTTCTGGATGGATCTTTTTACTTAGCTACCGTTAAGTTTTTAAAAAACAATAGAGCTTTTGTTGTCGAAGGAAAAACGCATTTGTTCGAATCAAAGTTACGTTATTCGATTGATATTGATGAATTAGAAGATATGGAAATTGCCGAAAGCATTTTAGAAAGGAAACTAAAAATATGAAAAATATACTGTTAATTGGTGGAGCAGGGTACGTTGGATCAGTGATTACTGATTTTTTACTTAGAAATGGCTATAAGGTTACTTGCTTAGATGGTTTTCTGTATGAGAACCAACGAACTGTACTTCCTTACATATTGAATGAAAACTACAAATTTATTTGCGGCGATCTTTGTGACGAAGATGCAGTGAAAAAAGCATTAGTTGGTATCGATTCTGTTGTATTACTTGCTGGATTAGTTGGTGATCCAATAACAAAAAAATACCCCGATTTATCTAAAAAGATAAATGATGATGGAATCTTAAATCTGTTTCAAATTATGAATGGAAAGGGAATTGAAAGACTTATTTTCATTTCAACTTGTTCTAATTATGGACTGATTAAAAACGATGAGCTTGCAGATGAAAATTTTGAACTTTCGCCACTTTCTTTGTATGCAAAAGCTAAAGTTGCGGCTGAGAAAGAACTATTGAGTGAAAAAAATAATTTTGATTTCTCTACTGTAGTTTTGCGATTTGCAACTGCCTTTGGATTATCTCCAAGAATGAGATTTGATCTTACTGTTAGTGAATTTACAAAGGATTTAATTTTAGGAAAAGAATTACTTGTATATGATGCTCATACTTGGAGACCTTATTGCCACGTAAAAGATTTCGCAAGATTAATTGACATCGTTCTGAAATCCCCTAAAGAAAAAACACATAAAGAGGTTTTTAATGCAGGTGGTGAAATCAATAATTTTACAAAACAAGGAATTTTGGATATAATCTTAAAATATCTTCCCCATTCAAAAGTTAGTTTTAAAGAACATGGAACTGATCCGCGTAATTATAAAGTTAATTTTTCAAAAGTGAAGTCAGTACTCGGTTTTGAACCTAAATACACAGTGGAAGATGGTGTAAAAGAATTAATTGAAGCATTTCAATTGAACCTTTTTAAAAATTTAGAACAAGATATCAACTTTCATGGGAATTATACAATAAACTATCCATGATAAAATCGTTTTTAGATCTAGTCAGAGATCATTACAATTCAGCTGATGAATTCATTCCCCTCCATGCTCCTGTATTCCGTGGGAATGAAATCCATTATGTGACTGAAACTATTAAGTCCACCTTTGTTTCCTCTGTTGGGGCCTATGTAGATCAGTTTGAAGTAATGATGAAATCGATCACTGGTGCGAAATATGCCATTGCAACTGTAAATGGAACAGCCGCACTTCATATCGCGCTTCATAGTATAGGAGTCAGTTCGGGGGATGAGGTCATTACGCAAGCTTTGAGTTTTGTTGCGACTGCCAATGCCATCAGGTATACAGGAGCAGACCCTGTTTTTCTCGATGTGGATTTAGATTCGATGAGCCTATCACCAGTGGCTTTGTTAGCTTTTTTAGAATCAGAATGTGAATTTAAAAACCAAATTGTTACAAACAAACGAACAGGAAAACGAATCAAAGCCATTGTTCCTATGCACACATTTGGAAATCCTGGTAGGATCGAAGAGATATGTAAGGTGGCAAATCAGTTTCGATTAGATGTGGTTGAAGACTCTGCTGAATCTCTGGGAAGTTATGTGAATGGTAAACATACTGGATCTTTTGGTCGTTTAGGTGTTTTCAGTTTTAATGGCAATAAAACCGTTACTTGTGGTGGTGGTGGTGCTGTGGTTACGGATGACGATAATTTAGGAAAAAGATTAAAACATATTACCACAACAGCAAAAGTTCCGCATCCTTGGGAATATTCTCATGATGAATTGGGATTCAATTATAGGATGCCCAATCTAAATGCTGCACTTGCTTGTGCGCAGTTGGAGCAACTGGATGATTTTTTAAAAGAAAAAAGAGAACTTTCTATAAAGTACATTCAGTTTTTTGAAAATACAAAGGTTACTTTCAAAAAAGAAATTAAAAATTCTGTTTCAAACTACTGGTTAAATACAATTGAATTTCCATCAAAATCAGATAGAGACAAGTTCCTGGCAGAAACCAATGGGGCTAAAGTGATGACACGTCCTTCTTGGAATCCACTAAATACATTACCTATGTATCAAAATTGTTTTTCTGATTCATTAAAAAATACGAATCACATTGCTGATCGTTTAGTGAATATTCCCAGTGGAGTGAAATGGAAGGAATCATACTAATCGGAGGAGGCGGTCACTGCAAATCAGTGATTGATGTCATTCGAAAAGAAACTAAGTTTGAAATTTTAGGAATTATCGATTCCAATTTACCAGTAGGTCACTTGGTTTTGGATGTGATGGTATTGGGTAATGATTCCGATTTTAGTGCATTATCTAAAAAATGCAAAAACTTCCATATAACTGTGGGCCAAATCCAATCAAACATAGTCAGGAAAAAAATAGCCAATGAATTAATGGCATTGGGCGCAGAACTCCCTAATATTATCTCTCCCAGTGCTATCGTTTCCTCCTATTCAAAGTTAGGTCAAGGAATTACTGTTATGCACCAGGCGACGATCCAAGCAGATGCAATGATAGGAGATTTCTGTATTATCAATGATCATGCACTCATTGAACATGATGTTCATATCGGAAAGTTTTCGCATATTGCCACTGGGGCCATTGTCAACGGTAATGTTGAGATCGGTGAGAACGTCTTTATCGGAAGTGGGGCAGTCATTGTTCAAGGTTCGAAAATCCCGGATGGAACTTTTATAAAAGCAAACCAATTAGTCAAATGAAACAAAAAACGATAATTATAGCTGAAGCTGGTGTAAATCACAATGGTGATCTTAAAATTGCCGAAGAACTCATTCAAGTGGCCGCAAAAGCCGGTGCCGATTTTGTAAAATTTCAAACCTTCCAGTCAAATTCGATTTCTTCGAAACTTGCAGGCAGAGCGGAATACCAAAAGGCAAACATGAAAGAAGATGGATCACAAATCTCTATGTTAAAGAAACTAGAGTTGAATTTTGAGATGCACCAACATTTAATTCAAGTTTGCAAACAAAATAAGATTCAATTTTTATCGACTGCGTTTGATTTACCTAGCATAGATTTACTCATCCAACTAGGAATCAAACTTTGGAAAATTCCCAGTGGAGAAATCACAAATTATCCCTATTTAAAAAAAATCGGCTCACTTAACGGGGAAGTGATACTATCTACAGGAATGTCTAATCTCGGTGAAATTGAAGCGGCTCTATCGGTTTTAGAAAATGCAGGAACTAAAAGAGAAAACATTACTGTGTTACATTGTACCACCGAATATCCTGCTCCGATGCATGAGGTCAATTTACGTGCGATGCTTGCGATTCAAAACGCATTTGGAGTTAAGGTTGGATATTCAGATCACACAGTAGGAATTGAAATATCTTTAGCAGCAGTGGCTCTTGGGGCAAATATGATTGAAAAACATTTTACCCTCGATCGAAATTTACCAGGTCCAGACCACAAGGCAAGTTTAGAACCAAATGAATTGAATGCATTGGTTAGCGGTATCAGAAATATTGAGCTAGCGTTAGGTGACGGTGTGAAAAAACCTTTCCCTTCCGAAATAAGAAATATGACAATTGCCCGTAAATCACTCATTGCTAAAGAGAACATTCGGAAAGGTGAGATTTTTACTGAACAAAATGTAACAACCAAAAGACCTGGAAATGGAATTTCTCCCATGAGGTGGGATGAAGTAATGGGAAAAACAGCATCCAAAGATTTTTTAGAAGATGAATTGATTGAGATCTAAACTAAAGATTTTTTCCCATTTTAAAGTCTTCAATTTAAAGAGTCATCTGCAATGAATAAAAAAATTTGCTTTATCACTGGAACTAGAGCAGAGTACGGCTTACTCAAAAGATTAATGAAATTGGTTTATGATGCGCCGAATATTGAAATTCAAATCATTGCTACAGGTATGCATTTATCTCCGGAATTTGGACTTACCTTTAAGGAAATAGAAGGTGATGGTTTTCGAATTGATAGAAAGGTCGAAATTTTATTAAGCTCTGATTCTTCTGTAGCTATAGGAAAATCTATAGGTCTTGCTTTGATTTCTATAACGGAAGCATTAGAACAAATGAATCCAGACTTGGTATTTTTAGTTGGCGATAGATATGAAACCTTGGCATGTGCGATAGCAGCAATGGTAACAAGGATTCCAATTGCGCATATACATGGTGGCGAAAGAACGGAAGGTTTGATTGATGAGGCAATTCGTCATTCAGTGACGAAAATGTCCTATTTGCATTTTGTAGCAAATGAAGAATATCGTAGACGAGTCATTCAGCTTGGTGAAAGTCCGGAGCGAGTGTATGTATGCGGTGGTTTAGGTGTCGATATAATACAAAACACAAAATTATTCTCTCTTCAAGAGCTGGAAAATTCTCTAAAGTTTCAATTTAAAGATAAGAATTTGATGGTTACCTTTCATCCTACCACATTGGAACATGATACGTCTGAGGTTCAATTTAAAGAGCTTTTGGAAGTGTTAAAGGAGTATGTTGGAAAAGGACATGGGCTTATTTTTACAAAAGCTAACTCTGATACCAATGGTCGAATCATCAATCAACTGATAGATGATTTTGTAAGAGAGTATCCAGACCATGCGATTGCCCATGCTTCACTTGGCATTCAAAGGTATTTATCAGTTCTAAAATTTGTAGATGGTGTGATTGGAAATTCTTCGAGTGGTTTATTGGAAGTGCCAAGTTTTAAAATAGGCACTATCAACCTTGGTGATCGTCAAAGAGGAAGAATTATGGCGACAAGCGTAATCCAAGCAGATTGTGATTCTACATCGATTCGGTCAGCTTTGGAAAAATTGTATAGTAACGAATTTCAAGAAAGTTTAAAAAATACAATTAATCCATATGGAGAAGGTGGTGCTTCAGAAAAAATATTCGAATATCTCAAGGATTTAGATTTCGACAATTTAGATGTTAAAAAACCATTTTTTGATGTTAGTTACCAATTATGAGAATTCTTTTCATAGGCTGTGTCATTTTTTCTAAGAACATCTTGGAATTGTTAGTCGAAAGTAAATTTAACGTTGTTGGAGTGATTTCCAAGGATGATACAGGTTTCAATTCTGATTATTATGATACTTCTATTATTGCAAAGCAGTACAATATACCTTTTATTAAAACTAAAAATGTAAATGAATTACATATTCTCGAATGGGTTAGGGAACTGAAACCGGATATCGTCTATTGTTTTGGTTGGAATAGTTTGCTTGGGAATGAATTTCTTCAAATCCCTAAAAAAGGGGTTATTGGATATCATCCAGCTTCTCTTCCACAAAACAGAGGAAGGCATCCCGTTATCTGGGCATTAATATTAGGACTTACAGAAACTGCTTCAACATTCTTCTTTATGGGTGAGGGTGCAGATGATGGGGATATAGTTTCACAGAAAAAGATAATAATAGAGAAAGAAGATACTGCGAGCACGTTATATGATAAGTTGATCCAGGAATCTCGGACACAAGTGATTGAATTTACGAATCAACTAAACAATAACCAATTAATCGCAAAAAAACAAGATCATGAACTGGCAAATTCCTGGAGAAAACGTTCCAAAGTTGATGGGGTTATTGATTTTAGAATGTCCAGCGAAAGTATTTATAATTTAGTTAGAGCATTAACTAAACCTTACCCTGGTGCCTTAATCCTTTATAAAGGTGAGGAGTATCCTGTTTGGCAAACAAAGATAGCAGAAACTCCTTATTCTAATTTTGAACCAGGGAAAGTTTTAAAAATTTCTGAATCTTCTATTTTAGTAAAATGTGGTTTATCAACAGAAGCTATATTACTTGAAAAACATGAATTGCCAGAGACAATTCAAGAAGGTGATTATCTTTGAATAAAAAATCAATTATTGTTTTTACACCACATCCCGACGATGAAACGTTAGGTGCAGGTGGGTTCTTATTAGCGAAGAAAAAAGCTGGATATGATCTTATTTGGCTAATAATGACTCATATGAAAGAGGAGTTTGGTTGGACCAAAGACCAGATCAATCGACGTGAAGCGGAAATTCAAAAGGTATCACGAATGTACCCATTTGACTATGTGTATAACTTAGGTTTTGAGCCGACCGGGCTTGATAAGTATTCGTTTTCAGAATTAATTGGTCCAGTTGTAGATATTATTAAAAGACACCAGCCGGAAATCATATTATTACCATCAGCGCAGGATCCGCATACTGATCATAAAATTACTCATCAAATCGGAATTTCTGTTACCAAGAAATTTAGAAACTTAAATATAAAATCTATCCTTGAGATGGAGATACTTTCTGAAACAAATTTTGGTGAAATTGATTCTATCTCGGCAAATTTATATGTGGATATATCTGATTTTTTCGAAAGAAAAGTGGAGATTTTAAAAGAGTATGAAGGTGAACTCGGTGACCATCCCTTTCCTAGAAGTTTAGATTCTGTGAAAGCATTAGCAATCTTGCGAGGATCGCAGAGAGGCACAATGTATGCAGAAGCATTTCGAATTGTTAAATCTTACGAGTAAGAGTAATAAATAAATGTCCAACCCTTGGCAAAAAGCACTTCTGCGATCAAGCGATTCAATTGAAAAAGCGATACAGAATCTTGAGTTAACAGCACTACAGGTTGTATTGGTTGTTGATGAAGGAAATCATTTACTTGGAACCATCACCGATGGTGACATTCGCCGAGGCCTCTTAAAAGGAATGGATATGAATGCCACTGCTCATGGTATTTTAAATCCAAATTCTTTTGTCGTCACTCCTTCCATGAGCCGAGAATTGGTTTTGCAACTAATGAAAGCCAATAAAATTCATCAGATTCCCATAGTTGATGAAAATCGGAAAGTTTTAGGATTACATGTGTTAGATGAAATTCTTCTTCCTGAAAAGAAGGAGAATTTGTTTGTGATTATGGCTGGTGGGAAAGGTGTCAGACTACGCCCTTATACCGAAAATTGTCCCAAACCTTTATTGCCTGTAGCCGGGAAACCAATTTTGGAGCATATCATTGAAAGAGCAAAGGCAGATGGCTTTCAAAAATTTATTATTTCTGTTCATTATCTCGGACATATGATTGAAGAGTATTTTCAAGATGGGAAAAAATGGGATGTTGAAATTCAATATTTAAACGAGGATAAACCTTTAGGAACGGCAGGTGCACTGAGTCTTATTACAGAGAAGATTAAACATCCATTTTTAGTTTCCAATGGAGATGTATTAACCCATATTCGATATAGTGATTTATTAGAATTTCACCATGATCATAAAGCAGTGGCAACAATGGCGGTGCGTATGCATGAATGGCAACACCCTTTTGGAGTAGTTCATACCAAAGGTGTTGATATCATCGACTTTGAAGAAAAGCCAATCTATAAAACTCATGTCAATGCGGGAATCTACGCTCTTAATCCTGAGATATTTAGTTATTTGAATCAAGATGAATATACAGATATGCCAACTCTCTTTAGTAAGATAAAGGCAACCCAAAGGAAAACAATAGTATATCCGATGCATGAATCTTGGATTGATATTGGGCGACCAGATGATTATGAATCAGCTGATCAAGTTTTTCAGTAAAATTAGTAAGGATTATATGAATCAGAAAAAAGTCATCATCATTGGCGGAGGAACCGCAGGTATTGTTATTGCGAATCGACTTCAGGAGAAATTTGCGGTAACAGTCATTGATAAAAGTGAGTATAAAGCATATCCTTTGCTTTATCGAGTTCCATTAATGATCGGTATTTTATTCAGAAGAAAAAATTCGGAGTATATTCATAAGACAGAGTTTGATTTAGCCAATGGTCGTAAAATTCCATTTTATCAATCGAATTTGTTAGGTGGAGCCTCAGTAATGAACGGGGCTGTACATGTTTTTGGTTTTTTATCCAAATGGGTTCCGATCCTAAAGCGATTCGGATTTGAAGTGTCTGATTTAAATGAGAGTCACGAACTACTTTATTCTGAAAACAAAGTAGTGAATAATAAAATTACCATTAAAAAAGCTCCACTAAACTATATAGATAATTCATTTTTAGAAACTTTAAAAGGCCGAGGTGTACCTCTCGATAATATGAGTGTTTCTGAGAAGGAAGCATGTGGCCCAATTTATAATACAGTTCGCACATTCTTTAGAACTTCGGTTTTATCAGTATTGGGTAAAAAGAAGTTTAAGACAATATTAAATGAAAAAGTCGAACGGATTCTTTTTGATGAAAACGGAAACGCCAAAGGAGTAAAAACGAATCGTTCCACTTATGATTCGGATTTTGTGATTTTATCCGCAGGTGTTATGGGTAGTTGTTCTTTACTATTACAACAGCAGTTAGATCCAAATTCTTTGATTACTGATCTAAAAATCGGCAAAGAAATCCAAGACCATACAAACTTAAGAGTAAATGTATTTGCCAATCATCCACTGAATTCCCTTAACGAGGTATATGCTAGTTTTTGGAAAAAAATGTTTTTGGGAATCAAACATTTTTTAGGGATACCAACTGTAATGAGAGGAACAGGTGCCACTTCTGCGGCTTATCTAGACCTTGATAAAGATGGTGAAATTGATACGAGGATTCAAATCCTTCAATTTTCTGAATCGGGTAGGCACGGTAGTAAGGGTTCTGTTTTTAATACCTCTGAGCCAAGTTTTTCCATCTCGATCAATGCAATACATCCATTATCGAAAGGATATGTTTCTTTCCAAGATGGCAAATTAAAAGTGGATCCAAAGTTTTTATCTACGGAATCGGATGTAACTCTCTTAAAGCTTGCCATTAAATATTGTATTGAACTTTTAAAATCACCACCGATACGGGATCATGTGAAAGAAATTGATCAACTGGATTTGATGGAAAAAGATCCTGATAAATACATTCAGGACACAATGTATAGTGGTCACCATTTGATAGGCGGATTACAAAATTCGATTACTTCGGATTTTGAATTAAAAGACTGTAAAGGTTTATATGTTTGTGATGCGAGCGTATTTGATCGATTTGTCGCTAGTAATATACATTCGTCTGTCGTATTACTCGCAGACATGTTTGCTAAGAAATTTATAAATAAGCAAGGTTAGGGAATCATAAGTGCCTGGATTTGAATTAGTCGGAAAAGAAGAAAGAGAAGAGATCAATCAGCTTTTTGATGATGGTGGCATTTTATTTGCTCATGGATTTGATGCGATTCGAAATGGTAGATACCGAGTTCGTGAATTTGAAAAGGCTTTCGCGGAAAAAATTGGAGTAAAATATGCACAAGCAGTGTCATCAGGAACTGCTGCCATTAAAGTTGCACTTTTTGCTGCGGGAGTAAGACCTGGAGATGAAGTGATCACCCAAGCTTTTACATTCATCGCAACTGTGGAAGCAATTATTGATTTGGGTGCCAAGCCGATTTTAGTGAATGTAAATGACACATTAAATTTAGATCCAGTAGCGCTAAAAAAAGCCATTACTCCAAGAACAAAGGCAATTGTTCCTGTACACATGTTAGGTGTGGCATGTGAAATGGATAAGATCCAAGAAATTGCCACTGAATATAATCTAGCAATTATCGAAGATAATTGTGAATCGCTCGGTGCAAGATGGAATGGTAAATACTTAGGTACTGAATCTCTTGCTTGTGCCTGGAGTTTTGATGCAGGAAAAGTCATTATCACTGGCGAAGGTGGGATGGTGACCACCAATGATGAAGAGGTTTACAAACTAGCCAGAGAATATCATGATCATGGTCATGAATACAATGCGAAATTTCCGAGGGGAAGAGATACACATAGAATTCGTGGCTTCAATTATCGGATGAGTGAACTACAGGCTGCTATCGGCTTAGCCCAATTGAAGAAATTGGATTTCATTGTTTCAAAAAACATTGAAAACTTTAACATTTACTTTGAAGCGTTAAAGGAACTTCCCAATATTTCTTTTCGAAGAATTCCAAACAAATCGCAACCGTTATGCGATTGTTTGATCTTTCAATTGGAGACTGCCGAAAAGGCAAAATGGGTAGTAACAGAAATGAATAAAAGTGGATTGGGAACAAAAAACGTTCCTGATGCGATTGAATGGCATTTTGCTCGTTATTGGGATCATATGTTAGGCGAGCTAGGAATGTCAAAGAATGAATTGATAGATACTATGGAACCCTCTGAAAGAGAGTTAAGCAGAAGTGTTGCCATACCAATTCTTGTAAAGATGGATAAAACCACCATAACAACCAATGCGGCAAAATTGGTATCAATTTTAAAACAAGTAAATTAACGACTTCAGATGCCCAATTATGAATCCATTATTTTTTTTGTAGAAACTCCATTTACTGAAAGAGATGAAAAACGGTTTGGGATTAAAGAACTAAGCCAACTGGGATTTCAAGTTGAGGTTTATCAGTTAGAAGATATATTTCATAAACAAAAATACTTAGATTCAAGACAGGGGAACCAAAAAGAGTATATCAAATACTTCTCAACAATAAATGAATTAAAGAATGAGCTACAGAGGATTAAAAAAAGATTTTTGGTGATTCTGTTAACAGGCTACTATTTAGAATTATTGAAATTTTTTAAAAAACAATGCATTGACTATGCTTTGTATTGTACAAATCGAATTCCAACACCACAGGAAGTTTTAAATGATAGTATATACATTAAAATGAAACAAAAGCTTTTTGAAGAAGGTTTTGTATCGCTTTTGAAATCTATAGGGAGAACTTTAAAGAAATCTTTGGAAGTATTGAAGAGGAAAACTCCCTTGGCCCCAACATACGTGATTGCAGGTGGAAGTCGATCGATTGAACATTTAACAAAGGAAATTCTAGATTCTGCCAAAATAATTTGGGCTCATAGTTTGGATTTTGATTTGTTTTTGCAATCCAAACAATCTAGTTTCCAATTATCTCCATATCTTGATGTTTATGGAAATTTAGTGGAACAAAAAAACTTTGATAACCATATTGTGTTCTTGGATGAATATTCTCCCTACCATCCCGATAATGATTTTTTTAAGATTCCCCATGCGGACAAAAAAGAAACTTATTATCCAAGATTAGAAAGTTTCTTTCATTATCTCGAGAAAAAATACAATACGAAAGTGGTGATTGCTGCCCATCCAAGATCGGAATATCAATCTAAGGAACATTTTAAATCATTCATTATCATTAAAGATAGGACTCTAGACTTAATCAAAAACTGCCGCTTTGCATTGATTCATTCTAGTACAAGCATTAATTTCATAAATCTCTTCGAAAAAGATGCAGTATTTTTTTACACCTCAACCATGAGAAATATTTATAAAAATATGGTAGTTTCGTTTGCGAATCTACATGGAAAGAATCCAAAAGAAATAGATTTAGAAACGGATTATGATCGGCTTAACTTACTGGATGATAAAATAGACCATAGTAAATACCTGGAATACAGGAATGCGTTTATCAAAAGAAAAGATTCAAAAATGGAATTTTCCTGGGTTATCCTTGCCGATGAACTTCGAAATGCTTGAGTTAAGAGAGATTCCTTCGTCAGTCTGGGAAAAGGAAACCATACTCGAAATTTCCAGAATTTTAAATCCTTCCTTTTCTGCGAACCAGGTAAGTGAAACGAATTTTCATATATTGCTTTCTGGTGGAAATACACCTTTACCTATCTATCAAAATTTTCATCAGTTAAATCTAAATTGGTCAAATCTTCATATTTGGCTTGCAGATGAAAGATGTGTTGAGTTACAAAATTCCGAAAGATCAGAGACCATGATAAAAAAAACATTAGGTGAACCAATTCTCTGCCAAGCAAAATTTCACTCTCCTGGTATTGGAAATCCAACTCAAATGGCAAGTGAGTATAATCAGCAGCTAACCAATCAGTCTTTTTTTGATTTAGCGGTTCTTGGAATTGGTGAAGATGGTCATACAGCTAGTTTGTTTCCAGAAAATGATCTTGGGCAAAATTCATCATCTGCCGATGTATTACCAATATATAATTCTCCAAAATTTCCTAAGGAAAGAATTAGTTTATCCTTAAATAAAATCAATCAATCAAATCATGTATTATTTTTAGTTTCAGGTAATGGGAAAAAGGAAATCATTCAGAAAATTATGGCTGGCCATGTCTGCCCTGCATCGAAAGTGCGGGGTCGGTATAGCACTAAAATTTTCTATTGTATAGATTAAATGAAGATTCTTGTATTTGGTGGGTCAGGTTTTCTCGGATCTCATGTAGCAGACGCATTGAGCGATGCCGGTCATGAGGTAACTATTTTTGATTTAGTTAAGTCACCTTGGCTGCGTTCCGACCAGAAGTTTGTTTCTGGTGATCTTTTGGATGAAAAGATCGTTTCCGAAATTGTTTCAGGGTTTGATGTAGTTTATAATTTTGCCGCACTTGCCGATTTAAACCAGGCACTGGATAAGCCAGTAGATACTATTCGTATCAATATTCTCGGAAATACTTATATTCTAGAGGCTTGCAAAAAACATAAGGTAAAACGATTTATATACGCAAGTACTGTGTATGTATATAGCCGCGAAGGTGGTTTCTATAGGTGTAGTAAACAGGCCTCAGAAAGTTATATCGAGGAATATCAAAAATGTTTTGGTTTGGATTTTACCATTCTTAGATATGGCTCCTTATATGGACCTAGGTCTGATGAATCGAATGGACTCTTTCGCATAGTAAAATCAGCTTTGGAAACGGGTCGGATCACTTATGAAGGAAGTGCTGATAGTTTAAGAGAATACATCCATGTTGAGGATGCTGCCAGAGCAAGTGTTGTTGCAATGGGAGAAGAGTTTAAAAACCAAAGTGTTGTTTTAACAGGGCAAGAACCAATGCGGGTCATCGAGTTACTCAAGATGCTCGCAGAAATTCTAGGAAGGCCCGATTCAGTAGAATTTTTAGAAGGTGACCAAGTAGGGCATTACGTAAGAACTCCTTATGCATACCAACCTAAGTTAGGTAGAAAATACATTCCACCTATGCATGTGGATCTTGGTCAAGGGTTACTTCAGTTGATTGATGAAATGAAGTTTAATACAAATAGATAAAAGGTGAAAAGTGAAACGAATTCTATTAGAATATTTAAGAAAAGTCTTTAATTTAATCTATAAAGTATTAAGCCCGTTTAGATTTGGTCATGAGCTTATTGATAGTCTTATCCAAAATTCTTGGCAAGAGGTTATCCGTGTTAGGCATAATGACTACGATTTGCAATTTGTTGTTCCAAACTCATTGAATCGATTTCGTGCACTTACTTTTTCTACTAAAGAACCAGAAACATTAGAATGGATTGATGGTTTAACAAAAGGATCAGTACTTTGGGATATAGGCGCTAATGTGGGTCTTTATTCCTGTTACGCAGCAAAATCGCGAAATTGTAGAGTTTTCGCTTTTGAACCTTCTGTCTTTAACCTTGAGATATTATCAAGAAATATCTTTAATAATGATTTGTCTGATAAGATAGTTGTTTTGCCAATTCCGTTATCTGATAATTTATCGATAAGTAAATTAAATATGACAAATACCGATTGGGGTGGGGCTCTTTCAACATTTGGTAAAGAATATGGTCACGATGGAAAAACATTAAAGAAAACATTTGAGTACCAGCTGGTAGGATTATCTATTGATGAGGTAGTCAAATTACTAAAAATTCCAGCTCCTGATTACATAAAAATGGATGTAGATGGGATTGAACAATTAATTCTAGCTGGTGCTAAAAATACATTGAAAAAAGTAAATAGTGTAAGCATCGAAATAAATGAAGATTTTACTGAGCAAAGACTTAATTGTGAAAAAATCTTAACTTCCGCTGGATTGAAGTTTAAACAAAAACGTCATTCTGAAATGTTCGATAACGGTATGTTTAAAAATACATACAACCAGATTTGGGTTAGATAGATTATAAATTCATTAAGACATTTCGATCTTATCTTTTGGGATTTTGATGGAGTCATTAAAGATTCCGTTGAAGTGAAAACGGATGCTTATCTTTCTTTATTTCCGAATGTATCGAAGGAAGTTTTAGCGAAAATTAAATCCCATCATTTGGATTACGGTGGAATCTCCAGGTTGGAGAAAATTCCACTTTATTTGGAATGGGTTGGTGTACAACCTACAAACCAGGTGGTCAGCGAGTATCTAGATCAATTTGCCAACTTAGTCGTTCAAAAAGTAATTTCTTCTCCTTGGGTTCCTGGCGTGGAACAAACGTTAAAACAAAAACAGATTCATCAGAAGTTTGTCATTGTGACAGGTACGCCACAAACAGAAATCGAAGAAATTTTAGTCCAATTGCGAATCGATTCCACTTTCGACCGTATTTTTGGCGCACCGACACAAAAATCGAAAGCAATAAAGTGGGCTTTACAAAACTACAATATCAAAAAGGAAGATTCCATTTTGATAGGAGATAGCAAAACAGATTGGTTGGCTGCAAAAGAAACAGGGATTCAGTTTCTTCTTCGTGAAACAGACAATAGTGATTTTTCAATACATTACTCGGGAAATAAAATAAAGGATTTTATAGGTTTTATATGATAGTAGCACTCCTTCTGGGAAGAAAAGGTAGTATTGGTTTTCCAGGCAAAAACACATTCCCAATTATGGGAAAACCATTGGCCTGGTATCCAATGAATATTGCAAAACGAACAAGAGAGATTGACAAAGTTTATCTTTCTACTGATGACCCTGAGCTAAAGAGTTTGGCAATCGCAGAAGGTGTTGAGGTAATTGATCGTCCTCCCCATCTGGCCACCAAGGAAGCGTTAGGTGAACATGCGTATCAACATGGTTTTTCAGTGATTCAGGAAAGAAATCCAGGAGAGACCATTGAATTAGTGGTATTACTTTTTTGTAATGCAGCGACTCTAACATCTGATACAATTTCCAATGGTATCAAACAACTAAGAGAAAATAAAGACGCAGATTCTGCAGTGACTGTATCCAAATACAATATGTGGTCACCTCTTAGGGCGCGGAAAAAAGATTCCGATGGTTTTCTTCAGCCCTTTGTTCCTTTTGAAACTTTTGGGGATCCTAAAACATTAAATTGTGATCGGGATTCGCAAGGTGATGTTTTATTTGCCGATATGGGTGTGTCCATAGTACGTCCGAACAACTTACTTCATTTGGAAGAGGGAATGCTACCTCAAAAATGGATGGGACAGAAAATTTTGCCTCTTTATCAAGAAGCCGGCTGTGATGTTGACTATGAATGGCAAATCCCGGTGGTTGAGTGGTGGTTAAAAAAATACGGTGAGTTTAGGTAACTAGTATGAAAGAGATTGATCCAAAAGTTTATAAGAAACATCACAGTTTTCAAGATTTTAAAAGCCATAAAACTGGAATTATCGAATACCAAAAAGGTAGAGCCGTTCGTGTTTTAAATGAATGGTCTATGGGAACTCTTGTTACCACCCATCCTATTCACCTTAAAGAAAATTTTAAAGAAACCCTAACGCAAGTTTTAGCAGATTTAACATCTACTTCAGAAGAGGTTTTATTTAAAATCACTCCGTTTATTGCAGAGGAGATGTATACATATAACGACGAAGAACTTCTTCGTTTCTTTTATCATAGATACAGATATGATGTATTTCCCCAGTTAGAGAAGTTAGACGAGTATCCTCCCTATTTACAAATTGAACCATCTTCCATTTGTAATTATCGTTGTGTGTTCTGTTATCAAACAGATACAAACTTCTTTAAAAAAACAACGCCTGGTATGGGCCAGATGAGTTTGGAGCTTTTCAAAGAGATAGTTGACCAAGCTTCAAATAATATTGAATTTCTTTCGCTTGCTTCTAGAGGAGAACCGTTACTTGCAAAAGAGATTGAAGGGATGTTAGTTTATGCGAAAGGCAAATTTTTAAACCTAAAGGTGAATACTAATGCCTCTTTGTTAACAGAATCTAAAGTTCATGCCCTTCTTGCTGGAGGTGTAAAAACGGTAGTATTTTCTGCTGACGCAGCGGAAGAGCCTCTATATAGTCAGTTGCGAGTTAATGGGAAACTAGATAAGGTTCTGAAAAATATAGAAATGTTTCAGAATATTAGGCAAAAGGAATATTCATCTGTTCCCATCATAACACGAGTATCTGGAGTAAAGGTAACTGAGAAACAGGATATGGATTCTATGGAGAAAGTTTGGGGAAACCTTGTGGACCAAGTAGCGTTTGTTAACTACAACCCTTGGGAAAATATTTATGAGGCAAAACCCAACGGTCAAACGAAAGTTTGTTCTGATTTGTTTCGTAGAATGTTTATTTGGCAAGATGGATTAACGAATCCATGTGATAGTGATTACAGGTCCACTTTACAAATGGGAAAATTTCCTGAAAATTCCATTTCGGAATTATGGAGAATGGAAAGATACGAAGGTTTACGTGCCGCACACAAATCGGGTAATAGGCAAATTGTTAATCCATGTAAAGGATGTGCGGTAGTTTAATCGAGATGGAAAAAATTGCAATTGTTACCGGAGGTAGTTCTGACATTGGAGTTGCAATTGTTAAAAAATTAATCGAAGAGGGGAATAAAGTTTATTCTCAATATAATTCAAACCCGATCAATTTAGAAAATCCAAATCTATTTCAAGTTAAATCTGATTTTCTAAAGTTCGAAGAAGTTGATAGTCTTATTAATTATGTTTTGAAAAATGAATCGAAAGTAGATTATCTTGTAAATGCTGCAGGAACTATTGAAGAGCAAAATTTCCTTATATGTAGCCCTGAAAAAGTTGAAAATTTATTTCAGGTAAATCTCTTCTCGCATATTTATCTAATGCAAAAAATATTTCCTATGATGTTGGAAAATAAGTTTGGTAGAATTATTTCGCTAAGCAGTATCGGAGTGAAGTATAGCGGATCAACTAACTCTACTTATTATAGCGCATCGAAAAGTGCCTTGGAATCTGTTACAAAATCTTATGCAAAATTTGGTGCCGAATCGAATGTCCTTTGCAATAATATCAGAGTTGGTGTAGTAGATACCAAGATACATAAGAATAAAGATCTTTCTGCTCGCACCCAATTGATTCCTGTAAAAAGATTAGGCAGGCCTGAGGACATAGCTGGAATCGTTTTGTTTTTATGTTCGGAAAAAGGTGATTTTATCACTGGGCAGGATATTGCTATTAGCGGAGGTGAATGAATTTTGCAATTGGAAAAGCTTCCTTCACATTTAAAGAGGTATTTTGATCAGCTAAGTAATGTTATTTCATATTCCAGTGAGTCTTGGTATTATTCGACTAGTCAATTTTTTTCAAAAGTCGGTGCCTATGAGGCTGTAATTGAATTTCGGAACGGTTCCAGGGTTAATGTTTGGTTAATATTTAGCCAGCTTTGTCGTTATACGTTTAAGGTTAGTTTTTTATTTCTGTTTTATATATTCTCAAAATTGATTTATAAGATTTTTGGTTCCAAAGCAATAGCAGCACGAAAAGAAACAATTTTTTTAGATTCGTATTTGTTGGTAAAGAACGCTGTGGAGGGTAAGGGGATTGTTGAAAATTACTTTCCTGGCTTAGTTGAGTTTCTAGACCATAGGAATTATAATTGTATTATTTTGCCTAGACTTTATGGCTCACATAACCCAAAGGAAATTTATCAGCTTTTTCGTGTTTTTAAAAATAGTAAGGCTACAATTTTAACAGAATTTCAACTATTGGATTATCAAGATTTCTTTAGATTGATAATTTATTTAATTGTTTATCCAGTTAAAATGATGGAGTTTTATTTTAAAAAAATTCAAACACAACCAGAAAATGGTTTTTTAAAGTATTATTTTTGGTTAGATATGAATGGTTCTAATTTTTATGGCGCAGTGCGTTACCTTTATGCGGAGAAATTGGCTAAAATCTTCCAAGAAGGTGATCGGATAGTTCAATGGTTTGAGAATCAACCGTATGAGAAATGTCTCAACCGCGCTTTGAATTCTAGTGATAAAAATATCAGAATTTTTGGTTGTCAGCTTTTTTTATACCCACAAGAGCTTTTTAACGCATATATTGATCCTAATGAGTTGGAGTTTCATAAGCCAGGAAAGATTTTGGTTAATGGCGAATTCTATTTAGAAAAGAGCGGCACTGGAAATGCAGTTGGACCTTCATTAAGATATAAAAAATTGTTTGAAACGGTAGTTCACAGGAATTTAACTACGGCTAGGCTAATTTTGTTATCTTACTTTGATAATGCTAATCAGTCGATAATAAAGTTAATTAATTCATTGAATCAATCGAGTATCCATCTGGTAAAGTTGCACCCTTCTGTTTCAGAGTCTAAATTAAAAGATTTGGTTAATGTTAATTATAGTATTGCCCTTGAAGATATTTATTCACTTTTTAATGAAGTGAGTATTGTTGTTGGAGCAGCCTCTGGTTCATTAATCGAGGCTATTGCTTGTGGAATTCCAGCCATTATAGTATCTGAAACTGGCGGAACTGAATATAATTATCTCCCAGATTTTTGTAAAGGTATCTTATGGGATGTTGCATTTGATAAAGATAGCTTTTTAATAGTTGAGGATATGTTGCTTAATAAAGTTAGAGCTAACGATCCTTTACGATTAAACATGATTCAAAGAGTAAGAAGCGAATTGTTTACTGAACCTACCGAAGAAAGAATTTTAGAAGCATTTGAGTTAAGTTGAATTTTTAATAACATCTAATTGATATTTTCATTGAATATTCCAAAGCTATATTAAGGAACCAGATATAATTATAAAAATGAGCATTTCAAAACATTATAAAAACAAAAAAGTTTTAATCACTGGCCATACAGGATTTAAAGGTGCTTGGCTTACTGCATGGCTTAAAATGATGGGAGCTGAAATTTGTGGGATTTCATTAGATCCCTTAACTAGCCCGAATCATTTTGAAGTAGCCAACCTAAAGGCGGGTATCATTGATCATAGAATTGACATTCGAGACCGTTCCTTTTTAGAAAAGGCAATTCTTGATTTCCAACCTGATTATGTTTTTCACCTCGCAGCACAAGCCCTTGTTCGAAAATCCTATAATGATCCTTTGGACACTTGGAATACCAATGTTATGGGAACTTTGCATGTATTGGAAGCACTAAGAAAATTAGACAAACCTTGTTCTGCAGTTCTTATCACAAGTGACAAATGTTACGATAATGTTGAATGGATTTGGGGTTACCGTGAGAATGATGCCTTGGGAGGACCTGATCCTTATAGTGCCTCCAAAGGTGCGGCAGAACTTGCTATCAAATCACATATAAAGTCTTACTTCCCCAAGGATACGAGTAAGGTGAGAATTGCCTCTGCTAGAGCAGGAAATGTAATTGGTGGTGGTGATTGGTCTGAAGACCGTATCGTACCTGATTGTGTGAAAGCCTGGGCAGACCATGAAACGGTTGAACTTAGAAATCCAATGGCTACTAGGCCTTGGCAACATGTACTAGAGCCTTTGAGTGGATATCTTACTTTAGGTGTTCATTTATACCAAAATAAAGATCTACACGGTGAACCTTTTAATTTTGGACCTTTAGCAAACCAAAACCATAGTGTTCTGGAGCTGGTTAAACAAATGTCTATACATTGGAATCAAGTAAAATGGAAAGATATATCTGGGGAAACAAAAGGTCCCTATGAGTCAGGTTTATTAAAGTTAAACTGTGATAAGGCGCTTGCTCATTTAAAATGGGTGGCAGTTATGGGATTTGAAGAAACAGTGCAGTTTACTTCTGAATGGTATAACGCATATTATAGTAATCCATCGGAAATTCAAAAAATGACAGATAAACAAATTGGACAATACCAAGAAAAAGCAAAGTCCAAAGGTTTGGCTTGGGCAAATGACTAGTAAAGACATTCTTGTAACTCCATTAAAGGAGATAGAGACGCCGGGCGGAAATGTATTACATGCTATTAAATCTGTGGAATCAACTTTTAAGGGTTTAGGGGAAGTATACTTTTCTTGGATCGAATTTAATTTTATAAAGGCTTGGAAAAGACATAATCGAATGTTTATGAATTTAGTGGTTCCTGTGGGAAATGTGAAGTTTGTTTTTTTTAACGAATCAACAAATGAATTTCGAGTAGAAACTATCGGCGAGAAAAACTATTGCCGTATCTCTGTTCCACCTGGCATTTGGTTTGGGTTTCAAGGGATAGATTCACCAAAAAGTTTAGTGGTAAACATTTCCGACATTCTTCATGAACCTACCGAGTCTGACAGGTTAGATTTAAAAAGTATCAACTATAATTGGGAGTCTTTTTGATGAAAGCAATCATTTTGGCAGGTGGGTTTGGGACTAGGCTTTCCGAATACACCGATGTAATTCCGAAACCAATGGTTCCCATTGGTGGAAAGCCAATCCTATGGCATATCATGAATCACTTCGCAAGGTTTAATCACAATGATTTTTACATTGCTCTTGGTTACAAAGCAGAAGTTGTGAAAGAGTATTTTTTAAACTACCGATCTTTAAATTCTGATTTTTCTGTGAATTTAGAAACAGGTAAAATCACCCATTATAATTCTCCTAAAGTAGATTGGAACGTTACCTTAGTCAATACAGGAGCTAACACCATGACAGGTGGTCGACTTCTGCGAATGAAGGAAATTATTGGAAACGAGACCTTCTTACTCACCTATGGTGATGGACTATCGAATGTTGATATTGATAAATTAATTCAATTTCATAAATCTCATAAAAAAATGATTACAGTGACTGCTGTGCATCCAGGTGCAAGGTTTGGTGAATTGGAAATCGAAACAGGTAGAGTGATTAGCTTTCAAGAAAAACCTCAAACTACTCAAGGATGGATTAATGGTGGTTTTTTTGTGATTGAACCTAGTTTTTTTGATCTTCTCGAAAACGACCAAACAATACTTGAAAAGTCTCCACTGGAAACAGCTTCTAAAAATGGCGAACTTATGGCATACCAACATGAAGGTTTTTGGCAATGTATGGATACTAAGAGGGACAAAGATCATCTTGAAGAATTATTTCAATCCGGAAGGGCTCCCTGGCTAAATTAAAACTACTAGTCATTGGGGGAACCGGTTTTATTGGGTCTCATATAGTTCAAAAAGGGATTGATAGTGGACTTGAGGTTACTTCCCTTTCAATAAAGAAAAACCCAAATACTGATAAGATAATTTCGATACAAGCGGATCTATCGGATCGTACATCGCTACAGACTGTCCTATCTAAGGAAAAGTATGACTATGTGATTCATTGCGGTGGTTACATCGACCATACATTGTTTCAAAATGGTGGTCAAAAAGTAATTTCCGATCACTTAACTTCTCTTTTCGATTTAGTTTCCGTTCTAGATAGATCAAACTTAAAAAAGTTTTTATATCTGGGAAGTAGTGATGAGTATGGTAATTCTCCTTCGCCTCAAAAGGAAACCTTTCGTGAAAATCCAATTTCGCCATATTCCTTTGCCAAAGCTTCCGCTTCTCATTTTTTACAAATGCTTTGGAGAACTGAAAAATTTCCAGCTTCGGTTGCTAGATTGTTTTTAACTTATGGTCCAGGGCAAGATGATAAAAGGTTTTTACCACAAATCATCAAAGGTTGTTTAAATGATTCTGTGTTTCCGTCCTCTCTTGGGGAACAAAATAGAGACTTTTGTTATATCAGTGATACTGTGGAAGGATGTTTTAAAATATTAGAAACAAATGATGCCAATGGTGAAATTTTTAATATTGCTTCTGGTGAAAAAATAACGATACGGCAAATCATTGAAAAAGTAGTATCGATCATCGGAAAAGGTAAACCTGATTTTGGAAAAGTTCCTTACCGCATTGGTGAAAATATGTCTTTGGTAGCAGACATTTCAAAAGCAAAGCGAATGCTTCATTGGAATCCTAATACAAATCTAGACCTGGGTCTTAAAAAAACAATCGAATACTATCAGTGAAAATTACAAATACCGAAACAACGAAACCATTAGTCAGTATACTGATGAATTGTTACAATGGCGCTGAATTTTTAAGGGAAGCCATTGACAGTGTAATCAGTCAGACCTATCAAAATTGGGAATTGGTATTTTGGGACAACCAATCAACAGATAAAAGTGCAGAAATTGTTCGCTTTTACAATGATCCAAGAATTAAATATTATTACGCACCTGAACATACTAAACTATATAAAGGTAGGAATTTAGCAATAGAGAAGGTTAATGGTAAGTACATTGCATTTCTTGATACAGACGATGTTTGGAAAAAAAATAAACTAGAATTGCAAATGTCAGCTTTTGCTAACTCCGATTATGATTTGGTCTGTTCAAATTACGATTTAATTGATCCAAAATCAAGATTTATCAAGAGAGCGAATCGGTTTAATAAACCTTCTGGGTTTATAACTAAAGATTTGATAGATGAATATTATATTGGGATCTTAACCGTAGTATTTGAAGCCAAACTATTAAAAGAAAATAACTTAAACTTTAATCATTCTTATAATCACATTGGCGATTTTGATCTATTTTTAAAAATATCAGAGAATCATAAAATTCTATATATGAGTCACTCACTGGCCAGTTATAGAATCCATGATAATAATTTATCTTCTAAAAAGGAATTGGAACTTTTACGAGAAATCAAAAAAATGATTAGAGAAATTTCTGAAAGAGAATTCTATTTTCGTAATTCGGCTTTAATTTCAAAACTCAAGTTAGTCCGACAATTCATGTTGCTAAAGTTAGTGATTAGAAAAGGAAAACCAGTTAAAATAGGTAATCTCTTTCGGTTTGTGAGTTATGATTTGGTAAAATTTACAAAACTCCTAATATTGTTTTTTGTATATAAAGTAAAAAAATAACCATGCTTCGAAAAACGGATATGCCTGTTTACCTAAAGGATACTTAGTGAATGAGATAAAAGTTTTACTCCTCTCTCCTTTGCCGCCGCCATCTGGTGGAGATTCGACATGGACCGTAATGTTTATGGAAAATGCTCCAAAACTTGGAGTATCTGTATCTTTGGTAAATACTTCCTTAATTGGCCAAAGGTCTGAATCTGCAGGATATACTTACTCTTTATTTGATGAATTGAAGAGAGCATTTTATATATGGACCAATTTGTTGAAAATTCTAATTCAATTGAAAAAAACGAATATAGTCCATTTTAACTCAAATTGTTCGCCTAAAGGTTTAGTCAGAGATTATTTGAGTGTTTTATTGATAAAACTATTTTCTATACCAATCGTTTTTCATTGTCATTGCAATGTGCCTGATCAACTAAAAGAAAGTAGGATTGGATTTTATTTTTTAAAAAGAATCATACGATTAGTGGATAAAGTTATCGTACTCAATTCAATATCTAAAAACTTTATTTCTACAAATTTTCATATTGCAGCAGATATAGTTCCCAACTTTATCAATTTAAATTTGGTTGGTTGGAACCGGAATCGAGTAGTTAGGAAACTTAAAAAAATTACTTTTACAGGTCATATTCGGCGATCAAAAGGAATTTTGGAAATTTTTAAAGTAGCGAAGGATTTCCCCGAATTGACATTCTATTTGATTGGTCCGAAGACTGAAAGTCTGGATACGGAAGAACCGATTGGCTCCAATGTAAAATTGCTAGGGAGTATGGAACATGACCAAGTATTAGAATTCTTAATAAATTCAGATCTTTTTGTTTTTCCTTCTCATACAGAAGGTTTTTCTGTTTCAATGCTCGAGGCTATGGCTTCTGCTCTTCCTATTGTTGCTACTAATGTTGGAGCTAACGAAGATATGATCGAAGCTAAAGGTGGAATAATCATACCGACGAACGATTCGTTAGCCCTTAAAAATGCAATTGAAAGAATGAAAGACACCAATTTGCGAAAGAAAATGTCTGATTTCAATATCGCAAAAGTTAAAAATCATTATACATCTGATATAGTTCTTAATGAATACATAAATATCTATAAGTTGTTAGTATAATAATTGAATACATTTTATTAATTTGGAAAAATTTTCATGAACAAAGCATACCAAATCTGTACAAAAACTGTAATTGATTCAACCCTTCCTGATGTAACATTTGATAAAGATGGAATTTCCAGTGTATATTGGGACTTTCAAAACAATGTGAAACCAAATTGGTTCCCAAATGAGAAAGGACACAAAATTTTACAGACTTACGTAGATCAAATCAAGAAGTCTTCAAAGAATAAAGATTTTGATTGTATCTTAGGACTAAGTGGTGGAGTCGATAGTTCCTATATGTTGCACACGATGGTTAAAGAATATGGTCTTAGACCACTTGTGTTTCACGTTGATGGGGGATGGAATTCCGAAATGGCTGTGAATAATATAAGTAAACTTGTAGATAAGTTAAACTTGGATCTATTTACAGAAGTTATCAATTGGAATGAAATGAGAGATTTTCAATTAGCATGGTTTAAGTCGGGAGTGCCTCATATAGATATTCCGCAGGATCATGCTTTTGGAGCAGTGCTTTATAAATTTTCAGACAAATATAATATCAAATATATACTCAATGGCGGTAATATCGCAACAGAATGCGTCATTATGCCGTATAAGTATTATTACTGGGGTACTGATTTAGTTCATATACGCGATATTATCAAAAAATTTGGAACAATCCCAATGAAGACTTATCCTTTCAGTTCGGTCTATAGACATAAAATCTATCAGAAGTATATTAAAGGGATGAAAGTACTAAAACCATTAAATTTTATGCCTTATTCCAAGAATTTGGCAATTGAAACTTTGGAGAAGGAATACGGATGGAAATCATACGGACAGAAACATTTTGAATCTAGATTTACGCGGTTTTATGAAGGATACTGGTTACCTACAAGATTTAATTTTGATGTAAGAAGGAACCAACTATCAAGTCTGATCTTAACGGGTCAAACAACGCGAGAGGAATCACTAGAGACATTAAAAAAACCATCGTATGATCCTGAATTACTCAAACAAGATTTTGAATTCATTGCTACAAAGCTTGGGATTAGTGCAGATGAATTAGATCATTACCACAAGATGGATTTAAAATTTTACTGGGATTATAAAAATGATCATAAAAAACTTAAATTTTTGGAAAATGTTATTACATTTCTCAACTTAGGTAGAAGGGGTGGAGCTTTTTAGCTATAACTCATATTTATGCTTACAATTATTGATTATGGTTTAGGAAATATACTTTCATTTCAAAATGTTTACAAGAGGATAAATGTTGAAACCCGGATTGCAAAATCTGTAGATGATTTAGAAAACGCAACTAAACTAATCCTTCCAGGGGTCGGTGCATTTGACCATGCAATAGACCTTTTAAATGCTTCTGGTATGCGAAGTAAAATAGAGGAATTGGTATTTCAAAAAAATACACCTATCATTGGAATCTGCGTAGGTATGCAGATTTTGGCCAATTCAAGCGAAGAAGGCGTTAAACCGGGGTTAGGTTGGATCTCCGGTTCTGTTAAAAAATTTAATTTTAATAAATTAGAAAATAAAATCCCAATGCCACATATGGGATGGAACGATGTACTACCAAACAAAGAGGGAACTGAATTGTTTCGCGGGTTAGAGTCGGATTCCCGATTTTATTTTTTACATTCCTATTACTTTGAATGCACCGATAAACAAAACGAAATTTCGCGAACAGACTATGGAACTGGTTTTTCTAGTGCTATCAAAAAGAATAATATCTATGGTGTGCAATTCCATCCAGAAAAGAGTCATCACTATGGCCAAATACTATTAAAAAATTTTGCAGAGATATAAATGCTAAGGCCAAGAATTATTCCTTGTTTACTAGTGAAAGATGGCGGTCTTGTGAAAACGCAAAAGTTTTCAGAGCCGAAATATGTAGGTGATCCGATTAATGCTGTCAAAATCTTTAATGAAAAAGAAGCTGATGAGTTGATCGTAATTGATATTGATGCAACTCGATATGCAAAAGAACCTGATTTAAAACTTCTACAGAACCTTGCGAATGAAAGTCGGATGCCTTTGTGCTATGGAGGCGGTGTAAAAACTGTCAGTCAGGCTAAGGCCGTTGTTTCTATGGGTATTGAAAAGGTGGCATTAAGTTCTATAGTAGTGGAGAATCCAAATATCATTTCAAATATTGCAGATGAAATAGGAAGTCAAAGTGTTGTCGCTGTGCTTGATATAAAGAAAAAAAAGTTAAGCTCTAATTATGAAATTTGGACGCATAACGGAACAAAAAATTCTAAATTAGATCCAGTTGATTTTTCACTTAAACTTCAAAGTTTGGGCGCAGGAGAAATAGTCATAAACTCAATCGATCATGATGGTATGATGAATGGTTTAGATTTTCCTATCCTTGAAAAAATTTACAATCAACTATCAATTCCCATGACAATTATTGGAGGAGTTGGCAGCCTAAAAGATATTGAAGATGCAGTGCGAAAATTTAAGTATATTGGTGTTGGTGTTGGTAGTTTCTTTGTTTTTAAAGGGAAATATCGTGCAGTGATGATAAATTACCCTTCAATAGAAGAACGAGATAATCTTTCTAAAGACCAATAGAGTTTTCGGAATGATACAATAACGAAATGCAAAAATCGAAAAGTTTTTTTTATCCTAGATTTAATTTGCCACTAGTGATATCCTTTTTTGGTTTATGTTTCATCTTATTTAAACTCCTATACAAATTTGAGAATGTATGGGAATTCATGTCATATGATGAGGCCTATCATATACACTATACGATAGTTGGTCATCTCGGAAGCGATGGGATTTTTTATCGATTTTATTTAACCATATTGAATCAGTTCAGCACTAATCCAATAGCTCTTTATAGAACCAATTTTGCACTGGTAACAATCATTTTTGGTTTTTCTTCGTTTGTTTTTACATACAAGGTAACTAAGTCAGCATTTTTAGCTTTTTTGTTTTCCTATTTTTTTCTAATAGTAAATCCAACTTTTTCAATGTCACCTTCCTATATAACGCATTTTAATGCCTCGGTGATGATGTTGGTTTTTACTTTCGCTTTAGGTAGAAAAAAAGATCAAATGCTTATTATTTTGCTCATTGGTGCAGTAATTCTGACATTCATCAGACCTGAATATTCACTTACCTTACTATTAAGTATAATAGTAGTGAGTTTCTATGTTTTATACCAATACCTTACATACCAACATTTTAAATATCCTATCATCATAACATTGTTAATTGCTTCGTTTCTACTCATCAAATACAATCCAACTGATGGACAAAGGAGTTCTATAGCGTTTTGTCAGCATTATGCTTATTCGTTATTCCAATTTGATTTGTGGAAAGAAGATCCTTGGTCTTATTGTGAATTGGCTATGAGTAAAGACTTCGGCTCTGCTAAAACTATCTCTGAGGCATTAATTGCAAATCCTAGTAAATTCTTGGGCCATGTTGTACGTAATATTCTAATACTCCCGAAGGAGTTAGGAAGTTTACTGATTCCCTTTTTTATTGGTGAGCCTGGAAACAATACGGTTCCTGTGCAAGTGGCAGCATACTCTGTAATTTTAATTGTTTTATTTTGGTTTATTGGATTCTTTTTTAGTTTGTATCAGGGACAAAGGAATTTGCTCCAAAAGTGTTTCGTATTGATCTATGCGATGCCAGTATTAGTTTCAACAATTCTAATTTATCCAAGACCTCACTATCTTTTGATGGTTGTACCATTTTTACTTATTTTCGGGATACAGAATTTACGGGAAAAATTTGGATTACTTCGGTATAAAGCAAAATTCTCTTTTCCAATAAAGACCATTCTCGTAGCTTCAATTTTAATTTATGTCACGCCTTGGAGACTGAGTGGAAAGTCAGGACTAACAATTCCGGAAGGTCAGGCTGGGATTCATGGGAAGGGCCTTTGTACAAGTGTTGATAACTTGAATTTTTTAAACCACTTAAACTTTGAGAATAGAGAAATGGTTCTTCTGAGTAATCTTGGTTTTATTTCGACGTTTTTGCCAAAAGATATGCGTGTATATCACCATTTTGATAAAAATTCCAATTTTGATGAATTTATTTTAAGAAATAAAATAAATTTAGTATGGATAAATTCAGCATTATTAAATGATTTAAATTTCAGAAACGATAGCGAATTTAAAAAATTGGTTATTGGTAAGAGCAAGGGATGGAAGAGAATGAATATTCCAAACTGCCCGAATGATTTTTTACTTTTTAACTTTTAATAACAAATAACAAACATGTTTAAAAATAATACACTACTCATTACAGGTGGAACTGGTTCTTTCGGGAAGGCAGTTCTGAATCGTTTTTTAAGTTCAGAAATTAAAGAGATCAGAATCTTTAGTCGCGATGAAAAAAAACAAGATGACCTTAGAAAAAAATATAACAATCCCAAAATTAAATTCTTTTTGGGAGATGTGAGGGATGCTTCCTCTTTAACAGGTGCGTTTTCGGGAGTGGATTATATTTTTCACGCCGCAGCATTGAAGCAGGTTCCCTCTTGTGAATTTTTTCCTATGGAAGCATTTAAAACCAATGTGATTGGAACAGAAAATGTTTTGCAGGTTGCATACGAACTTGGTGTAAAAAAAGTCATTTGTCTAAGCACAGATAAGGCAGTTTACCCCATCAATGCGATGGGTATTTCGAAAGCCATGATGGAAAAAGTTATGGTGGCTAAAACAAGAAATTTTGATGAATCACGTATGATTGTATGTGGGACCAGGTATGGAAATGTAATGGCATCCAGAGGTTCAGTAATTCCACTTTTTGTCGAGCAACTCTTAAAGAAACAACCCTTTACCATTACCGATCCAAATATGACTCGTTTTATGATGACATTGGATGATGCAGTGGAACTCGTGTTATATGCATTTGAATATGGAAACAATGGTGATATATTTGTTCAAAAATCTCCTGCAGCGACGATAGAGATTCTAGCAAAAGCAATTCTAGATCTTTTTAACAAAAAGGATCATCCAATTAAAACAATTGGGACTAGACACGGCGAAAAATTGTATGAGACTCTTTTGAGTAGGGAAGAAATTACTTCTGCAGAAGATAGGGGAGATTATTTCCGAATCCCTCCCGATTTACGAGATTTGAACTACGATAAATTTGTAGAACAAGGCGAAGGAAAAATTTCGATTACAGAAGATTATAATTCTCACAATACAAAAAGACTCAATTTGGAAGAGATGAAAGCTCTGCTATTAAAACTTTCATTTATTCGAGACATTTTGGATGGAAAAGAAGCAGAAACTTGGGATTAAGGTCCTTTGTATTATAATTCTGAAAAGATCAGTCGCTAAATTTCCTTAGGATCAGTCATTTAAATGAAGATACTCATAACAGGAGCAGATGGATTTGTTGCATCAAACCTCCGAATCCATATTTCTCAAAACAAAAATCATGAACTGCTTTTGCACAATAAACAAACAACAGAAAGTGAGTTATTCCAATTTTTAGAAACTGCTGACTTTATCTTTCATTTAGCGGGTGTGAATCGACCCTTATCGGAGAATGAATTTTTTATCGGAAACTCTGATTTAACAAAAAAGATTGTTAGTCATTTAGAGAGTTTAAATAAAAAAACACCAATTGTTTTTTCATCTTCAATACAGGCACTACTTACAAACCCTTATGGAATTTCAAAGAAACAAGGTGAAGATTGTATCATAGAGTACGGTAAAAAGACGGGAGCTTCCACTTTTATTTATAGGTTACCAAACGTATTTGGTAAATTTTCCAAACCAAATTATAACTCTGTAGTTGCCACTTTCTGCCACAATATTGCAAGGTCTTTACCAATTGTTGTGAATGACAGAGAAAAAGAATTAAATCTATGTTATATTGATGATTTGGTGACTAGTTTTTTAGAGACTCTGGAAGGAAAGATGTCATCCGGTTATATAAATGTAACACCCGTTTATTCAATAACACTTGGAGAATTAGCAGATTTAATTACAAGTTTCAGGGACAATAGGGAAAAAATATGGATTGAAAACGTAGGCCAAGGTTTCCTTCGAGCAATCTATTCTACATACATTAGCTTTTTACCAATCACTTCCTGTAATTATTCCATTCCCAAATATGAAGATCCAAGAGGTTCCTTTGTTGAGATGTTAAAAACAAAGGAAGCAGGGCAGTTTTCATTCTTTTCTGCACTTCCAGGTGTGACACGAGGAAGACATTATCATCATACTAAAACTGAAAAGTTTTTAATTATAAGGGGCAAAGCACAGTTTCGATTCCAACATTTAATCACAAAGGAATATTATGAGTTAGTAGTAACTGATGAGAACCCAACGATAGTTGATACGATTCCTGGTTGGACTCATGATATAACAAATATTGGCGAAAATGAATTGATAGTTATGCTTTGGGCAAACGAAGTTTTTAATCGAGAATTACCTGATACTATTGCGGCTGAAATTACAAAATGAAAAAGTTAAAAGTATTTACTGTAATTGGAACACGACCGGAAATCATTCGACTTTCACGAGTAATGATTGCACTGGATGAAGCATGTGATCACAGAATCATTCATACTGGTCAAAATTATGATTTTGAGTTGAACGAAATTTTTTTCCAGGATTTGGGAATCAGAAAACCTGATTACTTTTTAGAGGCAGCAGGGGGAACTGGGGCCGAGACAATTGGAAAAATCATAATTGGTTTTGATGAATTGTTGTCGAAAGAGGTTCCTGATGCACTCCTCGTGTTAGGTGATACGAATAGCTGTTTAGCGGTGATTCCTGCAAAACGACGTAAAATTCCCATTTTTCATATGGAAGCAGGAAACCGTTGTTTTGACTTACGAGTCCCTGAGGAAATTAACCGGCGGATTGTAGATCATACATCTGATATCAACTTAACTTACAGCTCTATTGCTAGGGAGTATTTGTTACGCGAAGGTTTGCCTCCAGACCAAATCATTAAAACGGGAAGTCCCATGTATGAAGTTTTAAATCATTATAAAAATAGAATCCAATCTTCAAAAATTTTAGAACAACTTAATTTGAAAAGTAATGAATACTTTTTGGTCTCCGCTCACAGAGAAGAAAATATTGACTCCGAACAAAACTTCCGTTCGTTAGTAGATACTCTTAATACCATTGCTGAGAATTATAATCTCCCTGTGGTGGTATCAACTCACCCAAGAACGCAGAAAAAAATAGATCACTATAAGATTCAATTTCATAAAAATATTTTGTTATTAAAACCATTGGGATTTATGGATTATAATAAACTTCAAATTGAGTCGAAGGTAGTACTTTCTGATAGTGGAACTATCACAGAGGAATCGTCCATTTTAAAATTTTCCGCTTTAAACATAAGAGAAGCACATGAAAGACCGGAAGGAATGGAAGAGGCTGCTGTTATGATGGTGGGACTTAACAAAGATCGAATCCTACAAGCACTGGCATTATTGGAAACAGAAGGGAAAGATTTTTTAAATCAATCACGACTAGTAGGAGATTATTCCATGCCCAATGTTTCTTCAAAGGTTGTTCGGATTATATTAAGTTATACCGATTATGTGAACAGAATCGTTTGGAAACGATACTGATATATTTTAAAATTTAATGAAAGTTCTCATCATTGTAGACGACTATTTACCCAAAAGCATTAAGGTAGCTGGCAAAATGATGCATGAACTTGCATTAGAGTTTCTACATTTAGGTCATGTTGTCACTGTTGTGACTCCTGATCCGGACTTAAAAGATTCTTATATATTGGATGAATTAGATGGAATTAAAATACTTCGTTTCCGATCAGGTAGAATTAAAAACGTATCAAAACCCATTCGACTCATCAATGAAATTTTATTATCTTTTCGCGCGGTAAAGGCTTTATCACATTGGTTCAACTCAAATCATCATGATTTGATTGTATTTTATTCTCCTACAATTTTTTGGTCGGGGTTAGTCAGATATTTAAAGAAAATTTGGAAAACTCCATCCTACCTAATCCTCCGAGATTTTTTTCCACAATGGGTCATAGACAATGGAATCATAGGCAAACACTCAATCCTTGCTTATTTATTTCGTTTTTACGAAAGAAAGTTGTATGCATCTGCTGACGTAGTTGGTATTCAATCCCCTGCCAATTTGAAATGGTTTTCAGAAACCAATCCAAACTTACTGAATACGCAGCTATTATACAATTGGGCCTCTCCTTTCGGAGATAACAAAAAAATGGTTCCAATTGACATTAGAAAGAAATACAATCTGAGTGATCGTATCATTTTCTTTTATGGTGGAAACATCGGTCATGCACAGGATATGAAAAATCTTTTGATTCTTGCGGAACGAATGTTAACCGTTCAGAAAGTTCAATTTATATTCCTTGGGGCAGGGGATGAATTTCAATTAGTTCAAGATATGATTAAGAAGAAGAACTTATCGAATTGCCTATTGTTAGAATCTGTTTCGCAGGATGTTTTTACTTCTATACTGACTCAAATCGATATAGGACTTTTTACTTTACATCCAGACCACAAAACACATAACTTCCCAGGAAAAATTCTTGGATATATGCAAGTCGGTGTTCCGATTCTTGGTGCAGTGAATCAGGGAAATGATTTAAGAATTGTGATCGAAGAAGGAAAAGCTGGGTTTGTTTCCATTGCTGGAGATCACGAAACTTTATATCAGAATGCAGTGACCTTACTTGATACTAAACTTCGTAAAACAATGGGACAAAATGCTATAAAACTTTTGGATACAACATTCTCTGTAAATACAACTGTAAAAAAAATAATTCATTCCTTAACTAAGGAAAAGGTATTACCTTAAATGAATGAAATTACTCGCCGCCATTCAAGATGGTTTGAGCGTATTTTGTTAAGTTATTTGTTTCAGTTTATATCCGGTGGGATAGTCTTAATAGTAGCTTCAGCGATTCCCATTTGGGGAGTTAAATTTTGGAAATCTAATGATCCAAATTTATACACCTCATTAGCTACTAGCTTATTTTCTTTTTTGATTGCTACCTTTAGTTTGCGAAAGTTATTTAGATTACCCGCTTCTGAATCTGTTTCGTATGTTTTACCAATATCATTAATTTGTTTTGCATTTCCTATATGTATTATTCTTTTTTTACGTACTTCTTATTCGATTCAAATTTATGTGATTGGATTCCTAGTAACTTTGTTATGGTGTTTTGCCGGTTTTTTCTTGGGGAGAAGGTATCGATTAATCCGGTATGCGATTTTACCATCTAAGTCAAGTGCTGACTTGGTTAGTTCACATGGGGCATTATTTTCTGTTTTGAATTCTCCAGATTTAAATGGACAAAGATATAATGCGATTGTGGCCGATTTCAATAGTCCCATGTTATCTCCTGAATGGGAGAAATTTTTAGCAAAATGCACATTAGCTAGGATCCCTGTTTATTCTGAGAAAAAGATTCGGGAGTTTGTTACCGGTAGAGTAAAAGTCGATCACCTATCCGAGAATGTATTTGGATCACTTTTACCATCTGAGTTTTATGAAACGGTAAAACGATGGATTGATTTTTTTACAGCCTTAGCTTTAATTCCGATTTTTTTACCATTGTTTCTAGTGATTGCTATATTGATTAAACTTGAATCTAAAGGTCCTGCTTTTTTTATTCAACCGCGAATGGGGTTTCGTGGAAAAGTATTTCCAATGTTAAAGTTTCGAAGTATGTATATAGACAAAAAAGGAAGTGGATTTACGAATCCGATTGATGATCCTCGAATCACAAAGATTGGTAAATTGATTAGAAAATACCGAATTGATGAATTACCACAATTATTTAATATTTTAATCGGACAAATGTCTTTTATAGGACCTAGACCTGAATCATTTGAACTTTCTACTTGGTATGAAAAGGATGTTCCATTTTTTGCGTACCGCCACGTTGTGCGACCTGGTATCAGTGGCTGGGCACAGGTGGAACAAGGTTATGCGGCAGAAGTAGAGGGAATGAAGGTAAAGTTAGAATATGATTTTTATTATATTAAAAATTTTTCCTTTTGGCTGGATTTGTTAATTACTTTTAAGACAATCAAAACAGTTTTTACAGGATTTGGAGCAAGATAGTTAGTTGAACAAAATATTCTTTTCCCAACTATCATAGTTTCTCTAATTTAATGATATAATGTTTATGATACGGTTGATTGTATGTTTCACTTCAATTAGATTCTGGCAGTAGTATGAAATTCAATTTAACATTTATTGATTTTTTGATGAATAAAATTTAATTATCCTGGAGAATAAATCCCTTTTATTAATAAACTTATGATTACAAGTCTATCGATTCAAATATTGTTCGTTTGGTTTTTTATTGTTTACTTTTTGCGTGAAAAGCTTCGGAAGCGAGGATTGTTGTTAATATTTGCGATTTCATGGTTTTTCTTTTGGAATTTATTATCAACATTTTCAATTAGTGGGATCAATTCGCCAAAACAATCTACGCAATTTATTTATTTCCTCTTTTACTTATCACTTCTGTTAGGTGTATACTTGGATCGTGGTAGTGAAAATAATAAAAGCGCAATCCATCCTGATAGTTCAGAGTCTGTAGAAATCATTGAACAGAAATATTTTCAATTACTAAAATACTTTGTAGTTCCTGTTATGGTTTCGTTTTTAATCCGCACAATTTATCTTCTTAAAACCAAGTATTCAATCGCACAAATGAGAGCAGAAGTGTTTGGATTGAATACAGGCACCTCCGATTTATTTTACCGCTCCATTTCGGTAACAAACTTTTACTGGTTGGTGATGCACCCAATTTTATGGGCAAGTTTACTTATCGGTTTTGTAAGATTTATTCGAACAGGGAAATTGAATATTCTCATGTGGGCGATAGTTTTATTTGTTGTGGATAGTCTTACCACGATAGGTAGGTTTGGGATTCATTATGCTATTATCTCACTTGTCACAATGTATGGATTGTATTTGATAAAAGATAGCATTTCGAGCAAACGAAAAATCTATGTTGGTCTCTTATCAAGTGTTCTGATTTTTATATTGATATTTATAATGATACAAATTAGAAAAGGAAATAGTTTGGAATATATCTTTGGATATTTTCTATTAGGGTATCATACAAATTCATTTGCTTTATTCGATATGGAATTACATAATCCCAATTCACTTTTATACGATTATACTTTTGGTTTGTCCTTTTTTTCAGGCTTATTTGAATTACCGATTTTTTTGTTAAACTCTTTTTTGGGTTTTTCAATCCAAAGTATTTCTGGTGAAATTGGTAGTTATCTAAATGCAGATCGACTAGTTGGGCATAGTGAAATTTTGGGAGATTTATATTATAACGCTTTTGGATCCAATTTCTTTGTAATGTTTCGGGACGGAGGGCCTTTGTTTGTAGGAATATATGGTCTTTTGTTTGGTTTTCTATATTCGAAATTTTCTTCTTCGCTAAAAGAATCTAATCCTTTATATTCTACATTTTTAATCGGTATGTATTATATATTAATTTATGGAATATTTAAGCCTTTTACAACGGGCGAGATTCTTCCAGGAATCCTGATAGCATTTTTGATTTATAAGATACCTGAAATCTTCATTTTTCGTAAAAAGTGAAAAGAGTATAGGGCAGCTATATGAAGGTAATTGTTTATAATTTCCTTTGGATGTTCGGCGATCGAATATTCAAAATGTTACTGGCGTTATTCGTAGGAGTTTGGATTGTCAGATACTTTGGTCCTGCCTATTACGGAAAGTTTAATTATGTAACTGCTTGGTTATCAATTTTTTCGATATTGATTCCACTTGGAACGGAAAGTATTCTTGTAAGTGAATTCGTAAAATACGAATCAGAACGAGACAGTCTCCTTGCATCTGGATTTTTGATGTATTTAATATCTAGTATTTTCTTTTCGCTTTTAGCATTAGTATTTATCTATTTTGCGCGTAGCGACGATTATGAATCTTTAAGTATTTGTTTGGTACTGTTGATACCAAATTTTTTGAGAAGTTTTACGATTCCGAAATATTATTTTGAATCTGTATTGAAGGTAAAGAAAATTGTTATTATAGAGAATTCCTATTTAATCCTCTTTTCAGTTATTAAAATTCTTTTTTTGTATTTTAAGGTAAAACCAATAATATTTATTTGGATGTTCGCTCTTGAAGGGATTTTTATTTCTTTAACTATCTTTATTTATTACAATCTTAGTCATTCTTTGTTTCGAATTGCTGGATATTCTATTTTAAGAATCAAAGATTTGATCAGAAAATCCTTTCCTTTGTTACTTGCGAATTTGTCCGTTATTGCTTATATGAAGATGGATCAAATTATGGTGGGGAATTTAGTTGGAGATAGAAATTTAGGAATTTACAGTGTAGCTGTACGTATCAGTGAAATGTGGTATTTTATTCCAATGGCAATTGCCTCTTCATTTTATCCAATGCTTATCAAAACTTTTGCTGATAATTCAGTAAAATATTATAAGATTTTACAAACATTACATTGTTATTTGTTTTTGCTATCGTTGTGTTTGGCAATTTTTATTCATTTTTTTGGAACTACGATCGTACATATACTTTACGGCGAACAGTTCCGAATGTCCGCTGAAATTCTCAAAGTGCATATATGGACTGGTGTTTTTGTATTTTTGGGAGTTGCTGGTAGTAATGATTTAATTATAAGGGAACTACAAAAACATTCTCTATACAAAAGTCTATTTGGACTAACAATTAATTTAATTTTAAACTGGTTGTTAATTCCTGGATATGGAATTTTTGGCGCTGCTATCGCTACATTAATTTCTCAGGTAGCTTCTAGTACTTTGTATTATTTGATACCGTCAGATACCAGAGTTTTATTTAATATCCAATTCAATTGTTTGAAAATTTGGAAGTATCCGGCTATGTTGCGAGTGTCATGATGTGTTAGCACCAATTATTTTATTCGTTTATAATCGGCCAATACATACGCAGAAAGTGATAGAAGCACTTGCATCGAATCCTGAATCAAAAAGTTCAAAGCTCTTTATTTTTTCAGACGGTCCTCGAAGAAATGTTGATATCGAAAAAGTCAATGAGGTTCGAGCTATTTGTAGAAAAGTTGAGGGATTTGAATCATTCGAGTTAGAATGTAGTGAAAGTAATTCCGGTCTTTCTGCTTCTATCATTCGTGGTGTTAGTAAAATAATAGCGAAATATGGTTCGGCGATTATTTTAGAAGATGATCTCTTAGTAAATGTTAATTTTTTAGAGTATATGAATCACTCTTTACAGAAATATCAAAATGAAAGTAATGTAGCTAGTATTCATGCTTATCAATATCCGATAAATAATAAGAACTTACCTGATACTTTCTTTATTAAAGGAGCAGATTGTTGGGGATGGGCAACTTGGGAACGGGCATGGAATTTGTTCCAAGAAGATGGTTGTTTGCTCAGAGATCAGCTGGTAGAAAGAAAATTAGTTCGCGAATTTGATTTTAATCATTCTTATCCATACTTCCAAATGTTAGAGGACCAGATAGCTGGAAAGAATAATAGTTGGGCTATTCGTTGGTATGCATCTGCTTTTTTAGCTGACAAATACACATTGTATCCGAAAATTTCATTGGTGAAAAATATTGGTTTAGATGGAACTGGAACACATTCAGGGTTTTCTGATTATCTAACGGGGAACCTAAATGATTTTAAACCAAAACAGTATCCCACAGAAATTCATGAAGATCCTGCTGCAAGAAAGGAAATGGAAAATTTCTTTAGGAGAGGTAAAGGATTCAATCGAATTAAATCGATAATTTTAAAGTGTTTAAGGTTATTTTTTTAGTGATGTTAAGATTATTTTTTACAAGAATCCTTAACATAGTTAAGTTATTATTAAATGATAAATCAATCTTTTGGTTTCAAGGTCAATATGAATCTTGGGATGACGCAGTCGCGAATTCTTCTGGATATTCTGATGCAACGATATTTGAAAAAGTAAAGGAATCTGCTCTTAAAGTAAAAAAAGGTGAAGCTCTCTTTGAAAGAGATTCTTGTTGTTTTGATTTAGATGAATTTTCATTTCCTCTATCTACCTATTTGTTGTATTTAGCTTCTAGGTTCCAGAGCAGTCTTTCGATAATTGACGTAGGTGGATCATTAGGTAGTACATATTTCCAACATAAGAGGCTCTTTCAATATTTGACTGACTTAAAATGGCATATTATAGAGCAGAAACATTATGTTGAATTCGGTAAAATAGAATTAGAAAATAAGGTTTTAAAATTTTCTGAAAATTTATCTGATAGTTTGAAAAATACAAAGTTCAATGCAGTTCTTTTTTCTGCTTCGCTTCAGTATCTTGAGCATTGGAAAACATTTATCAATAACGTAGTAAATGCAGAGGCTGAATTTATTATTCTCGATAGAATCCCTATTTTGCAGTCCAATCATAAAAGTTTTGTTACGATCCAACACGTTCCTGCTTATATCTATGATGCAAGTTATCCTTGTCATTTATTTAGCCAAAAAGATTTGGATGAAAGTTTATTAAACAAATATGAAATAGTTTTTGAACTACCTGGGATGGATCACCTTCGTTTAAAAGGTGTGCCCTTGGAGTATAAATCGATTCTATTTAGGAGAAAGTTCTGAAAAGCATTCAACTTTATGTAAAAAATTCTAGTATAATTACTTTGCCGAAAATTAAAGATAATAGGGATGGTAATTTAATCATCGCTAATTCCTTAAAGGAAATTCCCTTTGAAATCAAAAGAGTTTACTACATCAACCAATTAGAGAATTCGGTAAGTGTAAGAGGAAAACATGCTCACAAAGAATGCGAGCAGGTAATCTTTTGTATCAATGGAAGTTTTTTACTAGGTCTGGATGATGGTAAAACCCAACAAAAAATACTGATGAACCAAGATAATGTTGGGGTATTGTTAGGAAAGATGCTTTGGCATACAATGGAGGATTTTTCACCAGGATGTGTTTTGTTAGTTTTAGCCTCAGACTATTATGATGAATCCGATTACATTCGTGATTATAACGAATTTATTAAAGTATACAGCAAAAAATGATAGATTATGAAAATTTGAAGAAATTAAATGCGCCGTTTGAAGAAGAATTTCAAAAGGAATTTATCGAATTTTTAAATTCAGGCTGGTACATTTTAGGTGATAGAACAAAACTTTTTGAGCAAGAATTTGCAAGATATTTGGATGTTCCTTTTTGTATTGGGGTAGGTAACGGACTTGATGCAATGATCATTGCATTAAATTCACTTGAGTTGCCAAGTGGTTCAGAGGTGCTTGTCCCATCTAATACGTACATTGCATCTATTCTGGCTATTTTAAAAGCAGGTTATAAACCTGTTTTAGTTGAGCCGGATATTGCAACATATAATATTGATCCTCTTCGGATAGAGGAGTTCATCACAGAAAAGACAAAAGCCATTCTAGTCGTACATTTGTATGGAAAATCATGTCAGATGGATAGTATTTCTGAAATAGCTTCAAAAAATAATTTGTATATTATTGAAGACTGTGCGCAGTCTCATGGTTCTGAATTTAAAGGAAAAAAAACTGGAACTTTTGGCGTTGGTTGTTTTAGTTTTTATCCTACGAAGAACCTGGGAGCATTAGGCGATGGTGGCGCAATAGTAACGCAGGATGAATCATTATCATTAAAATTTAAAACAATTCGTAATTATGGATCGCAGCGTAAGTATGAAAATGAATTGATCGGAGTAAATTCTCGATTAGATGAAATTCAATCTTGTTTTTTACGTGTAAAATTAAAATATTTAAATTTAATTAATAACCATAAACGAAAATTGGCCAATATATACTTGAATCAGTTGACTTCTGATGTCATTAAACCCGTGACACACAAAGATTATTTCGATGTATTTCATATTTTCAATATCAGAACAAAGAAAAGAGATGAATTGAAAGAATTTCTATTAAAGAATGATATTAAAACAGAAATCCATTACCCAATCCCTCCCCATAAACAAAAAGCAATGATAGGCGTTTTAGAAGGAAGTTACCCCATTGCTGAAGAAATTCACCAAACAACCCTTAGTCTGCCAATTTCGTATTTTCATACTGAGTCTGATGTATTAAAAGTTTGTGAAACTATAAATTCATTTTTCCAATGAACCAATACTGTACATTATTCAATTCCTTTTACCTTTTGCGCGGTTCAACTATGATTTCTTCATTATTGGAGAACGACAAGAATGCTCATATATATGTTCTTTGTATGGATGAAAACGTAAAAGTTGCTATTGAGAAAATGTTTACTGAAAGAGTTACCGCAATTGCTTTGGCTGTTCTTGAAAATCAAACATTGCTTGATATTAAACCGAGTAGAACATTGGGCGAATATTGTTGGACTTTGACACCTTGGATTATCAAATACTGTATTGAAAATTACCAACTTACAAGTTGTACTTATGTTGATGCTGATTTATTCTTTTTTTCAAATCCAGAATTGTTATTTCCGAAAGATGTGGATAAATCTGTTTTTTTAACTCCTCATAACTACCATCCCAAATATGATCAATCGAGCACTTCTGGCATTTTTTGTGTACAGTTTATAAAATTTAAAAAGGATGAAAAAGGACTACGTGCTCTAAATTGGTGGGCTGACCGATGTATCGAATGGTGCTATAATCGCATTGAAGATGGAAAATTCGGCGATCAAAAATATTTAGATGATTGGCCGTCAAGGTTTGATGGTGTGTATGTTCAGGAAAATTTAAAAGCAACGTTAGCTCCTTGGAATTCAGAAAAGTATGAAGTTTCTCCTGCTGATAATGGAATAGTTGTGAGTGATATTGAAAATCAAAAGAAGACAAAGTTAATTTTTTACCATTTTCATGAAATTAAATTATCAAATGGATTTTTAACTTATTCCTCTGATTATACGATTCAATCTGGATTAATTGATGTTGTATTCGAAATCTATTTTAAGCAATTAAGATACTCTGCAGACTTACTGTATAAATTAAATATTTATAAATTAGAGAAATTACCTTCCTTAGCGGTTCTTTTCTATAATGCCTTGTTAGTGGAAAAGGAAGAAAAAAAACGAATTATTTCAGAATATTCAATTAAAGCAAGATTTAGGAAGTTATTTAGATTTTGAAAGTAGCTTCTATTATTTTATTAGTTCTATTATCGATCTTGAATGTTCTACCTCATCTTTCACAGGATTTATCACCATATGATACTGGTCTTTATCATCAACATATTGTGGAAATCATAAAACAAGAAGGGTTAATTATTGGTTCGGCGAATCTTCATGATCGAATTGGATTTAATAATTCAAATTTTTATCTAGTTGCAGTTTTAGAAAAGCTGATTCCTTTTGTGCCTGGTCATTATCTTCTAAACCCACTTATATATTTCGGAACTATCGCCTATCTGATTAGTTTAATCTTTTACCTTCCGCGTCATAAAATTGCATATAAAATAATTGCTTTAGGAGTCATTGTTTCGATAAGTTTACATCCGCTATTCATAGTGAGTATATCGCCCGACACAATAGCCTATTGTTTATCGATTGTGTTTGTTTTTAAGATTCTTCTAAAAGCTCCTGGAAGTTCGCTTTTTTCAGAGTTTCTTTTATTTGCCTTACTAGTAACCATAAAATTTTCATCTATATTTTTAGCATTTATGTTTGTTCCTTTTTTTTTAGGAAGAAACAGAAGGTTATATTTTAATAAATTTTACGAATATATACTTATCTGTCTGGTTGTTATTGCTCCTTGGATACTTTCGAATTATTTAATTTCAGGATATATTGTATATCCCGTTCTCCAGTTCGATTTTTTAAGTCCAGAGTGGAAGTTGCCTCTTTCTCTTGCTCAGTCTCATATGGAGACTATTAAATCTTGGGCTTTGTCGCAGGGTTTAGGTAATTCAAATTATAATAATGTATGGCAGTATTGTTTAACCTGGTATGAAACATATAGTGTCAATAATATTCATGCATCGTTTTATTTAATTGATTTATATAAAATTACATTCCCGATTTTAATCTTTTATCTTCTAGGCCTTTTGAAGAGTGCTGAAAGAAACCTTAGGTTGTATGAATTTGTTTTGGCTCTCTTTTTAATCAATATTACTTGGTTTTTTTCTGCACCGGATCCACGTTTTTCTTATGCAACTTTAATGATTTTCCCTTTTATGGTTTTTTCTTTTTCTTTTCTTAATTTTTTTAAAAGAAAATCAGCAGCCTTAAATAAAATAATCATTTTTCTTTCGATTCTGTTTTCCATTGTTAGAATTTTTCATATTGATTTTCAATTTATTGATAAAATAAAAATTCCTAAAATTCAAACGGAAGGAAATTGGGTTCCAACTAAGTATGGGTTTGTGACTTTTGAACCAAAGGCTGAGCAGTGTTGGGATGTTTCTATCTTTTGTAATCCTTATAAGAATCGAAATTTAAAATTGATCGATGGTGATTGGAAAGTGATTATTGAGAAATAATGAAATTAGTAACTAATCGATTGATCTGATTTACAAATTTTTTTAAGATTCAAAGATTTAAGTGATTCTAGTTTAATACCGCCTCCGAAATAGATACATAGTCTGGATTTTATAATGCCTCAACCATATTTTTCTGTAATAACTATCAATAAGAATAATCTAATTGGATTAATAAAGACTTTTGAATCAGTTCAAAAGCAGACTTGTCGAGATTTCGAATTTATAGTAATCGATGGAATTTCTAACGATGGTAGTGTCGAATTTCTTCGAGAGAAAGAAGTTTATATCTCAAAATTAAAGATTGAAACTGATAAAGGAATTTATGATGCACAAAATAAAGGGATTCTATTAAGTGAAGGTGAATTTCTTATTTTTTTAAATTCTGGCGATGTCTTTTCAACAGAAAATGTTTTAGAGAATGTTAAAACACTTAACTCACATGCTGATCTTATTTATGGTGATGTTACAGTTTTGAATCAAAATCACTCAACATTGATTCAATATCCAAACGATATTAATCTTAAATTTTGGATAGATAATGTTATATGCCACCAAGCTGTATTCTTTAGAAGAACTTTGTTCCAAATTTTAGGTCTATACGATTTGAATTATAAATTTTGTAGTGATCAAAAATTTCTGATAACAGTATGGGTAAACGAAAAGCTAAAAAAAGATTATTTTTCAGCCTCGATTGCGGATTATGATGAAACTGGTGTGTCTTCAAATATAAAAAACAGAAGGAAGATTATTTTCGAACTTTTTAAGATACGTTTTTTACTTCTGCCTTGGGAGTTAAAGGTTATGTTATTGTTTTTGTCTGCTAAGTTAAAAGTGAAGCAGATAGTTAGGAACATATTTTTTAAATTATAAAATGGTAAGAAATTTTTGATTCCTATATTGTTTGTAAATCATAGTTACGGTGGCGGTACCGAGAAAAATGTAAATGATTTAGCTAACGCACTAGTAAAAAATTATGAATGGATATCTGTAGTTGTCGCTACTGTTGGAACAGATGAGGTAGGGATCAGTGTTTATAAGCGAAATAAGGTTTTAAAGAAGTATTCATTTTTGATCTTTGAGAAGAATCAATATTTAAATTCGAGTGAAAACATTAAATCTGTTCTTTTGGATATCATTAAGTTGTTTAGTATCAAGTTGATTCATTTTCATCATTTTGTTTTTTTAAAAGATTTTTCCTTAGATCTAAATGAAATTTCTCTTCCGTATTTTGTGACTCTGCATGATTATTTTTTTGTATGTCCAACGGTAAATTTAATTAACACGAAAGGGCGATTTTGTAGCGGTTGTATTCCCGAAGAAGATAGTAGTTACGAATTTAGATCATGTATGATGCAATTAAACAAAGAGCCTGAATATTTGAGTAAACATCGTATTTTTTTTGAGAATATTTTGTCGAACGCTTCAAAGGTTATTTTACCGAATGAATCTATGCTTCCCATACTTTTAAAAATATTTAGTAATTTTAGAAACTATTCTGTAATTGAACATGGAGTAGATATAAAAGAGGGAAGCACATTAAATCGTTTGCAAAGATTTGTTAAAAAAATAAAAATTCTTTTGATAGGTGACCTTTCAAATCATAAGGGATTTGAGATTATTAAGGAAATTTGTTCTGATAATAATGTTCTCCGGTTTTGCGAATTTGAACTCTGGGGAAAAACATTTCATAGATTACCGAATGTAAAATACCGAGGAGTTTACGATTCAAAGACATTGACCAATATATTCGAGGCGAATGATTATGATTTATCCTTACAATTATCAATCACTGCGGAATCTTATTCCTATACCATTAGTGAACTGATTGCTAACCGCATTCCTATAATATGTTTTAATTTGGGGGCCCAAGCCGAAAGGGTAACTCGTTTCAATGCTGGTTGGGTTGTTAGTGAAATAGATTCAAAGCAAGTGATTCGACTTTTACTTAAACTAGCTGAAGATCGCTCGTTGATAAAGTTAAAAAAAGAAAGTATTAAGAGCGAAGATTTAATTTCTGTTTCTGAAATGGCCAAGAAATATATGGAAATTTACGTGGGATTTATTGATAGAAAGACAACTTTTAGAAATAAGAAACTTTTGATTAATGAGAAAAAGCAAATATTAAAAAAGTATAAAGATAGAAAGAGAAAGTTATTTGATCTAAATTTTATTTTTTTTAAAAAGATTTTAAAAAGATGGTTGGTTAGAGTATATTTAGTATGGTCGAACAGGTAGGTATCATATTTTGTTAGCAATAGATTCAGATCCTAGTGTAGGTGTAGTTATTGTCTGTTTTAATCCAGATTTAAATGAAGTTGAGAATTTATTAATAAAAATTTCAAATAAAAATGTTTTTCCTGTTTTAGTAGATAACTTCTCTTCAAACACGGATAGAGTTATGTTAGAGAAACTGGCAAAAAAATATTCTGCCAAGATTATTTTTTTACCTGAAAATTATGGAATAGCAAAAGCACAGAATTTAGGTATTATTGAATGCAAAAAAGAAAATTTTGATTTTATTCTCTTTTTTGATCAAGATAGTGATCCAGATAAAAGTTTAATTTTAAAATTAATCGAAGCCTATAAAAAATTATCACAAGATGTAAAGGTTAAGATTGGAATATTAGGTTCTAGGTATAATGATCCGAGACAAAATAACCCGCCACCATTTCTTAGGTTTGTTGGATTGCGAATGATAAGGTGTAATTGTAAATATGAGGACTCTTTAGTGCCCGTAGATTATGTGATTGCATCTGGTTCAATGGTTTCTATGCCGGCTTTAAACGAGATTGGGGATATGAGGGAAGATCTTTTCATAGATTATGTTGATATTGAATGGGGTTTGAGAGCAAAAAATAAAGGATTTCAAAATTATGGCGTATGTAATGCCCTCATGAATCATTCGTTAGGCGACAAACCACGAAAATTTTTAAATAAAAATATTCCTATCCATTCACCTCTACGCCATTATTACCATTTTAGAAATGCGATTCTTTTGTACAAAGTAGACTGGATTCCTCTAAATTGGAAACTCGTAGATTGTTATAGATTGATTTTAAAGTTTGTTTTTTATTCCATATTTACTGAAAAACCTTTGGAACATTTCAAAATGATGATTAGAGGGATAATTCATGGAATTTTTGGACGATCCGGTAAATTTTAACATTATGGATTTTGTTTAAGTAATTTTAATCATACTATGAGATTTAATTTTGCTCCTTTACTTGAGGTCCTAATATTCTTTGCCTTGATATGGACTTATATACTCCAAGAAAATTCTTTTTTTCTATCGGATAATGCATATTTAAAAGCCATTTATTTTTTTGTCGTGTTAAGCATTATTTTTTGGTATATTGGGAATAAGAGAAACTCTTTTCAATATTTTATTGAGTTAGGAACAATATCCAAAATATTTATTTTGTTTTTGATTCTTTTTATTGTTAACATACCACATTTCCGCCAAGATTTAGTTAGTGATCAATTTCACCATGCATATATGGCAATTTTACCTTGGGTAATATATGCAAAGAAAATTTGTGTTTTAGAAATTGGGTGCACCGAAAAGCCATTTGATCAGGTATTAATTCATGAAATGTTAAAAAGTTTTGTTTTTTTATTACTAGTAATTTTAATTGTTTTGAAATCACTAAAAAAAAATAGCCTGATTGTCATTGTCTTATTCTGTATTCTGTTTTTTTTACCGATCAATGAATATCGTATAAATGATATTCATCCTCCATTCCGTTTATTTCCATTAGCTTTATCTGCAAGTGTTATGGGTTTATCAAATTTCTCATTTAGAATTCCTGGATTTGTTGCATTATTTCTTTTCACTTTGATTATTTTTCCAATTCTAAGATTTCATTTTAAAAAGAATATTGCAGTGTTGTTAGTTGGTTGTGTTGCTACTATACCTATTTTAGTTCATGTTGCCTATATAGTGGAGCCATCTATTTGGACAGCTATTTCCTGGTCAGGGATTTTGTTATTTTTGTTTTATGGGAAAAAAGATAATAGATCATTTTTCCTTTCTTTTCTCTTTATATCCTTTGCTTCTTTGATGAGAGCTTCTGCTTTTTTGGGATTTTTTCCTTTAGTTATGCATTGGTTCTTTAATAGAAGACTAGATCGAATTTTTTCGAAAAATGAAATCAATAAAACAATTCTTGTATTTTCCCCAAGTTTAATTGCTTTGCCTTATGTTTTTAGTTCTATACTTCAAGGTTCACCCGCGACTGGTACAGGCCTTTCTATAATAGAGTCATTGCGAATGTCTTTTTCTGATTTTGCATCGATGAAGTTTGCTTACCAATCCATATTCATACCTTGGATATTTTTATTTCCATTTGCCTTTTGTATTCGTGTTAAAAAGTTCAGCCTATACTCATTTTTGGTAATTTTATTTTTCACTCTAGCTTATATTATGTTTTATTCCATCAAGCCTGGTTTATGGGGTCTTGGTAGGTACCAAGCTGAATTTATAATGCCATTTTGTATTTTGGGTTTAGTTAATTTAGGAATGTTCTTATATAAATTTAACCAGTTCATTTTAAAATTAGTTTTTCTTTGTTTATTTTTTTATGGAATATTCATTTCAGTAAATTTTCATTTCTATAGTCAGTTCCTTGATGAGTCAATATTCAGCGGGATTAAAACTGGAAAGATTCGGGGGGCGTCTGAAATAGTTTACGATACGACAAAACCTCTTGAGCGAATAAAAACGTTAGGTTTAACCAAAAATTCTTACCTAGATGGGATAATATATGGAGAAATGCCTTTTATATTAGCCGGTTTTACATTAAATGAAATTACATCAATTTCACGATTTGGATATCCTTGGGGTGGGATGGAAAGTGCGGATATAAATAAAAATAAAGAAATTCTAGCTGTGATTATTTCTGATTGGACTCCCTCTTTAGAAAAGGTAAATCATCTTTTGAGTTTAGGTTGGAAAGTTGATTCTACCTATGAAAACGAACTTTATAGATCGAAAACATATTTATTATTAAGATGAAATTTAAAAACAGCAAGGAAATTTTTTTAATATAATTTTTGGAATAATTCTTTCTTTATCCGCATATCATTCTGTAGAAAGAAAATTGGATGGAAATTCTTTTGTAATTACAGGATTAAGATATGTAGATAAGGATTTTTTATCAATATATAATCCGCTAGGTACAGCACCCTATACATATTCTCCTCAAATATCGCAGTTTTTTTCGTTATTTTTGATGTTTGGTGAAAAGTATGCCTATAGTTTACTTATTTTTGCCAATGGATTTGGTATTTATTTATCATTGTTAATATTTTTTGGTATTTTTAGTAAACGGCAAAGAAATAAATATATATATATATATATATTCGTGCCATTGTTTCTGATGCTCTCTTCATTCTTTTTTATCATCAATGAAAGTTTTTTTATTGCTCAAATCGATTTGTTATTGTTATTCCCTTTGTCATTATTTTTATATTGCATTATAAATGGAAACTTGTTAAGCGCTTCAATCTTACTGGCTTTTTTAATTCAGTTTAAACCTTTTTTTCTGATATTATTATTACCAGTATTGTTTGAGTTTCTAAAAAACAAAAAATATAAAAAATTGATTCACTTTTGTCTTCCATTTATAATGTTTTTGTTATTTTCGCCTTTATTCCATATTGTTGAAACAGGTATTTCCTTAGAAAATTATTATAATCTTTTTAAAGAATATATTAACACTTCAATTGGTATCTCCAATGGTTTTTGTTGTGGTTCGGTTTCCAATAGTTTGAAATCAATACTTTACAATTTGTTTTCAGGAGTACCTCAGTCTCAGGTAGGTGGTACCCATATGATTACGCAGATATTCCCAATACTCATTTCTTTAAAATTAATTTGTTAGATACCCGATTTATTGATTTGATTTATGTTGTTCTTTGTCTTTTGCTTTTATTTTTACTTATATTTTTGTTGCTCAAATCCGATTCGATAATCGTATCAATTCTAATTACACTTTCTTTTGTCCCAACCTTTTCGCCAGTATTTTGGTTTGCACATTTAGTGTATTTTATTCCCGTTATGTTCTATTTATTGATCGTTAATTTGTCTTGGGATCAAGTGTTAAAGAATTCAGTTTCCGCCATTCTTTTATTGATATATGTTTTGATTTTTATTTTAGTTCAACCAAATATTTTGGGTGGTTATTTGGTTGATCAATTGATTATATATGGTTTTTATTATGGCTTTTCTATTGTTTGTATTGTAAATTTTCTTTTTAATGATGATAGAAAATTTGGTTTTATTGAATAGATGAGATAGGGTAGTTTCATTTTGGAAAGAAATGTTTTACGTTAAATCAACTGTAGGTTTGTTGAGTTCTTATCCTAATTTCTAAATTTACTAGAAGCTTAATATTAACTAAGATCTAAATTTGGAAAATGGTTTTTTGATAAACTAAAGATTGGCTTTAAAAGAAACCTAGATGGAAGGAAAAGACAACAATTCTTATGTTAGTTCGTAGGTCAGAATGATATTTTATATAATTTTAATTATAAAAACTTGTGCGTTGTTTTTATTTTCTTCTGATTATCAAAATGAGCTTTTTTTGCCATTTTTAAAATCTGCGATTGTAAATTTTCCTGCTAATCCTTGGTCGATAGCATTGAAAGAAAACCATTTTGATGCGTTCCCTTATCATCCATTAATGTTATATGTATTGGGTTTTTTTCAAATTCTGCCAGTTTATTTTGGTTTTAGTGGTTTTGTTCAAAGAGTATTTCTTGTGCTACCTAATTTGTTTGCCGATGTTTTAATTTATTATATATTGAAGTTTTTATTTCCAAGTAGAGAAAGGGCAATTCAAACAATCTATTTTTCCTCACCAATTGTATTTTACGTGGTTTATTTACATGGACAATTAGATCTTTTGCCTACATCGTTTTTGTTTTTAGCTCTCTTTCTTTTAATCAAAGAAAAATTTGTTCATTCTGGTTGTATTTTTGGATTAGCAATCTCTTTTAAGTTGAATGTAATTGCTGCTCTTCCAATGTTTTTGTTTTATCTGTATCGAAAAAATAAAGATAAATTCTTCAGCTTTTCGTATCCATTGGTTTTTACTTTCTTTCTTTTTTCGTTGCCTTGGTATTTTAGTGAATCCTTTCGTAAAATTGTTTTATCAAATCCTAAGCAGGATTTAATTTTTTCCACAATATATAAAATAGGGGATTATCAGCTAATTATTCCTATATTCTCAACTTCGTTAATATATTTTAAGTTTTTTTCTTATAAAAAAATGAATCCAGACTTATTGGTAACTTGGTTAGCAATTTTATTTTCAGTCTTTGTGCTTACAATTCCACCAGCGCCAGGATGGTATGTTTGGACGATTCCTTTCTTAGTTTATTTTTATCTTAAATTTGTAAAGAAGGACCGTCATATAATTTATTTATCGAGTGCATTAAATTTAACTTACCTTATATTTTTTCTTTTTTCTTGGGAAGGTGATTATGTAGATTTGCGTTTTCTTGGAAATGAGTTTTTACCAAAGGTAAACATCGATAGATTGAATGGTATTTTTTTTACTGGGCTAAGTGTTTCATTAATTGCTAATCTTTATGCAATTTATGGTTTGGGAGTTCGTTCTAATCGTATATATCATAAACCTTCTGGTATTCTAATTGGAATTGGAGGTGATAGCGGTGCAGGAAAATCAACTTTATTGCAAAGTTTAGCAAAACTTTTGGGTCATTCTGTTACGCTTTTAGAAGGTGATGGCGATCATAGATGGGAAAGAGGAAATCAAAATTATGAAAAATTTACTCATTTAAATCCAAGGGCCAATTATTTAGAAAGACAGGCCGAGAATTTATTTCTTCTGAAGAAAGGAGAGATTATTTATCGTCCTGATTATGATCATCATACTGGTCAGTTTACGAAACCAGAACCAATCCAACCTGCAGAGTATATCATTTTAAGTGGTCTGCATAGTTTTTATCTTCCTAAAATGCGTAAGGTAATGGATATCAAAATATTTTTAGATACTGAGGAACCTTTACGTAAACATTGGAAGATCATTCGTGATACGCAAAAAAGGGGATACAAGAAAGATAATATATTGAAACAAATTTTTGATAGGGAAGAAGATTCGCGAAAATTTATTCAACCTCAAAAGGGATTTGCGGATATTTGTATAGAGTATTTCTCTCGTCATCCATTTGAAATAGGGGATGAAAATGCTGAGATTAAAGTTGGATTGAAACTCACTATGCTTTCCGAATTTTCTATTGAGTCGATAGCAGTTGATTTAGAAGAAAAAGGCTACCTTTTTGAGTGGAATTATATGGAAGATCTTCAAAGACAATATTTAATTTTCTTTGATCCAATACCTACTGATTATTTGAGTTCACTTGTAGAATTATCAATTTCAAACCGGGAGGATTTAGTGCCTGGAGAGATAAATTGGGATAATGGTTATTATGGAACCATTCAGTATTTTACTTTATTGCTAATTTTTAAAAGGCTTAGTGAATCTAGGGAAATTATATCTTGAAAGCCGTACTCTTTGATTTGGACGATACTCTATATGCTTACAATCCGTGTCATGAGGAAGGCATTAATCAGTTGGTCTCTTATTTGACTTTAGCATGGGGACTTAAAAAAGAAGATGTTCTAGCTAAATACGAAAGTTCAAGAAGAATTGTTCATGATCAACTGAAAGAAACCGCCGCCTCTCATCATCGCTTATTGTATATGACAAAACTTTGTGAAAGTTTTGATAAAAATCCAATTACTTACGCAAAATATTTGGAAGAAGTTTATTGGAAAGGTTATTTTTCAAGAATGGAATTAAATGAAAACGTAATTCCTATATTCGATGATTTAGTAAAACGTAACGTAAAAATTGCTATTGTTACTGACCTTGTTGCTGAGATACAGTATCGCAAAATACTTTATTTAGGTTTGGAAGATTATATTAATGTTATTGTTACAAGTGAAGAGGCAGGTGCTGATAAACCGAATCCAGCGATTTTTAATTTGGCCCTGAACAAACTAAATTTGAATTCGCCAGACAATGTTGTCTTTGTAGGTGACAGTTATTCTAAAGATATTTTCGGAGCAAATTCAGTCGGTATAAAAGCATTTTGGATTTCTAATGATACAGATCCACAAAAATCTAATCCGATGATGATTCGGGTAAGTGATTTAAAGACACTAAGGGGTGTAATTTTTGATCATGTTTAATCAACTTGCATTTTATTCCAGACGTATAGGGGAAAGATTTGATCTTGTGCAAGCCGGTGGAGGAAATACATCAATAAAGGATGAGGATGGACACCTTTATGTTAAAGCATCCGGAGTAAGGCTATCAGATATTGTTACAATTACTAACTTTGCAAAATTAGATAATCGAAAGTTGACGGAACTGTTTTTTACTGTCGACTGGGAATCTTTAGATCGAGAAAAAAGAGAATCTAAAGCAAATGAGATTGTTACTACTTGTAACTTAACTTTGGATAAAAGACCTTCAATAGAAACTTTGCTTCATGCAATTTGTCCTGGTACAGTATTTCATACACATCCCTTGATCGTATTAGAATTTTTTAGTGGTGGAAAGAATAGAGAACAGTTTAATGATATTTTCGCATTTGTTTCTTATGCGACTCCAGGTATCGAACTTACGTTAGCACTAAATAAGTCTAGAAATGAATTTATTATAAGAACTGGACATGAACCAAAAGCAATCATATTAGAAAATCATGGAATGGTTGTTTATGATGATAATCCAGAATTGACTTGGAACAAAACTTTGTTAGTATTAGAAAAAATTGATTCTACAATTGGTAATTCAATTTCGATAGAAACAAAGTATGCAACCGCAAATAAAATTAGCATGGTTATGGAAAATTTGTTTCATTTGCCATGCGTGACGATTCCACTAAAAAAAGTAAATGATACAATGAAGGTAAGCCAAAGACCTTTTTTTCCTGATGGAGTTGTATTTTTTGGTGGAGGTGCTTTAGTAACTAGGGAAGTTGATTTAACAACCGATATTCAAAAATATTTGAAAGAATTTACTATTCCACCTAAAATATTTATTATTGAATCTATTGCTTATGCAAACGGATCGAACTTTACAAAAGCGAATGAAATCGCTGAAGTTTGGGAACTTCATTCCACTATTGCTGAAGCAAATGCCAATCATATTGTTTCACTAGAGAAAGAGGAGATTCTATATCTTTCACACTGGGAAGCCGAGAAATACAGGAAAGAATTATAAAATGCATATTATTATTCCAATGTCTGGTATAGGAAAACGTTTTCTAGATGCAGGTTATACCCAACCTAAGCCGCTTATTGAAGTCGATGGTAAACCTATTATTGCTCATGTGATCGATATGTTTCCTGGAGAAACAAAATTTACATTTATCTGTAATGAAGAACATCTAAAAACTACAGATATGCGTTCGGTGCTACTAGGACTAATTCCTGGAGCAAGTATACGTTCGATTCCTCCTCATAAATTAGGTCCAGTATTTGCCGTGATGCAGATATTTAATGAAATTGATGATGAGGAAGAAGTAATCGTTAATTATTGTGATTTTGGAAAAGATTGGAATTATAAAGAGTTTTTAGCCGATCTAAGGGAACATCTTGCTGACGGAGGTATTTCTGCTTATAAAGGATTTCATCCACATATGTTAGGTAAAATCAATTATGCATTTATGAAAGAAAAAGACCGTTGGATGATTGCAATTCAGGAAAAAAAACCATTTACTGAATTTCGAATGAATGAATTTGCAAGTGATGGTACCTATTACTTTCGAACAGGAAAGATTTGTAAATATTACTTTCAGAAGACATTCGATAAGGGAATTGATCTAAACGGTGAATTTTATGTAAGTGTAGTTTACAATCTTTTAGTAGAAGATGGTCTTAAAGTTAGAATATTTGAAATAGACCATATGTTGCAATGGGGAACTCCAGGAGAACTAGAAGAATATCTCTACTGGTCAAATATTTTTAAAGGTTTGTCGAAAGTTAGAATTTCGCAACCAGCAATTCCAAAGCAGATTAACGTAATTCCAATGGCGGGAATGGGTTCTCGTTTTTCGAAAGAAGGGTATACGATACCTAAACCAATATTACCAATTGATGGTATTCCTATGGTTGTACATGCAGCAAATAGTTTACCTAATGCCGAAACAGTATTGTTTGTTGCACAGAGTGTTCATTGTCAAAATTATCCGATTGAAAGTGAAATTCAAAAACATCTTTCTAGCGCAAAAGTTAAGAAAATTCCAAATTTAACAGAAGGTCAAGCTATTACCGTCAATTTAGGACTAAACGGATTACCTGATTCGTCATCATTGATGATTGCAGCAAGTGATAATGGTATGTTGTATGATTTGGACAAATTACACAAATTAATGCAAGATGATAGGATAGATGGTATTGTGTTTACCTTTTCTGGTAATCCGACGTCAGAAATACATCCGGAGATGTATGGCTGGGTGAAACAAGAAAATAATATAGTTCAGTCAGTTTCTGTTAAGAAGCCGATTTCCGATACTCCTATAAAAGACCAAGCAATTGTAGGTGCTTTTTATTTTAGGTCAATTGGAATCTTTAAAGCTATTCTAGCTCAATTAATTCAAAGAGATATTAGAGTTAATAATGAGTTTTATATTGATTCAATGGTTGGGCTTGGTGTTGAAATGGGTTACAAATTTGTTTCCTTCCCCATTGACCATTACATATGCTGGGGTACTCCTGATGATTACAAAACGTTTCTATACTGGCAAGAATTGTTTGATAAAGTAGATTGGCATCCATATAAAAAACCATGAAGAGAGAAATCATTTGGTTTTTAGTAGCTGGTATTTGTGCAGTTGGAACTGATTTATCTACTTATTATGTTTTAAGAGAATTTATACCTGTAACATTTTCGAAAGGAATTTCATTTGTATTAGGTTCTATAATTGCTTTTATCATAAATAAATATATGACTTTCGGAAAAAAAGAATTTTCGCCAATAGAAATTCTAAAATTTGCAGGTTTGTATCTATCTACATTGATTGCCAATGTTTTAGTAAACAATTTGTCCTTGAAAGTGTTACCGGGTTTTGTTTTTTTCGCATTTCTTTGTGCTACAGGAACTTCTACAATTTTAAATTATTTAGGCCAGAAATTTTGGGTATTTAGAAAATGAAACTGCAAGTAACGATTCCCTGTTATAACGAATCAAAAAATATTCCTTTGCTTTTAGAAAGATTCCGTAAGATTTTAAATCGTAATGATGTTGGTATACTACTTGTTGACAATGGATCAACTGACAACTCTCCGGCAATCATTCGGGAGTTAGTCCCTAACTATCCATTTGCAGAATCAATTCGCGTAGAACGAAACCAAGGGTATGGTTTTGGAATTTTATCAGGGCTCAGGCACTCAAAGTCTGAATATTTAGGGTGGACACACGCTGATATGCAAACCGATCCCTTCGATATTCTGCGAGGAATTGAAATATTGGAATCTGCAAATCAACCACAGAATGTATATGTGAAAGGACTTAGGCGTGGACGACCATTTTTTGATGAATTCTTCACCTTCGGAATGAGTATTTTTGAAAGTATTTATTTAGGTGCTTCCTTGTGGGATATTAATGGCCAACCCAATCTTTTTCATCGCTCCTTTTTTGAAGTATGGGAAAAACCTCCTAGTGATTTTTCACTAGATTTATATGCAATATATACAGCTAAAGTTAAGGATATGGAAGTTATAAGATTTCCAGTAGAATTTCCTCCTCGAGTTCATGGCGAATCTAGCTGGAATAATGGTTTCGCTTCTAAATGGAAGTTTATTAAACGAACTATTGATTTCAGTTTAAAATTGAAGAAAGGTCTTTGATTATCGTTATGAGTAATATTAAGTTTATTGCACATAGGGTTAACACTTCTAGTGGATTAACGCAATTATCTGCAGATGTAGGAGTGGAGATTGACATTCGTGACTTTGGAGATAAGCTCATTTTAGCCCATGATCCATTTATTGAAGGTGAAGATTTTGATCATTATTTATCTCAATATAAACAAACTGGAATTTTGATTTTAAATGTAAAATCAGAACGGATTGAACATAAAATTTTAGAGCTCTTAAGAAAATACAATATTAAGAACTATTTCTTTTTAGATTCTTCTTTCCCAATGATTTACAAACTCTCAAATGAAGGAGAATCAAATATTGCATTACGGTTTTCTGAATTCGAGGGAATGGATACAATTAGAATAATGAAGGGCAAGGTTAAGTGGGTATGGGTGGATTGTTTTTCTAACTTTCCATTGAATAAGGAGATAGAAGTTGAAATTCACTCTCTTGGTTATTCTTTGTGTTTAGTGAGTCCTGAATTACAAGGTAGGGACCACGATATCGAAAATTATAGCGATTATATTAGACAAAATAATATAAAAATAGATGCGATTTGTAGTAAGATTTACAATCGAGAACGATGGAATCAGGTAATCTTAGGAAAAAAATGATAAATCTATGAATAAGGTATCTGTATAATTTCCAACTTTCTTTTATAATATTTATTCGGATACATTCGTAAATGTTTTGCAGATTCTAGAAACAGGTTATCTCCTTTTGTTACATTAGAATTCATCAGTATTGTGTTTCAATATAGGCAGTTTTTATCCTTCTATTTTTCCAAATTTAGTTCATTTAAATATTCTCCAGCCCCATTTATTGAAATATTGGACCATACTCCTTAAAAAGTAAAATAAATGTTTGGAAGATTTGTGAGCACCCCGTGTCCATAAATGTATGATTTCTACTTGAGGAGTGTAAAAGATTTTTTTATTGATCGAACGAACTTTGCGACAGATATCAAAATCTTCGAAATATAAAAAATATCGTTCGTCGAAACCTCCTATTTGATCCCAAACATTTCTTGAAATAATAAAAAAACATCCGCTAACAATTGGGATTTCTCCTTCAATGTCATACATTTCGTTTTTTATTTCGTAATTTAAAAGCGCTTTTCTAAATAAATGTAAATGAGAAAGAATTGGTAGTCTTCTTGTGATCAGTGCAAATAAATTTGGATCATTTTTTAAAAGTTTCTGAACACTACCATCGGGATTCATTACTTTACATGTGATTAAACCGATTTGAGGATCTGCTTCCATCTTTTCGATAAGTGTTTGTATGCATCCAGGAGAAACAAAGACATCTGGATTTTGAATCACAATATATTTTTCAATTTCATTTGCTTTAGTGTTATTTCTATGTGCAAAATTGTGACCAGCTCCAAATCCAGGGTTGTCTGGATTATGATGATAGGAAATGTTGGATTTGGTGACTAAAGATGATAATGTTGGACTTGGTGAATGATCAACAAGTACGATTTGTCTTTTGGGGTCTTGTTCTAAAAAAGAATCTATTGATTTTTGAACAATTTCTTTTGAATTTTTAAATAAAACAATCGATGAAACTAGGTTCATCGTTCAATCATTTTGAATTTCGAAACTCTTTCAATATATTTTTATATAAACTATCTTTAAGGTTGGGTTACTTTTGAAAACTATACTCGTAACAGGTTCCAATGGGCAATTAGGGCAAGAATTGCAGATTCTTGCTAAATCAAAGCAGGGATTTGAATTTATATTTGCAGATCGTTCCATTTTGGATATTTCCTCAACCGAGAGCTTTCGACTTTTTGAAAAATCATTTTTAGATTCAAAATCCTTATATGGAATCATAAATGGTGCAGCATACACTCATGTAGACAAAGCAGAGACAGAGCCTGATGTTGCTAGAAATGGGAATATAATTGGAACTAAAAATTTAGCGCAATTCGCCAAACAGAAAGATGCGAAATTGATCCATGTATCAACAGACTTTGTTTTTGATGGAATGAAGTCGCGTCCATATCTCGAAGATGATAAAAAAAATCCTTTATCGGTTTATGGAAATACCAAGTCTGAAGGAGAAAATGTGGCATTAAATGAAAATACTAATTCATTAATTTTTCGAACTTCGTGGGTTTATTCAGCTTATGGAAAGAATTTCTTTAAAACAATTCATCGATTCTCTCAAGAGAGAGAGACTCTAAAAGTGATTTCTGATCAAGTGGGAACTCCAACTTGGGCTAGGGATCTTGCTGAAATTTGTTTGGAAGGTATAGAATCGGACAGAACTGGTATTTACCATTTTTCCAATGAAGGAGTTGCCAGTTGGTATGATTTTGCTTGTGAGATTGTAGATACATTTGGTTTTAATTGTAATGTAATTCCTATTACTACTGAGGAATATCCAACGGATGCGACTAGGCCATCGTATTCTGTATTAAATAAATCAAAATTCCACAAGGATTTTAAATTTCAAAATTCTCACTGGCGCAAACAAGTTCGAAAACTTGCTTCACAATTTTCCTTGTCTGAAGAGCCGATTTCAAAAAACTAATCTCAATGGAAGTCATTACTTTTCCCATAAAAGGTCCAATTCTATTGATCCCTTCGGTCTTTCCTGATCCAAGAGGTTTTTTCTTAGAATCTTATAAAGCCTCACGTTTTAAAGACTTAGGTATACCAACAGAATTTAAACAAGACAATCACTCTCGTTCTTCCAAAGGTGTGATCAGGGGATTACACTTTCAGGCACCCCCTATGGATCAAGGAAAACTCGTGCGAGTCACAAGAGGTAGTGCTCTTGATGTAGCAGTTGACATACGGAAGGAATCGCCTACTTATGGAAATTCTGTGCAAGTTGTTCTATCGGAAGAAAATAAACATATCTTTTGGGTTCCACCAGGATTTGCACATGGTTTTTTGACTTTAGAAGACAACACGGACTTTCTTTACAAGGTGACGAATGAATATTCAAAAACTCACGAGGGTGGAATTCGTTTCAACGATCCTACTTTAGGTATAAATTGGGGGATGTCGATTGATGAAATGATCGCATCCGAAAAGGATTTGATTTTACCTGGTTGGAGTGACTTTGTTTCCCCGTTTTAATCACAAAAGGCATTACATTCATGAATACTAAAAAACTTCTAATAACCGGCGGAGCTGGTTTTATCGGATCTAATTTTGTCCACCATGTAATGGAATCGTTTAACGATGTAAATGTGATCGTTATCGATAAATTGACGTACGCTGGCAATTTGAAAAATCTAAGCAAATGGAAGGAAGATCCAAGATTTCAATTTTTCAAAGTGGATATTGCAGACAAAGAATCTCTTTTTGAAACTTGTGGTGGCTTGGATTTTACGGACATTGTCCATTTCGCAGCTGAGTCACACGTTGACCGATCCATACTAGGCCCAGAAGAATTTGTAAGGACAAATGTATTCGGAACATTTTATTTATTGGAACTTGCCAAGGAAAGGTTTAAGAAATTCATATTCAATCGTTTCCTTCATGTTTCCACAGATGAAGTTTACGGAACTTTAGGTGAAGATGGATTTTTTACAGAAACCACCTCGTATGCACCAAACTCGCCTTATTCCGCAACAAAAGCAGGATCGGATCATCTGGTACGTTCCTATTTTCATACATATGGACTTCCAACTATAACAACTAATTGTTCAAACAATTATGGCCCTTTTCATTTTCCAGAAAAGCTAATTCCGTTGATGATTCTAAATTGTTTCCAAGGAAAACCTTTACCAGTGTATGGAAAAGGGGATAATATTCGTGACTGGTTATACGTAAAAGATCATTGTTCTGCAATTTTCACTGCACTGGAAAAAGGAATTCCAGGTGAGACATATGTCGTAGGCACAAGAAATGAAAAAACTAATTTGGATATAGTGAACCGTATCTGTGAACTTATGGATGAAAAACATCCAGAAGGTGCCCCACACAAAAATCTCATTCAATATGTAAAAGACCGCGCTGGTCACGATTTTCGTTATGCAATTGACCCTTCAAAAATTGAAACCGAATTAGGTTGGAAACCGAAATATAATTTTGAAAGTGCATTAGAAGAAACTGTCGATTGGTTTCTAACAAATCAAGTTTGGTGGAAAGATATCCTATCAGGTGATTACCAAAACTATTATAATCAACAATACCAGGAACTAAAACAAAAATGAAAGGAATCATTCTAGCTGGCGGATCTGGGACTAGGTTATACCCAGTAACAAAAGTGATAAGCAAACAGTTGTTACCTGTCTATGACAAACCTATGATTTATTATCCATTAAGTACTTTAATGTTAGCAGGGATTAAAGAGATTCTGATAATTTCCACACCTGAATCGATTCCATTATTTAAAGAATTGTTGGGGGATGGATCGAGTTGGGGAATATCCATTGAGTATGAAGTTCAACCGTCTCCGGACGGACTTGCTCAAGCATTTATTATTGGCGAAAGGTTTTTGAATGGAGGAGAGCCGTGTTCCTTAATTTTAGGGGATAATATTTTTTTTGGACATGGAATGGAAGAAATTCTCAGTGATGCACTTTTAAGTAAGAGTGGTGCTACCGTGTTTGCATATCATGTGATGGATCCTGAACGTTACGGAGTCATCGAGTTTGATCAAAACAAACGAGCCATTTCCATCGAAGAAAAACCTAAAGTTCCAAAATCAAACTACGCAGTAACTGGATTATATTTTTATGATGGAAATGTAGTTGAATATGCTAAGCAAGTTAAGCCTTCTAAGCGAGGGGAGCTTGAAATTACTGATTTAAATAGAATTTACCTGGAAAAAGGTGAGTTAGATGTTCAACTAATGGGCAGAGGATTTGCATGGCTCGATACAGGAACTCACGAGTCGTTATTAGAGGCTTCGGCATTTGTTGAAACTGTAGAGAGGAGACAAGGCTTAAAGATAGCTTGCCCAGAAGAGATAGCATATCGGAAAGGTTATATCAATAAACGGGATTTAGAGTTATTGGCAGAGCCACTAAAGAAAAATGGATACGGTCAATACTTGCTCAGAATTCTAACAGAAACAGTTTTTTAGAACTGACACTTGCTTGGTATTTTGTATGAGTAGAAAGCAATAAATTTCGAATTTTTATCAATAAATCTCTTTCCTGGAAGGCATTAATGAATGTTAGTTTTGATAACATTTATTGATTTAAAATTTGCTAATTGATTTTGTTTTGTACTGAATTGGTCAGTTTTTATCACATGTTAATCGTAACCCAAATTCCAGGGAAAGCACCTTCCAGATTTTTTTACCAATCTGTTAGTGTGTAGATCATCTGAGCATTTTTAAACTTTGATACAATATCGAAACAAATTTAATCAAATTGTATTTAATTGAATTTTAAGTAATCTAACTAAAGCAATGCGTTGCAACAAAATCGTGTCAGCTCTAAAGGGAACGATTTTTTCCCGCTTGACTTCTCGAAATTGCAAGAATTCTTAGAGGTTATTATGGTCGAAAAGAGAAAAGCAAAAGATTCTAAAAAATCTGCTAAAACTTCCCTCATTATCCCTATCTACAATGAGTCATCCCATCTAGAGGAATTTTTAGTAAAAGTGGATGCTCTAAAACTTCCAACTTTAAAAGAGTTGGTTTTCATAGATGATGCATCTAAAGATAATTCTCTTTCCATTCTCCAAAATTTTAAATTTCGATCAGAACATAAAATTTTGATCCAAGATAAAAACCAAGGAAAAGGTGCTGCTCTGCATCGCGGGATTTCCGAAGCAACGGGTGATATCACTATCGTGCAAGATGCAGATTTTGAATACGATATGGACGAAATTCCACTTTTGATCGAACCAATATTGCTAGGAAAGGCAGATGTTGTTTTTGGTTCACGTTTTAAAAAAGATGGCCGGCAAGTACATCGAACTTTCCATTATTTGATCAACAGAGTTTTGACTATTCTATCTAATTTTCTTAGCGGCTTGTATTTGACAGACATGGAGACATGTTATAAAGCATTTAAGACTGAGATTATCCAGAATGTAAATCTTGAATCAAAACGTTTCGGTTTTGAGCCAGAAATTACCGCCAAACTTGCAAGACTAAAGATTAGAGTTCAGGAATTTCCAATATCTTACTACCCAAGGAATTATCTGGAAGGAAAGAAAATCACTTGGAAGGATGGAGTCGCAGCTTTAAGACACATTTTATATTTTAATTTGATAGTTTCTAAAAATGATTTTTTCCTTAAAGGAATGCCTGAGAAGTATATACCTAAAACCGCCAATTGGCTGTAAGATGAAATCAAAGTTTTCTATTTTTTTTGATATCTTTTATATAGTTTTATTTTTCCTACAATTTTTTGGTGAAACTAATCAAAGATTTTTCCGAAATGACGCCATTGGTATCGGATGTTTTTTTGTTGTCGTTTACGCTATTTGGAGTCGTAGAAAAAGGGAGTTTAGTTTTTATTCTTTAAGTCATCTATTTCTTATCATTCTTTTGAGTAATTTTGTCTTTTTCAAAATTGCTGAGTACGATCCCATTCAATTATTTCCAGAGAAATTGGTTATTAAATTAACGATGATCATTTGGAATTTCATAATTCTATTCCAACATTATCGTTCGAATGAAACCGAGTTTAATATGTTCGGTCCATTGTTGGCTATCTTGCCATGTTTTGCCAGTATCAATTTTATGTTATATCCGGTTGTTCCAATAGGTTTTGCAATCGGCCTTATGATTCGAAATAGTGATATCAAAGAAGTTCAATTTTCTAAATCATTTATCTTATTTTTTCTCATAGTATTACTTTGGATTTTTAGAGATTGGAGTGATGACTTTGCTTTGGTTCGTATCTTGTTATTTTCCGAAGTGGTTATTATTCTTTCTTTAGTTAATTCATTAGGTCGTGAATTCAGACAAAAGTTAATAGATCATATTCTAATTATTTTTCTGATAAATTCAGTTATACTTGTAAGTAAAATGTATCTAGATAGCGAATTTAAGATAAATTCTTATCGTGAGGACCTTTTTTTAATTCCTGTTAGTCTATTAGGTTCTAATTCTTTTTTAATTCTTGGATTATTAGCATTAAGTTTTTATAAAAGTAACTGGCGTATTAGAGTTTTTTATCTAATGGTTTTGTTAGTCTCGTGTTTTTTTCTTTTGTTGTCGCTTTCAAGGATTTCTATTATTTCTACGGGTTTGCTTTTTCTCTATATTGTTTGGGAGCAACAAAAAGAAAAAATCAATTTAAAGTTTGTAGCCTTCGCATTCGTTTCTTTACTGCTAGCCTTTGTATTTTTGTTACTCTCTGAAAAATCATTGCTAAATGTCGAAACTATTGGAGTCCGTTTTTCCATTTGGAAGTTACATATGCTTTCAACTATTTACAATAAGCCAATATTTGGTTTTGGATTTAATTCGGAAAAGTTAATTCCCTTTGTTGAAAATCTTAAAATATCTACTTTGGATTTTGCATTAGTGGAAGACTACATGTCGCATTTTAAAACATTTCCACTAGCACATAATTTGTATTTCCAGATTTTCAGTTCTACTGGAATCTTTGGATTTTCTGTTTTTTTGATTTGGATATTTAGTTTTTTAAAATATTCAAACAAAAGTATAGCAGCTATTAATTTGAGGAAAAATTTACCTAAGGCAATTTTGTTAATTTGGTTAATACATGAAATATTGGATTTTAGTAGTCTAGAAATTGCAAATATATTAATTTTAGGTTTATTAGCCCTTGATGTAAAGAATTCAGAAAAAAGTAATGTGAAAGATAAAGAATCTTTACAGGTTTCCAAGACCATTATGGTTTTTCTGGGTTTTTATTTTTTTCTTTTTCTGTTTTTTTCCTATCGATTTAGTAAAATTGAACAACAGATTTTTAAGAATCATAAAAATATTCACCTTTCTACTTTTTTGGAATTTACTCCTACTGGTATCATTCCGAAAGGATACAATTTGGATTCAAATTCCAGTGGATTAAGTAAATTTGAAATACTTATGTATGGAGAAAGATATTTTTTTCTTCAGTTGGCTTTGGCGCATTCAACTGCAAACGAGCCAATAATTTTGCAGCAATGTTTCGATTTTATTTCTAGGAAAGAAATTTGTTATGCGAAACTTATGAATTATATTGTAAATGAGGAACCGTTAGTCCATTATTCTGATCCGATAAAAATTTTGCTTTCGATAAGCGACCCTTTTGGAATATACCTACGTAATTTTTTATGAAGAAACCCAACGTTAGTTTTGTAATACCCTGTTTGAACGAAGAAAAAACCCTTCCTTATGTATTGGAAAAATTGGTTAGAATTAAGGATGAATACTCCAAGAAAATGGATATAGAAATTTTAGTTTCTGATAACGGAAGCACAGATAAATCTATTTCAATTGCAAAAAAGTTTGGTGTAAGAGTTGCTCCCGCAAAGGAACGCGGGTATGGTGCAGCCTTGGATTCTGGAATTAGAAATGCGAAAGGGGATATAATTGTCTTTGCGGATGCTGATGATACATATGATTTTTTAGAAGCTCCCGCTTTAATTTTAAAACTTGTTGAAGGCAATTACGACATGGTAATTGGTTCCCGTCTCGATGGGGAGATACATAAGGGCGCAATGCCATTTTTGCACCGGTATTTAGGAACTCCCGTTATTAATTGGATTATTAATTTATTATATTCTAAAAAATTTAAAATTCGGGATAGTAACTCGGGTTTTCGATGTTTTCGGAAAGATAAATATCTGTCATGGGATATAAAAAGTAAGGGAATGGAGTTCGCATCCGAGTTACTCATAAAAGCATTGTTACATGAATCTAAAATGGAACATGTACCAGTTTCACTATATCCGGATAAAGAGGGTAGAATTCCTCATTTGAAAACTTGGCGAGATGGAATGCGCCACCTTTTGCGAATTCTTTTTTATGCACCACATTTGTTTGAAAGATGTGGACTTGTTTTGTTTACTTTTTTTTGGTTACAGTTGTTAGTCGGCTTTTTTGTTGGAAAAGTCATTTCCATTGCTGGAATGAATTTATATGGAATCCATTCTATGGTATTCTTCTCCTTTTTATCAATTCTTGGATTAAGCCTTTGGGGAACTGGTTTGTTAATCGCTACGAAACAACCGAGAATCAGTAAAATGTATCAAAGTATTCTATCAATGGAAGAAGATCGTTTGTTTTTTGTGTTACTGAGTGGCCTTGGAATTATTGCATTAGCCATTGTATTAGTTTTTTTACAATGGCAAAAAAGTGGATTTATTTTTATTAATTTAGAACGTGAGTTTATAGTTGCAACAAACTTGAGTTTAACATTATTCATTTTTGCACTTCAGGCGGTAACAGCTCATATTATAAAACGAGATTAGAAATGAATTTTTCTAAAAGACTTGGCATTTATTTTCTAATTGTTCTCGTTCCTTGTTTTTATCGTTGGAAATGGAACGAAAATTCAGTATTTATCGCAAGTGATCCAGAGATAAAATACTATCAAGTCATCAATAGTATAAACGGCGGTAAAGCTGAAGATTGTTATTTTCCTGCAAAGGAATTGGGTTTTGATTTTTCAATGGTTCCCTTTGGATATCCTTGGGCCTTTGAATTAAAAAATGGTCGATGTGTTTTTCAATATCCGGTTCTTTTTACTTGGCTACAGAAAATTATTTTAACAGCTGTTTCCATCAAATGGATTACATTTTTTCCGGTTTTATTTTTCTTCCTAAATTTTATTCTTTTAGATCGAATATTTTCTTTTTTTCATTTAGATAGGAAAATTATTTTTTTGTCGGTAGTATTGACTCAGTGTTTTACTCCAATTTTTTTGTCTTCACTTGATTATTCTGAACTTACATTAACTAATTTCTTTTTTTTAGCCTCGATTCTTTCCTATCATTTGTTTTCTCAGCACAAACAATTTAGGTTTGGACTTCTTCTTGCTGTTTCCATTATTTTTAATTTTCAACTTAGACCAGAATCTACGATTGCATTGATTCTTTATTTTAGTATTGTTTTCTTTTTTGAAAAAGAAAAAGTATATCGTTTAAAAATCCTTTTGCCTTATGTCCTACTAAGCATTTTGCTTTTGATGGTTTTTTCTTTATGGAATCAATCTGTGTATGGTCACTATCTTGGTATGCGCGGTTTAAATACAATGACCGATATGGAAAGTGGCCTTTTCCGTAATTTACTGGGAGAATGGATAGCAGATCTATGGGGGAATGAGTTTAAAATCGGTATATTTTACGGATATCCCATTTTATTTTTGGGAATTCTTGGTTTAGGTTTAAAAAAAGACAAACAGACCATTGCCTTTTTGACAGCCGGGCTTTTGTTTGTTCTATTACTTCCAATCCTCTCTCCATATCGTGCTGGCGTTGATATTTTTGGAATGCGATATTTTGAAAGTGGAATATATCTACTTATGATTGGAGTCTTTTTAACTTTTGGAATTCAGAACTCTAAATTGAAATATTTCTTACTTGTTTTACCTTTTCTTTATTTTTGCTATAAATCAGATTTACGTGCGATTAAACAATGGTCCTCATCTGCGAAATTGTATCATCAAGTGATGAATTCATTTAATCAGTTAAAACCAGATTTAATTGTTCATAGAGGTTTATCATTGTCATATCTGATTGGAATAAGCTATGTTACATATCCTCAGATTGCCATTTATTCGAATGATGATTGGTTAAAGGTTGAAACCATTTTAAAAAACCAATATAAGAGGATTCTTTACTTGGAGTGGGAAGGTAATAGGCTCGTAAATAATGAATTTCCTGAAAAAATTTGGAAACAAAAATTCGATATTAATTTCAAACTCGAACCTAAAGTCTATGTAATTCAATCAGAACAGAACATCGCGCATTTTAAAGGTTACCTATTGGAAAGGCCAAAATGAAAAAAGTAAAAGTTTGGTTATTTCAAGGTTTAAACTGGTTCACAAGAAAACATATTCTTATTATTTTCTTAGCGGCTTTAGTTTCTTTTTTCATTTATAAGAGAGTGGTTTGGGATTCTGGAATTAGTCCACTCATACAATCCGATTCACAAATCAAATTGTATCAAACTATCCAATACAAAGAAAATGGATTGCAAAAACATGCGTGTTATTCAAAACAAATTGAAATAGACCCGGAATTCCGCTTTTATCCTTTTCGATATCCTTGGGTTTATTTCATTCAAAAGGAAAATGAACGTAAGGAATGTGTTTTTCAGTATCCAACATTCTTTGCACAATTTTTTTCACTGCTTCCTATACCGTATCAGTTTTTCAACGCAGTTATATTATTTCTATATTTTATACTTACCGCAGGTTTAGTTTTATTTCTTAGATTTCTTTTTGATGTTCATAGAACAGAGATTCTATATTTAGCCTCATTACTTTTTTTAGTTGGTTATGGGATTTCCAGTGCAATTGAGTTCTCGGAAAGTATTCCTTCTCATATTTTTTTACTCTGCTTTTTTTATGGCGTTTTGGCATTAGAGAATCAGAAAAAAACCTTTGGATGGTTCGCTTTTATATCCGGAATTTCTGGTGGCATATCAATATTTCTGAGATCGGAATCTGTAATCTATATAGGAATTTTAGGTATTCTAATTTTCATTTTCAATCTAAGAAACATTTTTTCTCTAATTAGAAGGTATTCGTTACTTTTGTTGGGATTTTTTTTCGCAGTGATATTGTTAGGTGGTTATAATTTATATGAATTTGGTGAGATACTTGGTGTTAGAAGTAAAGTAAGCTTAAATGATTTTGGTCGCCTTCAATTAAGTGACCGATTTTATTTTTTTAAAGAGTTTTTGATTGGAAATACTTATCGAACTGGCTTTATATCTTACTGTTTTCCGTTAATTATTTTAATTAGTATTTCATTCATCCGTTTTAAATTATCTTATTCACAGAAACTTGTTGGATGGGTTGGCATTTTATCTTTACTTTTTGTTGTTTTACTTAGTCCGTATTCCCAAGGTGGGTTATATCTTGGGTTGCGTTATACAGAATTTTCCTATTTGTTATTTTCTATATTTGTAATTTCCTTATATTCAAAAGAAGAAAATTTGGATCGAAAACAATGGATACTGCTTCTGATAGTTTTTCAAATTGTTTTAGGTTTTTATCATGTAAAACGGAATTTCAAAACAATAGATTTTGTAAAAAAATACCATGAAATTCTGCAGACTGAATGGGTGAAATATTCTGATGCTCCAGTGATTCATTTAAGTACATTCGACTTGTTACTTATATCAGATTCTTTTTTGAAAAAACCTCATTTGATTGCAAATAAACAAAGTGAGTTTTCAATACTTGAGACTAGGTTACACAATTTAGGAATTCCCAAATTTCAAGTATTTGTCTACGACTTTAAGCCACCAAAAGATGACAATATTTCTGATGAGTTTTATGATGAATGGGTAAACTCAAAATACGAGATTCAGTCAAAATATTATAAGATATTATCAGATTCGAATACTGCTGGCTATCGTTATATGGTTTGGGAAAAAAAGCAGTAATTTAGATAGCTTTGTTTTAAATACTTATTTTGTAATCCTTTTCCAAATATTCTGAGTATGATTTTCGATCAAAGTTAGAAATTCGGATATTTTTTCCTCGTTATCTTTTCCAAATTTCCAAAAAATAACAAAGGGAATTAAGTAAAGTTGAAAATGAATTCGGTCGTATGCCTGTTCCAAATGTATTTGTGGATCAAGTGATGTAAGTAGAAAGATTGCTGTATAAATAGATATAGCTGCAAAATAGAATAATACGCTTACTCTAAGATTAAAACTTCCCCAAATGAGGACAAGAATTAGTAGGGAAAAAGATATTCCTTTTGTCAGTGAAATATAAAATTTAATAAAAAACTTTAATACTAAAATCCATAGATTTCCACTAAGAAGTCTTTCAACTATAAAATTTGTTTGCGCGGAAGATTGGTTTACCGATTTAAAATCAGAAGATAAAAAACTACCTTTCGCAAATAGATACCAGGTGGGAATACCAAACACAAGTAGTAGGAAGAAAGCAGAAATTACAAACTGTTTTGTGATTCGTTTTTCGGTGTAACTGTAAAAGAAATGAAATACAAGTATCAATCCAGATAGCAACAAGGCTTCACTTTTTAAATTGATTAAGAGTGAAATAGTTAATATTAAGAGGTAATTTGCATTTTCTTTTTCTCTTTGAATTAAAAAATAAGTAGCGATGGCTAATGTTACTGAAACAGGGAAGTCAGCACATAAATCGGAAATCACTAGTAAAAAATTTGGATGAAATAAGAATGTACCCGTCAAAACTAAGAACCCCCATCTTAATTTTGTTTGTTTGAGTTCAAGTGATCTTTCAATGACAAAAAAGAATAGCAGGATTAGATATAGATAGTTGGGAATCTTAACAGTATGAAAAAAAAGATTCAAACTGGAAAAACTTAGGGATAAATCTGCATGGAGTAGTGGTAATCCTATTGGATAATTTGGCATTCTCCAATAGCTATTCCAGAGTGGAATAGGATTCCCATCTAGTATGGAAAGTGCAAGCATACGACCCTTTCCAATCCACATAGCATATGCATCTAACATTCCAAATGGATTTAAACTCCAACGTATTTCCGATAGATAGGTTACCACCAGAAAAAGGAATAAATATCCAATTATATGTAATAGACTTTGTTTTTTGTTTTTGTATCTAAGGATGTTTTTTGCGATTTGAAAAAAAACGAAAAACAATAAGCTCAGAAGAAACAATAGGAGGCCTAGATAAAGTTTTGGATAAAAACCAAGGATAATAAAAGAAGCTAAATTTGCGATTAAAAGTGCGAGTAATAAAGCCGTCATTGTTTCTCCCAAAAGCAGATAGTATATAATTCTCCAATTAAACTTGTTTTACATTTTTCGAATTGATCTCTTCCCTGATTTTCTATTTTTGAATTAGCATTTGCTAAGACAATATATGCTGAGCTTGGGAGGGTTTTTTCAAACGAATTTAGTTTTGTCGGAGCTGCTGCCATTTGTAAGACATCAAATTGAAAAACTTGATTGTCTATATAAAATAACTCTTCTTTGTTATGAAGTTGTCTGAATCTTTCAGACAGTGTTGTGATGTCTTTAAAATGATTTGGGTAAAACAAATGTGGGTAAGCATGGACAAGTTGTTTCATAGAATCCATACTTCGTTTAGTAGACCGAATTTGTTTTGTTAGTTCGCCCCAGATTTGTAATGAGACTAAAAGAATATTAATACTAAGGATAATTGTTAAAACAGTTTTTGTTTTTTCTTTCATACGGAGTATTGATTTTGGCGAGGAAGATTATCCAATATTTCTTTTTGATTAAAAACTGGAAAGTTATTTCTCATTCAATTCCCAATCGCACCTATTTTTTTTAGAGAAGGCATCTGAAATTTAGAATCGCTTGACTAAAATGTTCCTAATTATAGCATTTATGAGTTAACTCGCATTATTTTTGCTCCCAAAAGTTAAATGAAAAAATTATTAAATATTGTATTATTTTCTTCTCTTCCGATTCGCAAAGGATTGGTATTTATACTTTTCCTTTTGTTAGCCTTATTTTTGAGATATCCATCTTTTGGTTATACAGCCATTGACTGGGACGAGATCACCTATTCTTTGATAGGAGAGGGTTGGTTACAAGGAAAACTTCCTTTTCGTGATCTTTGGGATATCAAGCCGATTGGTATATATTTAATTTATGCAATCATTCATGGTATTTTTGGGTTTTCAGTTTTTGCAATTCGGGTCTCTACATTACTTGTAGTAGTATTTTCTGCATTTGTGATTTGGCTTTTATTAAGAAGGGTCAATCGCTCCTTCGCATTTACTGCAGGTTTTGGATTTTTAATTCTTTTTAGTTATTTTTTAAACGGTTTATCCGGAAACACTGAATTATTTTATTTATGCCTTGAGACGATTGGGGTTTGGTTTTTATTCTACGGAAAAAAACAATACCGTATCCTAAGTCCTTTAGCATTTGGTTTTGCATTTATCATCAAATACAATACTGCTTTTGATATTGTAGGTTTTTATTTTCTGCATTTATATTTGAATCGCAGAAAAATTCTTAAAAATCCTACGTCAATTTTTAGTTATGGAATTCTATATTCCATTGCAATATTACCTTTTATTCTTAGTACTATTTGGATTTTTTATGCAGGTCTAGGGGATTCATTTTTAGAAACTCACAAAATTCTTTTTTCTAATTATGCTAAGAAAGTAACATTTATTGAAAAGATATTCTCACTTCAAACTTACCCGCTTCTTGCTGTTCTTCTTTTGTTTCAGTTAATTACATTTTTATTATATTCTGCGAAAAGGAAAGTTCCTAAGATTTTAATCCTAAGTTTAATTTGGTCAATGACGGCTTTTTTAGCGGCAACATGGACAGGTTATTTCTTTGAACATTATTACCTACCTATGATTGTTCCAGCAGTGATTGGTTCATCCTTTCTTTTTAGGTTGGCTAAAAGAAAGTTTTTTTCAAAATATAAACAAGAATTAACCATAGTAATCGCATTTTTAATTTTGATTCCTTTTGCTGTTTTAGTTCGTAAAAGGGTGATTAAACTTTCTAAAGTATATCCAGATATTGCAAAGGAAATTTATGTAGATATTGAAGAAAAGAAAGTGGATCCTCGTCCCGTGTTTGTAGCAAAAGGGACACATGGAATTTATTCTTTATTTAAACAAATTCCTATCAACCGTGTTATACAACCTGGTAACTTTACAGACCAAACCAATGCGAAAGCTATGTTTATCGATAATGAAGAAATCAAACAGAAAGTAATACAACACAAACCTGGTTTGATCTTATTTTGTGATTTAGATGTTTTTCAAAATCCGGTCAGTAGTTATGATTCTTCTTGGAATAGGGATTTACTTATTTTTTATTATGACTATATTCGAAAGGACTACAGGTATTTTAAGACTTACTTTCCGAATTGCCACGTTTATTTGAAGATCGGGATTCTTTCGCCTTAAATCCAAAAGTTTCTTTTGCGATATAAACCGGTCTTCCTTTTACTTCGATAAAAATTCGAGCAATGTATTCGCCGAGAACTCCAATTCCAATCAATTGGATTCCTCCAAGAAAAAGTATTATGACTAAAGTTGAGTCATATCCAGGTACATCTACACCTCTAAAAATGACTCGAATGATTCTATAAATAAGATAAACAAAAGCACTAAAAGATACAAAAAATCCAAAATAACTCCATATTTTTAATGGCATTGTACTAAACATCAATATCCCATCTAATGCAAAGTTCCAAAGTTTCCAATAATTCCACTTGGAAGAACCTTGAAATCTAGCCTGCCTTTCGTATTCCACATCGATTTGTTTAAATCCCACCCAAGCAAACATTCCCTTTAAAAATCGATTTTTTTCTTTCATAGTAGAAAGTGCTTCGACAACCTTTTTGTCCATGAGTCGAAAATCCCCAACATCGACGGGAATTTCTACTTCACTCATGTAACGAATGACTCGGTAGAAATGTTTTGCGGTAAATTTTTTTAAAAACGATTCACCTTGTCTACTGGATCGTTTGGCTGTTACTACATCGTAACCTTCTTTCCATTTTTCAATGAGTATGGGTATGAGTTCTGGTGGGTCTTGTAAGTCTGAATCAATTGGAATTACGACATCCCCAGTGGCGTATTCTAAACCAGCAGAAACTGCGGCTTCCTTACCAAAATTTCTAGAGAAATCTACAATCTTAATATTGGGATTTTTTTTATGATGAAACACTAGTTTCTCAATGGTGCGATCTCTACTGCCATCATTTACACAAATAATTTCGTAAGTTGTTTTTAATGATAACAGGTGAGGGACAATTCTTTCAAAGAACTTATCTGCTCCCGATTCTTCGTTGTAAAAAGGAGTAATAATAGAGATCTTATTTGGCTTACGATTCATTGTTTCTCGTCAACGATCCTCCAAAATATGCGCAAGGCAACTTTTTTTACTGGTTTTTTTGTGGTCATTTCGTTTATTTCCTTTTAGATTCACTTAGGTCCTTTTAATTAAATATTTGTTATGCACTATTATCTTGTACCCCGAAAAAATCCAAAACTATTGTCTATTATTATACCATGTTATAACGAAGAATCTTCACTTCCTTTTTTAAAAGAAAGACTTAACAGCTTAATTAAAATTTTACCCACCAAAGTGGAAGTTATCTTTGTCAATGATGGAAGTTCAGATCAAACGATTTTTCAGTTGGTTTCTTGGGCTGACAGAGATCCGCAAATTCAGGTGGTTAGCCTTTCTCGAAATTTTGGTCACCAATTGGCTGTTACAGCAGGAATGGATTACGCCAAAGGTGATGCAGTTGTTGTGATGGATGCCGATCTACAGGATCCACCAGAAGTGATTCTTGAGATGCTTACAAAATACAGAGAAGGTTACGATGTTGTTTATGGTCAAAGATTGGCCCGATCAGGTGAATCTTTTTTTAAAAAAATAACAGCTTGGGCATTTTATCGAATAATGAAAATTTTAGTTCATAAGGATCTACCATTGGATTCTGGTGATTTTCGCCTAATTTCAAGAAGGTGTTTGAATGCTCTCAATGGACTACGAGAAAACCACCGTTTCCTTCGAGGGATGAATGCTTGGATTGGATTTCCGCAAACTCCAGTATTTTACAAACGAGATCCAAGAGTAGCCGGGGAGACAAAATATCCATTACGGAAAATGTTAAAGCTTGCAATGAATGCAGCTGTTTCTTTTTCTCCGCTTCCTTTACGATTTAGCTTAGCACTTGGCATTATTGTCGCACTGATGGGATTTGCTGTAGGCGCTTATGCTTTATTTCGAGCTTTCCAACATTTTATTTTGGAAATGCCAATTGTATATAATCCTGGTTGGGCTACCATAGTCACTCTGATTTGTTTGATCGGAGGATCCATTCTCATATCCATCGGAATTTTAGGGGAGTATATTGCTCGCATTTTTGAAGAGTCAAAAGGTCGTCCTCTCTATGTGGTTGAATTCGTAAAAGGCAATTCGGTAACCGAAAAAGTTAAAAACATACGTCATGAGTAAATCATTAGGTAAAATTGTACCTTTCTTATTTTTGGTAATCGCACTTGCGATTGCTAGTTTTACTCGTCCAAATTTTAGTTTTGCTAGTGATAGCCTGACGAAAGTTTTGCAGTCGGTTTTTTGGATTGAAAATGGATTTAGTGACCAGGGGATATATTATCCGGGGAAAGATATTGACCCTAACTACAATTTTTTTTATTTCAAACACTCTTATAACCTTCAAATCAATAAAAACGGAAGTTTGATTGCGCCTTTTCCTTTTCTAAATACAATACTTATAACTCCCTTCGTTTATCTTCACTGGCAGTCTGGCATCGTTTATTTAGGTGCTTTTTTGTTTTGGCTGAATAGTTTTCTGATTTATCGAATCACTAAAAGATGGTGGATTTTTTTAGTGATTCTGTTTTTCACTCCACTGTTACAACATTACCTTGCTTTTTCTGATATTGCTTTTGCTTCTATTTTTTTAAGTTTTTTTCTAACGACTTTCTTTAAAAAACCTGATTTTAGTTTTTTATCAGCAGTTTCGGTTCTGTTTGCAATTTTTTCTTTGTTTTTGCGTACGGAAGTTCTATTACTTTATATACTTTTGTTTATGATCCAACTTTATCTTCTCTTTAGGAATAAAGCGAAGGTTAAACGATATGTTGGAAATGTGCATCGGCTTTACGTAATTTCTTTGATTCTATTTGTTTATGTGGCAACTAACTATTTAGTTTATGATTCGATCCTTGGACCTCGGTTTGATAACAATAAAACCGGAATTTTTCGCCTTGAATTAGATGTAATTCAAAAGTGGAAAAGTCTTCTCTTTTGGGGAAATGCAAGGCTTGGACTTTTGGGTTATTCACCTTGGCTTATCATTCTTTGTGTTTTATATTTTTTCTTCCACCCTGAACGAAAGACTTCGATAGAGAAAAAACTGTTTTTAATTTGGCTCGTTCTTGTAGTTATAGTGACTTTCCTTTCACCTAACGATTCCAATATTGATTGGGGAACTCGGTATTATACATGTTTCAGTATTTTCCCCATTTTACTACTTTCACATTTTAAATGGAAAAGGATTGTCGGAATCAAAAAATCGATTCTTTTGTTTTTTCTTTGTATTGGTTTATTGTATTCTGCTTATATTAACTTTAAAGTTTGGAAAGAAATGAAAAATATTTCGGTTCAGATAGGGGAGTTGGTAAACAATCTGGGAGAAGACCCGGCAGATGTTTATGTAGTGGAAGATCCGGCAATAGCAAATTCTTTAGGAATTTTGCATATCCGAAGTTCAATTTTTTATGGAAATCCAACTGAGGTCGTCAGTAAATTAAGTGATCAATTGAAAGGAAAACGGGTTCGTTTTTTACTCTTTCCAATGGCAAACTTAGCAAAGGAATCAGATCCTTTTTGGAAGGAAATTTCAAAAGATGCAAATTGTATTTTCCCCCCATTAAATTTAAAAAAAATATCTATGTTTTCTGCTCTGTGTAAACTGTAATAACTAATAAAAATTAAGATTGGAAAGCTGCAATGAGGCCTTCCTTTAATTTCAGTCTCGTACCTTCTGCTGACTTTGGTAAGGTCAAATCTTCCAAAAATTTTAATAAGAATCCTTCATCCACTAATTTTCCTTCCAATACTTTCCCAATCATTCCCGCCACAATTGCTAAAATCTGCTCCAGATTTAGGTATCCTTCGTTTTCTAAAATCATAGCCATTCCTAAAGCCCCTTCAGTTCCGTAGAATGCCTGTTTGGTTCCAAAAACAGTCTCATACATTCCTGCGGGAAGTGCCTCCCTTACTTTTTCCCTCATTTCTGATTCACTTGGGCCGTGACCTGTTCTGTTGATGAGACTAATTGTCACGGGATTGATGGTTCCATGAATTCTATGAATTTCTTCTGCAAGGAGTCTGATTTTTTTCGCGGCGTCTCTTGTGATAGCATCACGACCTAGGAAATTGAGTTTATATAGATATTCTTCTAATTCATCTCCACCCAGTTTACCCATACAAATGATTTGGTAGAGAGTAAAGATCATATAATCCGATTCTGTATTGTCACCAAGCAGAATCTCTTTAGCTTCCGTGGGAAGATACACTCTATCATAGAGTAAGATGGAAAGTTTATAAGACATTTGGTCAAATAAACTCTGGTAGGAAGCTCCTAAGAATTTTTTAGTCCGTGACCATGCTGGTTTAAATCCATTTTGTAAAAATTCGATTGGATTAAAAATTGTCCCAAGAACTTTATCAAAGACTCCTTTGATGGTTCCTTCTAAATATTTTAAATGTAAGGATTCAATTTGGATTCCATCTTTTGCGATGGTAGCAAGCATGGTGCGACGAAAAAAATGGGGACTGGCAGAAATAAAGGCTAGGGGAGCATTATTCAAAGAACTACGTAGTTCTCTGTAAAGTTCTGGCATTCCCGGTAGCGCCTGTTTTTGGTTAGGTGTTTCAAATACTGCTGTAAACTTTCCTTTTCCGGAATGGATGTCTGTGGCAAGGTAAGTTTGGTCGATGTCGGAAGTCACCACCATTCCTTTGTAGTCTTCGGCAAGGATCCGGAGTTTTCCTTTTCCTACAATGGTTGTTTTTCCCAAAATAGAATCTTCTGTATTGTTTAGATGGGCTAGGTCCTTGGAGTATTGGCGAAAACTATCCAGGCCTTCTAAAACCACTTGGAAATCATGGAAACCTACGGGAAGTTTGTCTCGAATCTCGCAGGAGAAAAATCCGTCCTCATCCGCTTTGATTTTTCCTGAAGTGTAGATTTTATTTCCGCTAGAATCAAAGACTTCTAATTTTAAAACGGGCTTTCGCACTGGAGCCAAAGAGAAATCTAGGAAAGGTGTGATTTTTGTTTCTTCCCCAATAAAAAGACCTGTCATCAAATCCCAAAGGCCTTCTGCCTTCATGAGATCGGTAATCCCCACATCCACCACTTGGCCTCGTACATAAGAGCGCCTCTCTCTTCCTAAAGATCCGCCGCAGACAGCAATTCTTTTGATATCGGTAATGATTGGTTGTGTAGTATTTGGTTCTTGGGACATAGAATTTATGCCCTTAAGAGTCTAAGAAAACAAGGAGCCGTCCATTCCTTTTTATGGTTTCACTACGATCTACTAATGATTTTGTCCGACTTTTGCAAAGAGAGGGAGAACTCCATGTGATTTCTGATCTCGTGGACCCAAATCTGGAACTAGCAGAAATCCAGAGACGAGTCGTGGCCAAAAAAGGCCCAGCCCTGCTTTTTACCAATGTCAAAGGGACCAAGTTTCCCGTTGCCACAAATCTATACGGCTCTGAAAAACGAATTCATTTGGCCTTTGGCCCAAAACCTGTGGCAACCATCCAGCGCCTTGCCAAACTCGCAAAAGAAATTTTCCCCCCTAGCTTTTCTAAACTTTGGAAAGAACGGTCCTTGGGACTGCTTCCCTTCCAAGTAGGCTTAAAACAGGTGAGAAGGACCCCAGTTCTCTCTGGTAGCGTTTTATCCACGCAAGAGTTACCCCAAGTGGTTTCTTGGCCGAAAGACGGAGGAGCCTTTGTTACACTTCCTTTGGTATATACCCAACATCCTGAATCGGGAAATGGAAATTTAGGCATGTACCGGGTGCAACTTTTCAAAGACAAAACCGTAGGGATGCATATCCAAATCCACAGGGGTGGAGGATTCCATTATTATGAAGCAGAAAAAAAAGGAGAATCTCTTCCGGCTCACGTTTACATTGGTGGACCCCCTGCCTTAACCATCGCCGCTGTGGCACCTCTGCCAGAAGAGATCCCGGAACTTGTTTTTGCCTCCTTTCTTATGGGAGAAAAACTTCGAATGAAAAAAGACAAAACGGTTTCTCCTTATCCAATTGTGGCCGATGCCGATTTTGCTCTCATTGGTTCTATCCCACCTTATGTTAGAAAACCAGAAGGTCCTTTCGGTGATCATTATGGATACTATTCTTTGTTACACGACTATCCTTACTTAGACCTAAAACATATTTTGCATAGAAAAGATGCGATCTGGGCCGCCACAGTGGTAGGAAGGCCTCCTCAAGAAGACCATTATATCGCTGAGTTTTTACAAGATTTACTTTCGCCCATGTTCCCACTCGTCATGCCACAAGTACTTGGTGTTTGGGCCTACGAAGAATCAGGAGTGCATTCCCTTGCGGCCGCAGTGGTGAAGGAAAGGTATTTTCGAGAAGCCTTTATGGGAGCACTTCGTATTTTAGGTGAAGGGCAACTCTCGCTTACAAAATGTTTACTTGTCACAAATGAAAAAGTGAATTTAAAAAACTTTTCCGAAACTTTCAAAGTCATCACAGAAAGATCAGATCCAAAAACTGACTTTTTTATCTTTAGTCATATCAGCCAAGACACACTTGATTATACAAGTGGAACGGTAAACAAAGGGAGTAAACTATTATGGATGGGAATCACCGATGCCAATGCACCGGTAAAGTTTCCAAACCTACCAAAAGAGTTTACCGGAAATCTAAAAGACAAACGTTTCTCGAAACCAAAAGTTTTTTTACCAGGAGTTCTTGTGGTAGAAGGTTCTCCTTACACTACCAATGATCAATTGGCAAAAACCTTACTTGAGGAAGACCTGGGTCGTTTTCATTATGTATTTCTTGTGGATGATTCCGAAGATGCAGTAAAAACGGATTCTGATTTTATTTGGACTATGTTTACGAGAATGGAACCTGCCTCCGATGTTTATGCAAGAACGGAAACAAGAGCAAATCATATTGCTTACCAAGTTCCTATCGTTTTTGACTGCAGGATGAAACCTTGGATCCCTGAAGTCCTAATTCCTCTTCCAGAAACGGTAAAACAAGTAGATACAAAATTTGGACGGATCATCGATTCTATCTGAGATAGTCTCTGATGGAATTGGCAATCCTCTCATCTAATTCCATTAGGAATGGATTTGTTTTTCTTCGTGTTTGTAAAAAAGTGTATAGAAAGAAACCCTAGATATAAAAAACTAAAACGAAACCAATGGCAAAAAAAATCACTCTCGTCACTGGAGGCGCAGGCCTCATCGGATCACAAATCATTGAAGATCTAAATCACAATGGGAACACTGATATCTTAGTTGTGGACCATTTAGGGACCACTGAGAAATGGAAAAACCTACAAAGAAATTTTTTCCTAGATTATTATGAAAAAGATAAATTCGAATCCATGTTAGATTCGGGAAATTCCATCTTAAATGAAATTTCGGAAATTTACCATTTAGGTGCTTGTTCTGCTACGACAGAAAAAGATGCCACTTACTTAATGCAGAATAACTTTCGTTATACGAAGAAATTGGCAGAGTTTGCTGTCAGTAAAAAAATACCTTTTCTTTATGCTTCCAGTGCCGCTACTTACGGAGAAGGTGAGTATGGTTATGACGACAAGGCTCCTATCGAAAATCTAAAACCACTGAATATGTATGGGTATTCCAAACAACTATTTGATCTGTATGCTAAAAAAGTAGGGATCGCCGATAGACTTGTGGGACTTAAATATTTTAATGTTTTTGGTTATGGGGAAGCCCATAAGGGTGATATGCGTAGCCTTGTTTTAAAAGGGTATGAACAAATCCGTGACACAGGGAAGTTAAAATTATTCAAATCCTATAAACCCGAATACAAAGATGGGGAACAAAAACGGGATTTTCTTTATGTAAAGGATGCCAGTAAAATCAGTATTTATCTTCTTTCTGAACGAAAGTATGGATTGTACAATGTGGGGCGGGGAGTTGCGGAAACATGGAACGATTTAGCGAATGCTTTGTTCGCAGCGATGAACCAACCTGTTCAAATTGAATACGTTGAGATGCCTGAATCATTAAAGGGTAAATACCAATACTTTACCTGCGCAGCAATGGAAAAAATTGGCGAAACAGGGTATCCCTTTGGTTACACGAACCTCAGGGATGCAGTGGGTGAGTATATCAGTCTTTTATTAAAAGACTTACCCTAAACTTGTTTATTTTTTATACACTTTGACAATCGTTTGAATCAATTCTTTAAACTTAGGATCTTTTAGGCTATAAAACACTTGGTTTGAAGACTTACGTGATTCTAAGATTCCATTGTTTTTCATCTTACTTAGGTGTTGGGAAGCTGCTGATTGACTTGTTCCAAGGAGTTCGACAAGTTGGCCTACAGTTTTTTCCTCTTTAGCAAGGGTATATAAAATCAATAAACGAATAGGGTGGGCAATACCTTGTATTCCTTTAATGGCTTGTTCCAATTGTTGTTTTGAGAGTTCTGTTTTTATTTTCATCACTAAGGATTCCGTTATATCCTTATGACGAATGTATACTGATTTTACCTACGAAATTTTTTTCGTTTGAAAAAAAAATGACAAAACCTAAGTGGCTTATAATGATTTAGCCTTCAGTTAAAATCTAAGGGCTAAATCATTAATCAAAGTTAGATTCGAACACCGCCGGAAATTTCTAATACAACACCGGTCACTAAATCATTCGAAATAATAAACTCAGCAGTGGACGCAATTTCATCTGGTTCACCCAGTCTTCCCACAGGAATGATGGATTTCCATTTTTCCAATGCTTCTGGGTTCATATCTTTTAGAACCATTTCAGTTCCAATAAATCCTGGGGCAATTCCTGCAACGCGGATTCCAAACTTTGCTAGTTCTTTCGACCAAGTCACAGTCATTGCGGCAACTCCCGCTTTGGCAGCACTGTAGTTAGTTTGGCCTGAGTTTCCATGCATAGCGATGGAAGCAATGGGAATGATCACTCCCTTCTTTTGTTCTACCATTTTTGAAGCTGCTTCTCTTGCGGTAAGGAATACACCTGTCAGATTCACATCAATGACAGATTGCCATTGGTCGAGTCCCATTTTTCCTTTGACCTTACCTGTTTCTTTGTCCACTCGGATGAGTAAACCATCACGCAAAATTCCTGCGTTCAAAATGGCAACGTCCAGACTTCCCTGAAAAGCCGCTGCTTCTTCAATCAGTCGAATGCTGTCTTCTTCTTTTGCTACATTGGCAATGACACCAGTAGTTTTGATCCCTTCTTTTTGAAAGAAGGCGACTGTTTCGTCCAACTTGTCTTTTTGGATGTCTGAGAGAATGATATTGGCTCCGGCCTTACCTAATCGGTAAGCCATTGCCTTTCCGAGTCCACCGGCAGATCCGGTGACGAGAATATTTGCGCCTTTTAATTCCATGACCGCCAGTTTCGAAAATGCCGGACAGGTGGTCGATACAATTAAGGGGTTTGTTTTCCTAGATTTCGGCTAGTTCCGCACTGCGAAACGACACATAATTGTCGTTAAATGGAATTTCGACTCGTGCGACAGTTCGATCGGGGTGGGTGATGATTCGAAATAAATTGGGGTCAACCCCTTCGTTTTTAAGTAAAATCATAATCAGAGCAATTCCAAGTCCTGCCCCTTCCGTGTTGTCCATATTGTCCATATAGAATTCGGCAATGTCATTGTAATTCATTGACTTTTTCATTTTTTCCCGCATCCGAGCTTCTTCGGTTTTGATTACCGGAGTGTTGTTTGTGACTTCGACAAGAAGTCCATCCAAACAGTAGTGGAATTTAATTTGCACATAGACACCACGTGCCAAACAACGTTTTCCATATTCGTCAGCCATCTTCTCAGAAAACTTTTTGGAATAATCTTTGATGCCTTGGAGGTAGTCATTTTCATCAGTGATATCGAGGCCTTCGTCTTCAAAAAACACTCGTTTCTGATTGGCTTTGATGCCATTGATAGTGAGTTCTTTGGCAATGGTATACAACATCTCCACAAAATGAGTTTGGTTGACCTCTGCTAGAATATTAGTGATAAGTCCAAGAACGTATTGCTCTAGTTGGCGATTCATCCGAGAAGACCTTACGACAATTTTGGATTTTGCCTTTACTAAATCGGGAATTTGTGTTTCTAATTCTACAAAAGGTTTCGCCACGAATCATTCCTTAAAGTGGGGGACTATTCCCACATGGTTCTATTATCGAACCGGGAAATCCACAACTAAAATCTCAAGGGAAATTCACTGTTTTTCCTGTTTTTTTACCATTTCCAGGAAATAAACGCATTTTCCATTGACCAAAGAGCCTCATTTAAAATAGTGTAAAAAACCTAGCCTCGCTTGGATACCCGCGCTTGGGTGGGAAACGTTTGCCCTCTTAGCTCAGTGGTAGAGCACTTCCATGGTAAGGAAGGGGTCACCAGTTCAAGCCTGGTAGAGGGCTTGTTTAGGGCTGTAGTTTAATGGTAGAACTAGGATCTCCAAAGTCCTTGGTGGGAGTTCGATTCTCTCCAGCCCTGCCAGACTACAGAATATAGAATTAGAGAACAGGACAAGGATCAATGAAAGCTACGAGTTTCATTCAGGAATGTAAAGCAGAACTTGAAAAAGTACATTGGCCTACGCGCCAGGAAGTAGTGAGTTCTACCGTTGTAGTCCTAGTTACAGTATTTATCTTTTCCCTATTTTTATCAGCTTCGGATTTTGTTTTCTTGAAACTGTTAAAGTGGTTCTGGGCATTAGGAACATAGGTAGGGAAGTGGGCGATTCTTTAGATAAAAAATGGTATGTGCTTCAAACTTATTCCGGTCACGAGAATAAGGTGAAGACAAACATTGAGAAGATGGTCCAACAACAAAAGCTGGAAGACCAAATCTTCGCGGTTAAAATTCCTTCAATGGAAGTTGCCGAAATGAAAAACGGCAAGAAGAAGGTCACAAAGAAAAAACTCATGCCGGGTTACGTTCTCGTTGAGATGAACATGACCGATGACCTTCGATTTAAAATCCAGAACTTACCTTCTGTGTCTACGTTTGTAGGCGGAAAAGGAAAGGGTCCGGAGCCACTTTCACTGGATGAGATCAAAAACCTCTTCAGCGATGTGGGAAGTGTGGAATCGGAAGAAGTTTCGAGACCTCGTTTCCTATTCAAAGTGGGTGAAACATTGAAAATCATAGATGGTCCGTTTGCAAATTTCACGGGACTGGTGGATGAAATTTTTCCTGATAAGGGAAGACTCCGCGTTCGTGTAGAAATTTTTGGAAGATCCACTCCAGTCGAGTTGGATTATCTCCAAGTAAAATCGGAACAGTAGAACTGATAGATTGACTTTTAGTAAGGAACTTGAAACGAGATGGCTGCAAAGAAAGTAGTAAAACAAATTAAACTCCAAGTGGAAGCAGGGAAAGCAAACCCGGCTCCTCCAGTAGGTCCCGCTCTTGGTCAAGCTGGACTCAATATTATGGAATTTTGTAAACAGTTTAACGAAAGATCAAAAAACCAAATGGGACTCAAACTCCCTGTGGTCATTACTGTATATTCCGATAGAAGTTTTACATTCGTAACGAAATCTCCTCCGGCGGCTCTTCTTGTGATGAAGGCCCTAGGACTTCAAGGTGGTTCTGCCACTCCTCACACTGTAAAAGTGGGAACAATCAAACGAGCTCAACTAGAAGAAATTGCAAAAACTAAGATGGAAGACCTAAACGCGAACGATATGGATGCAGCAATCAACATCATTGCTGGAACTTGTCGTTCGATGGGTGTAAACGTCGAGTAATCATTAGGAAACGGGAACCGAAGTCATGAAACGCGGCAAAAAATATATCCAACTCAAAGAGAAAGTCGATCGCACAAAGGTTTATACCCTTGGTGAAGCAGTCGGTTTGGCAAAAGCTACTAGTTTTTCCAAATTTGATGGAACTTTAGAGATTTCGACTAAAATCAATTATAAATCTCTCCAAAACGTAAGAGGGACAATCTCTCTTCCACACGGAACTGGAAAAACAATCAAAGTTTTGGTTTTCTGCAAAGGAGACAAACAAAACGAAGCGAAGGAAGCTGGTGCTGATTTCGTAGGAGATATGGATCTCATTGAAAAAGTTTCTGGTGGATGGACTGATTTCGACGCTTGTGTGGCGACTCCTGATATGATGAAGGAAGTTGGTAAACTTGGTCCAGTTCTTGGTCGTAAAGGTCTTATGCCAAAACCAAAAGCGGGAACAGTAACCACTGACGTATCCAAAGCAGTGAAAGAACTCAAAGCAGGTCGAATTGAATACCGCCCTGACAAAGGGGGAGTGGTTCACTTAGGAGTAGGAAAATGTTCCTTCTCTGATGACAAACTTTCTGACAATATCAATGCTGTTGTTGCAGCCCTTATGAAAGACAAACCTTCCGATGCGAAGGGTGATTATCTCAAGTCTTTCTCAGTAGCAGCAACTATGGGAATCGGCGTAAAAGTCGATGTGAAAGAACTAGTAAACGCGAACATATAACGAGTAAGAATCATGGCAAATCCATCTAAAATTGAAGCAGTAGCAGAACTAAAGACCCGTTTGGAAAAACGACCTAACTTTATTTTAGCATCTTACAGCGGTTTAACTGTTGAAGATATGTCCAACCTTCGTGCGAAACTTCGCAAAGAAGGATCGGAGATGAAGGTGATTAAAAACAACCTATTCCTCCGTGCATTAAAAGAGTCTTCTGAACATAAAAACAACTCCATTGACTTTGGGGATGTTTACAAAGGCCCACTTGCAGCTATTTTCTCTCTGGATGCACTTCCAGCAGTAGCAAAAGTTTGTAAGGACTTTGCAAAAGATAAGAAGGAACTCGAAATTAGAACCGGCTATATGGACGGGGAAGTTTTGGGTAAATCTGGAGTAGAGGCGATTGCTGGACTTCCGTCCAAACAAGAACTTCTTGCGCAAGTGGCTCGTGGGATCAATGCTCCTGCAACGCAAATTGCTTCTGGAATCAATCAAATCATGGCATCACTGGCACGCGCCATCAATGCTGTAGCCGAGAAAAACGGCAATTAGTAATCATAGTGATTAGTAGGATAAGGAGAATATAGGATGTCTGTTGACGCGCTATTAGAACAAATTGGAAGTCTTACACTGGTTCAGGCAGCTGATCTAGTGAAAAAGATGGAGGACAAATTCGGGATTTCTGCTGCTGCACCGGTTGCGGTAGCGGCTGTTGCGGGTGCAGGTGGTGGCGCAGCTGCTGCTGAAGAGCCTGCAACTTTCAATGTAATCTTGAAAGCACACGGTGACAAAAAGATCGACGTTATTAAACTCGTTCGCGAAATCACTGGTCTTGGATTGGCAGATGCGAAAACGCTTGTTGAAGCTGGTGGAAAATCAGTGAAAGAAGGCGTTTCTAAAGACGAAGCTGCTGATATTAAGAAAAAACTCGAAGGTGTTGGGGCTCAAGTAGAAGTTGCTGCTGCCGGTTAATCGGTTGCCAATTTTTAAACCCAGTCTTCAAAAACTTAGAGGCAGGGAGGCCGTAGGCGTCCCCACCTCTATTTTTTCGTTTATCATACCATCTACTATTTTCATGTCTCTAGGGAGAGTATTCCATGCATACCCGAATGCAAATTAGAAACCGGGTAAATTTCGGTAAAATTACCGACCTCAATTTACTTCCTAATCTTATCTACGTACAGAAAAAATCCTTTGATTGGTTTCTCCAGTCGGAAGTGAAAGATCCGACGAAACGTTTGAACCAAGGGTTGGAAGCGGTATTTCGCGAATCCTTCCCAATCGAATCGCCAAACAACGATATGGTCATGGAATATGGCCATTATATCTTGGGAGAGCCAAAACGCGATCCACAAGAGTGCAAAGACACTGATTCCTCCTTTGCAGTTCCCTTAAAAGCAGTCATTCGACTCATCATCAAAGACACCGGAGAGATCCGGGAACAAGTTGTCTACATGGGAGACCTTCCTGTAATGACAGACCACGGAACTTTCATCATCAATGGTGCGGAAAGGGTAGTGGTGAGCCAGTTGCATAGATCGCCTGGTATTTTCTTTTCTTATGACCAAGTTCGTGATACTTTCTCCGCTCGTGTGATTCCTTACAGAGGTTCTTGGTTGGAATTCGAGATGGACAACAAGGGAATCCTCGTTGCCAAAATCGACCGTAAGAAAAAATTCCCGGCCACCCTTCTTGTGAAAGCTATGGGAATGGGAACAAACGAAGAAGTATTACGTTTGTTCTACGGATCTTCCAAAATGAAGATTGCTGGTGCCAATCCAAAAGACCTCAAACGTCTGATTGGTCGCCGAACCATTGCTGATATCATCAACATGGAAACAGGCGAGGTCATGCTCGATGCTGGTTCCAAAATCAATGAAGACAATATCTCCATCCTTCGTGAAATGAAGGTAAAAGATGTGGATGTCATTGAATTTCCGAAAGGAAAAGACAACCCAGTTCTTATCAACTGCCTTGAAAAAGATGGTGTGAATGACTACGAAGACGCAGTCAAAAAATTCCACACCATTATGCGTCCGGGCGAACCTTCTACGATTGAAAACGCAGAAGCAGAACTAAAACGTCTCTTTTTCTCTCCTAAAACTTTTGATTTAGGAATCGTGGGTCGTTACAAAATCAACAGTAAGTTTGAATTTAATAATCCAAAAGAATTCTCTAAAGCAGAAGACCGAGTTTTAAGAAAACAAGATATTATCGAAACTGTTCGTTACCTTGTGATGCTTATGTCGGAAGCGGAAAACTATTATCCAGACGATATTGACCACTTAGGAAATAGAAGGATTCGTTCTGTTGGTGAGCTTATCGCTAACCAATTGAAACTTGGATTCTCACGTGTGGAACGTGTGATCAAAGAAAGGATGACAGTACAGGAGCCGGAACAACAAACTCCGCAGCTTCTCATTTCCATCAAACCAATCACTGCGGTGATCAATGAGTTTTTTGGATCTTCGCAACTTTCTCAGTTTATGGACCAAACCAATCCACTAGCAGAACTTACGCACAAACGTAGGTTAAACGCTCTTGGACCAGGGGGTCTTTCTCGTGATAGAGCCGGTTTCGAAGTTCGTGACGTTCATTATTCTCACTATGGTCGTATGTGCCCAATTGAAACACCGGAAGGTCCAAACATTGGTCTCATCCTTTCCATGTCTAGTTTTGCACGAGTGAACGATTATGGATTCATTGAAACTCCATACCGCCTTGTGAAAAACGGAAAAGTTCAAAAACAAGTAGAATACCTCACTGCTGACAAAGAAGAATACCACTACATGGCACAGTCGAATTCGACTGTGGATGATAAGGGAGAATTTACTTCTAAACTTATCTCTACTCGCCATAGAGGGGATTTCCCTTTCCGTAGCCCATCTGAGATCCAATATATGGATCTTGCTCCTTTGCAAGTTGTGTCTGTATCCACAGCACTCATTCCATTTCTCGAACATGATGATGCGAACCGCGCTCTCATGGGTTCGAACATGCAACGCCAAGCGGTGCCTCTTCTCACAGAAGAAGCTCCATTTGTCGGAACAGGGATGGAAGCTCGTGCGGCTTATGACGCAGGGGTTTGTATTGTTGCCAAAAAAGATGGTGTGGTTTCTAAAGTGGATGCCACAGGTGTTTGGATCAAAGAAGACCAATCCAAAGAGATTGTTCATTACCCACTGATTAAATTCAAAAAAACCAATCAAGGAACTTGTTTTAACCAAAAACCAAACGTTTCTATGTTACACACAACGACTGGTGGTAAGGTAAGTAAGGTTTCTAAAGAACGTGTGGAGATAACAACTCCTAACGGTGAAAAAGAAACTCATGAACTTTTTCACTCAGAAGAAGTGCAATTTGTCGCAGTAGTGAAGGAAGGCCAAGACTTAGGAATTGGTGCACCGGTTGCTGGACAAATCATCAAAGGGGAAAAATACGGTGAGTTCGGACAAATCCTCCAAAAAGGAACTGTCCTTGCGAACGGTCCTTCCACAGACGCAGGTTATTTGGCACTAGGACGTAATGTTCTTGTGGCCTTTATGCCTTGGGAAGGTTACAACTTTGAGGATGCGATTTTAATTTCAGAACGAATCATCAAAGACGATGTTTTCTCTTCGATCCACATTGAAGAATTCGAAATCCAAGCTCGCGAAACGAAACTTGGACAAGAACAAATCACTCGTGACATTCCAAACCTTTCGGACAAAGCGTTCCGTGATTTGGATGAATCAGGTGTGATCCGTGTGGGTGCAGAAGTAAAACCTGGGGACATCCTTGTAGGTATGGTCACTCCTAAAGGGGAAACTGACCTCACTCCAGAATATAAATTATTACACTCCATCTTTGGAGAAAAAGCAAAAGAAGTAAGGGATTCCTCACTTCGTATGCCAAACGGTTTTGAAGGAACTGTGATCGATATCAAACGTTATTCCCGTGAAACTGGCGATGAACTCGCTGCTGGCGTGGAAGAAATGGTGAAAGTGTATGTCGCTCGTAAACGTAAACTCCTCGTGGGTGATAAGATGGCGGGTCGTCACGGAAACAAAGGGGTCGTGGCTCGAGTGATGGCACAAGAAGATATGCCATACATGGAAGATGGAACTCCTGTTGATATCGTGCTTAACCCTTTGGGTGTTCCTTCTCGTATGAACCTCGGTCAGATTTTTGAAACACAACTTGGTTTCGCTGCAAAAAAACTAGGAATCAATTTTGAAACTCCTGTGTTTGATGGAGCTACCGAAGGTGATGTTCATGACTTCTGCAAAAAAGCAGGATTACCAGAAAACAGCAAATTTCAGTTATACGACGGAAGAACGGGAGAGAAATTCATCAACCAAGTATTCTGTGGATACATTTACATGTTGAAACTGGCCCACTTAGTGGATGACAAAATCCATGCAAGATCTACTGGACCTTACTCACTCGTAACGCAACAACCACTCGGTGGTAAAGCGCAGTTCGGGGGACAAAGGTTAGGGGAGATGGAAGTTTGGGCTCTTGAGGCTTATGGTGCATCACACACCTTACAAGAGTTACTCACCATTAAGTCAGACGACATGTTGGGACGTGCAAGAATTTACGAAGCGATTGTAAAAGGAATCCACTCGATCAAACCGGGAATTCCTGAATCCTTCAACGTTCTTGTGCAAGAACTCCGAGGACTAGCTCTTGATATCATCATCAAAGACTCCGAAGGATTGGAAGTGGATATCTCTGATTACGAAGATGAATTCTCGAAAAACAAAAAGAAAATCAAATTCGAGACCATTGAAAACGTTTAGGGAAGGGAAAAAGTATGAGAAATTACAATAGTTTTGAATCGATTACGATCCGTTTGGCATCACCCGAACGGATCAAAGAGTGGTCGTTTGGGGAAGTTAAAAAACCTGAAACGATCAACTACCGGACCCTAAAACCGGAACGAGATGGTCTTTTTTGTGAAAAAATCTTCGGAACCACAAAGGATTGGGAATGTTACTGCGGTAAATTCAAATCCATCCGTTATAAGGGAGTGGTTTGCGACAAATGCGGGGTTGAGGTAACTCACTCCAAAGTGCGTCGTGAAAGAATGGGGCATATAGAACTTGCGGCCCCAGTTTCACATATTTGGTACTACCGTTCGGTTCCATCTCGTATGGGACTCCTTCTTGATATGACGATCAACCAACTCAAAAGTGTTCTATACTTTGAGAAGTATGTGATCATTGACCCAGCTGATTCCGGAAGGAACAGAGGGGAACTCATCGATGAAGATGAATACCACAATTATTTAGATGAATACGGTGATAAGTTTATCGCAGGGATCGGTGGGGACGCCATCAAAGAACTTCTCGCACGCATTGATGTGGATGCAGAAGCTCGTGTGATCCGCCAAAAAATCCAAGATAAAAATAAAATCTCCGACAAACGTATTTTTAAACGCCTAGAAGTTTTAGAAGCGTTCCGCGATTCCGGTAACCGTCCTGAATGGATGGTTCTGGATGTAGTTCCGGTCATCCCACCAGAACTTCGTCCGATGGTACAGCTAGAGGGGGGACGTTTTGCCACTTCCGACCTTAACGATTTGTATCGCCGTGTGATCAACCGTAACAACCGACTCAAACGTCTCCTTGCATTGAAAGCTCCTGAGATCATCGTTCGTAACGAAAAACGTATGTTACAAGAAGCAGTAGATGCTCTTTTTGATAACAGCCGTCGCAAACGTACTGTGAAAGGAAAAGGAAATAGACCATTAAAATCTATCTCCGATATGCTCAAAGGAAAACAAGGCCGGTTCCGCCAAAACCTACTCGGAAAACGGGTGGATTACTCTGGTCGTTCGGTAATCGTTGTGGGTCCTGAACTTAAATACCACCAAATGGGTCTTCCTAAAAAAATGGCTTTGGAACTTTTCAAACCATTCATTATGAAACGCCTTGTGGATTTGGAACTAGCACCAAACATCAAATCTGCGAAGAAAAAAATCGAAGCAGAAGACAAAGAAGTTTTTGATGTATTGGAAACAGTCGTCAAAGAACACCCAGTTCTTCTCAACCGTGCGCCAACTCTTCACAGACTTGGGATCCAAGCATTTTTACCAGTCCTTGTAGAAGGTAAGGCAATCAAACTCCACCCACTCGTATGTCACGCGTTTAACGCCGACTTCGACGGGGACCAAATGGCAATCCACGTTCCACTGGCTCCAAAAGCACAGCTCGAAACTTGGATGCTTATGTTATCACCGCATAACATTTTGAATCCTGCGAATGGACAACCAATTTGTGGACCTACACAAGATATCGTTCTTGGAATTTATTACCTCACTTCCGAAGTGAAAGACGCGAAAGGAGAAGGTAAATTCTTCACAGGTCTGGAAGAAGTGATGTATGCGATTGAAACAAAAACCGTAGAAATTCGCTCTAAAATTTCCGTTCTACACGAAGGGAAAATCATCGAAACCACACCTGGAAGACTTATCTTCAACCAAGTGATGCCAAAAGGCTATGTTTATATCAACAGAACCCTCGGTGATAAAGAAACAAACAAAATCATTGCAGACGTATACGAGAAGTTTGGACCAGGGATCACTGTTGTGATGCTTGATGAAATCAAACGACTTGGTTACCGTTACGCGACTGTATTTGCTCCTACCATCTCTATTGATGACATCCGAGTTTCTCCTCAAAAAGAGGGACTTGTAAACGATGCCAACAAAGAAGTAGAAAAAGCGGATATGGAGTATCGTAAAGGTATCATTACGAACGAAGAACGTCGTAAAAAAGTAATCGAGATTTGGACGAAAACCAATGACCGCATTACAGACGGGATGTTTAAGGAATTGGAAAAAGACCAAGGTGGATTCAATCCCGTATTCGTCATGGCAGCTTCTGGTGCTCGTGGTTCCAAACAACAGATCCGTCAGCTTGCTGGGATGCGGGGCCTTATGGCGAAACCATCTGGGGAAATCATCGAACTTGCGATTCGTTCCAACTTCCGTGAAGGTCTCGGGGTATTAGAATTTTTTATCTCTACACATGGTGCGAGAAAGGGTCTTGCGGATACGGCATTAAAAACTGCCGATGCCGGTTACCTCACGCGTCGTCTTGTAGATATTTCACAAGATGTGATCGTATCGGAAGATGATTGCGGAACCAAAGCAAACATCACTCTCGGAATCGTAAAAGAAGGGGAAAACGTAATCGTTTCTCTTGCGGACAGAGTGTTCGGTCGTTATACGGCAGAAGACCTTGTGGATCCCGTTTCTGAAAAAGTCGTATTCCCGAAAGACACTCTCATCACAAGAGTCATTGGACAACAAATTGAAAACCTTGGTTACGATAAAATTAAAGTAAGATCACCTCTTACTTGTAGGTCTCGCCACGGAATTTGTACAAAATGTTACGGAATGGACATGGCTCGTCTTGTGCCAGCTGAGATTGGGGAAGCAGTGGGAACCATTGCGGCTCAGTCCATCGGTCAACCGGGAACACAGCTAACGATGAGAACTTTCCACGTGGGTGGTGCGGCCTCTGCTACCATTTCTGAAAGAGAACATAAAGTTCCTTATCGCTCTATCGTAAAATCAATTAACGGACGTCTTGTGACGAATGCAAACTCTGCAAAAGTATTTGCTCGTCGCGGAACCATCATCGTCAACAGGCTGATCCAGGAATTCAATACAGATTCACTTTCCAGTGTTCGTGTTGTGGATGGACAAAGATTGGAAAAAGGGGAAGTATTTGCGACCCAAGTTGGCGAATCAACAGAACAACGAATCACTTCCGACCAAGCGGGAACGGTTTCTCTTGTAGGAACAACTCTTCGTATTCTCGGGGATGACTTTGTAATTCCAGTAAAAATCGGAACCATCTTAAAAGCAGAAGAAGGCCAAATCGTAGAAGAGAACAAGGCACTCGCTGAGTTTGACCCTTTTAACGAAGTGGCAGTATCCGAAACCGCTGGAACCATCCAATGGGAAGATTTAGAAATTGGTAAAAACGTTCGTCGTGACGTAGATCCAAAAACTTCCAATATCATTTTGAAAGTTGTGGAACAAAAGAAAGATCGACTCGTTCCGAAAGTCATAGTTGGATCAGACGGATATTCCGTTCCAGTAGATGCTCTTCTCCAGTTCCAAAATGGAGACAAAGTAAGAGAAGGGGATATTATTTTCAAAATCCCATCGGTTGCAGAAAAAACTCGTGATATCACGGGTGGACTTCCAAGGGTAGATGAACTTTTTGAAGCTCGTCGTCCGAAAGATGCCTGCACACTTGCTGAAATTGACGGAAAGATTGAAGACAAAGGGGAAATCGTAAAAGAAAAACGAATTCTCTACATCATTCCAGAAACGGCAGAACAAGAAAAAGTTAAAGTAGCCATCCCAGTCGGAAAACAAATCCGTGTGCGCCAAGGTGACTTTGTGAAACGAGGAGACCAGTTGGATGAAGGAAACTTTGACCCGCATGATATCCTTGCGATCAAAGGACCAAATGCTCTTCACGAGTATTTGGTTTCTGAAGTGCAAGAAGTTTACCGTCTGCAAGGGGTTCATATCAATGATAAACATATCGAAGTTGTAGTTCGCTCTATGCTTCGTAAAGTGATCATCACTGATAGTGGGGACACATCTTTTGTGAACCAACAACAAGTGGATAAATTCCTCTTTGATGAAGAAAACGACCGAGTGGAAAAAGAAGGGGGATCTCCTGCGCAAGGAACTCCTGTCCTTCTCGGACTTACAAAGGCATCGCTCAACACTGAGTCTTATTTCTCAGCAGCTTCCTTCCAAGAAACCACAAAGGTTTTAACAGATGCTGCCATCAAAGGAAAAACAGACAATTTAGTGGGTCTCAAAGAGAACGTTATCATCGGTCATATGATTCCTGCGGGAACCGGTATGAAAAAATACCGTGACATTGAAGTTTTCAAAGACCTTCCAGGTGATTTGGATTGGGATTTAGAAACCGAAGAAGAGGTAGAAGAAGTTTCGGAACTTTCCGAAGCGGCTCCTGTTTCCACTGCCACACTTTCCAGACTTGTTGCTGAAGAGGACGAGGATGAGGATGAGTTGGAAGAAGAAGCGGACGACTCTGATGATGAGGACGACGACGATTAAATTAAAACTTTGTCCTTAGAGACTTTTCGCGAGTTTCTGGGGACAAAATCATGTTTTCGTTTACAAAATGTCCCTATCTGGAATTTTGGACGAAAACGTCATTATTTTTTTAAAGACAGAGAAGTAGAAGAAGGAATCGAATGCCTACAATTAACCAGCTCATCCGCAGAGGAAGAGAAGACCAAAAGAAAAGAACTAAATCTCCTGCCCTAAAGGCTTGCCCACAAAGACGTGGAGTATGCACAAGGGTAATGACCTTTACTCCGAAGAAACCTAACTCAGCTCTTCGTAAAGTAGCAAGGGTTCGCCTTACTACAGGAATTGAAGTGACTGCTTACATTCCTGGAGAAGGTCACAACCTCCAAGAACACAACGTGGTTCTCATCCGTGGGGGAAGGGTAAAAGATTTACCTGGGGTTCGTTATCATATCATTCGTGGAACACTGGATACACTCGGTGTGGACAAACGTCGCAAAGGACGTTCTAAATACGGCGCTAAGCGTCCTAAAGCGTAATCGGAGAAAGGTATATGTCTAGAAGAAGAGGAAAAGTTGAACCACGCCACATCGAAGGCGATCCTAAATACAATGACAAAGTGATTTCAAAGTTTATCAACTGCCTAATGGTAGATGGTAAAAAGAGTGTTGCTGAAGCCGTTTTCTACGATGCGTTAGAAGTCATTGCGAAAAAAACAGGACAAGATCCTTTTGCGGTTTTCCAAGAAGCATTGGAAAACGCAAAACCACAAGTGGAAGTAAAATCTCGACGTGTGGGTGGGGTGACTTACCAAGTTCCGATTGAAGTTCGTCCAGAAAGACGGTTGGCGCTAGGAATCAGATGGCTTATCAAATATAGCCGTGGCAGAAACGAAAAATCAATGAAAAACAAATTGGCTGCAGAATTCATGGAAGCACAAAAAGGCACGGGATCTGCAATCAAGAAGAAAGAAGATATCAGAAAGATGGCAGACGCCAACAAGGCATTCTCCCACTACCGCTGGTAGTCACATCCATTCGATTCCAATCATTGATAAGCCAGGTTCATACCTGGCTTTTTTATTTTAACCAAACAAATTTATGAAATACCGAACTATTGGAATTTTTGCACATATTGATTCGGGGAAAACGACTCTTACCGAACGGATCTTATTTGAGGCCGGCAAAATTTCCGCTGTGGGCTCCATTGAAGATGGAAATACAGAATCGGATTCCTTACAGGAAGAAATCGAAAGGGGAATTTCCATTCGAACTACCTTTCATTCCCTTAATTGGAAAACTACTTTCGGTGATTTTCAAATCCAACTTGTGGACACACCGGGCCATATTGACTTTCGAAACCAAGTGACAGACCTTTTGCCTGCTATGGAAACTGCGATTGTAGTTTTAGAAGCAGGCACTGTGGTCCAGTCCCAAGCGCGCCTTGTCATTGAAGAACTAACGAAAGCCTCTGTTCCTATGGTATTTTTTATCAACAAACTGGACAGGTTCGCAGATGAATATCTAGATACTCTTGTCTCTTTAGAAGAAATTTTGGGCGGAGCTCCTGTAGCCCTCTTTCAAAAAAATGAATTTGGAAAATTGGAATTCTATTTTCATGAACCATCCTCTTTCCCAAAAACAATAAAAGAAGAATTAATTTCATGGAGTGATGATCTCTTGATTTCCTCCTGGAACGATCTTTCGGCCCAAACGGACTTTTCGCTGATTGGCTTACAAACAGGTCCGAAAGCTGGAAAACTATATCCCGTGTACGGAGGTTCCGCCAAAACAGGGGAGGGTGTTCGGGAACTTTTGGATTTGGTGCTTTGGACGGAACCAAAGGAAACCGAGAATTCCTCTTCTCAGGATCTACCGCTTCTTGTTCTTTCTAGAAGGACAAACCCAGAGTTTGGCCGGTATGCAGTCATATACCCTACACGGGAAATACAATGGAATGAGCTCCACTCGCTTTGGAGTCGTCATGTTACTAATGGCGACAAAGACTTCACGTTTTCCACAAAGGATGATCTTACAGGGGAAAACCCTTTTCATTTCCTAGATCCAGAATCAGAGGAAACCTTAACGAGACTAGAGAAAGGAAAATTGGTTTTCCTAAAAAATCACCCAGGGTTAGTTCTATTGCCAGGCCAAACTGTGACTCATCCAAAAGGCATTCTTTTTGAAGAAGAAGGTCTAATGTCCGGTAGGGCCCAAAGTCCCTTTTCGGTTCTTATGGAACCTGAAGAATCTTCGGAAAAAGAATTTTGGTTATGTCGTTTAGAGGAACTAGTATGGGAAGATCCGGGGTATCGGGTCCAAAAGAAAGAAGATACCGGACAGTTGGTACTTCTAGGTAGGGGGGAACTCCATTTAGAAATCGGAATCCGGCGAATCACCGAGAGAACGGAAAAAAAACTCACAATTAGTTCTATAAACATTGCCAAATTAGAGCATCTTAAAAAAATGTCTCATAAGGTTGCCCTAGAGCATCGTGCCTTTGAAGACCAAAAATCAAGCGGCGCGCTCATCGCAGTCCTGGAAGATACTGCCGACTTTTCGAAGCAAATTGCCTTCGAGGTAAGTCTTCCGGAAGAAGTAAAAAATTCGATAGAAACGTCCTTTTTGGAAGCCTGCTTACACGGGTTCTACGGTGAGGAAGTTGTAGGTCTCAAGTTCCGTGTCCTCTCGTATGAGATGCCGAAGGGAGACTTACAAACCACTTTAACGCTTTTGAAAGTAGCGATACTTGCGGGCGTAAGGGAATTGTTTCCTTCAAACACATATTTGGTCGGACCCCTCACAGAAGTAGAAGTGATGGTGGACGCAGACCATTTAGGTGTAGTTCTTTCTGATCTAAGTCGCAGAAGCGCTAAGGTGGTCTCCATCTTGGAAGCTGTGGCAGGGAAGAGTCACTTAAAAGCCAATGCACCGGCCCAAAACCTGCTTGGCTTTTCAGGGGCTCTTAGAAACATGACCAAAGGCATCGGCATTTCTTGGGAAAGGACTGCTTTTACCTATGAATTTCATGCATTTTTAAAGGAGTAAAGAACCGAGGATCGGGTCTTGCACCACGATTGAGGAGTAGATTCTAACAATGGCTAAAGAAAAATTTGACCGTTCAAAACCACACTTAAACATCGGAACAATTGGTCACGTTGACCACGGTAAAACAACCCTAACAGCAGCGATCACAACGACGCTTGCGAAGTTAGTGGGTGGAAAAAACAAAGCGATTGCTTACGACCAAATCGACAACGCGCCCGAAGAAAAGGCTCGTGGGATTACTATTGCAACGTCTCACCAGGAGTATGAAACTCCAAACCGTCACTACGCACACGTAGATTGCCCGGGACACGCGGACTATGTTAAAAACATGATTACTGGTGCTGCTCAGATGGACGCTGCGATTCTCGTAGTATCTGCAACTGACGGTGCTATGCCACAAACTAAAGAACACATCCTTCTTGCTCGCCAAGTAGGGGTTCCTTACATCGTGGTTTACCTCAACAAAGCGGACATGCTTGCTGCTGATGAAAGAGACGATATGGTTGAGATGGTTAAAGAGGAAATCAAAGACCTTCTTAACAAATACAACTTTCCTGGTGATAAAACACCTTTCATCTCTGGTTCTGCATTAAAAGCTCTTGAAGGTGAAGATTCCGACCTAGGAATGAAATCCATTTTGAAACTTATGGAAGCTGTTGATACTTACGTTCCAAACCCTACACGTATTGTTGATAAACCTTTCCTTATGCCAGTTGAGGACGTATTCTCAATCACTGGTCGTGGAACTGTTGCAACTGGTCGTGTGGAGCAAGGTGTTCTTAAGATCAACGACGAGATCGAAATCGTTGGTATCCGTGATACATCTAAATCAGTTGTTACTGGTATCGAGATGTTCCGTAAACTACTCGATCAAGCAGAAGCAGGAGACAATATTGGTGCTCTTCTTCGCGGAACTAAAAAAGAAGACATCGAAAGAGGTCAAGTTCTTGCGAAACCGGGTACTATCACTCCACACAGAAAATTTAAAGCGGAAGTTTACGTTCTTACTAAAGACGAAGGTGGACGTCATACTCCATTCTTTAACAACTACCGTCCTCAATTCTATTTCAGAACTACAGACATCACCGGTGTTTGTAACCTTCCTGGTGGAATGGAGATGGTTATGCCGGGAGATAACGTTACGATGTCAATCGAACTTATCCACCCAATTGCTATGGACCAAGGTTTGAAGTTCGCTATCCGTGAGGGTGGAAGAACAATTGGTTCTGGTGTTGTTGCGGAGATCGTTGAGTAATCGCAATGGCTGGACAAAGAATTCGCGTTAAGTTAAAAGCTTTCGATCATCGGTTGATTGACCAATCAACCTTTGAAATCGTTGCGACTGCGAAGAGGACCGGAGCTACTGTCTCCGGTCCAATCCCGCTTCCAACGAAAAAAGAAATCTACACGGTATTACGTTCTCCGCACGTGAATAAAAAAGCTAGAGAACAATTTGAAATGAGAACTCATAAGAGACTCATAGATATTTTAAATACGAATGAAGATACGGTAGAAGCCCTGATGAAGCTTCAACTCCCTGCTGGAGTTTCCGTAGATATTAAATCCTAAGGATAGGATCCATGGCTAAAGGTTTAATCGGCGAAAAATTGGGCATGGCCCACATATTCAATAACGAAGGTAAGATGGTTACTGTAACCGTTTTACGCGTGGGTCCTTGTTTTGTGTCCCAGGTAAAAACATCTGCGAATGACGGCTACGAAGCGGTTCAATTAGCATTTGGTGATGCCAAGGAAAAACACATGACGAAGGCCGAAGTTGGACACATTAAAAAAGCTAACATTGCCGCTCCTAAAAAAACTCTGATTGAATTCAAAGGTTTTGAAGATGTAGCAGTTGGTGCTGAGGTAAAACTCGCTGATGTGTTTGCTTTAAACGACACGGTGAAAGTGACCGGAACATCTAAGGGAAAGGGAACACAAGGTGTTGTAAAACGCCACGGTTTTGCTGGTGGTCCTGCTGGACATGGTTCCAGATTCCAAAGACATCCTGGTTCGATTGGTTCTAATACAACTCCTGGACGTGTGTTCAAGGGTTTGAAGATGGGCGGAAGAATGGGTTCTGAACAGAGCACTGTTCGAAACCTGAAAGTAGTAAAAATTGATGCAGACGCCAATTTGGTATTTGTATCCGGTCCAGTTCCAGGAAGGGAACGCGGTATCGTTACGATAGAAAAAATCGGATAAATAGATAGGTAGAACATGAAAGCGCGTAAATACAATAAAGAAGGCGTATTCGTAAGCGAAGTTGAACTTCCGGCAGAATTATTTGCTACCGGCATTTCGCTTGGAGCCATCTATGATGCGGTTAAAGCTGAAAATGCGAACAACAGACAAGGAACACATTCTACTAAGGATCGTTCCGAAGTTCGCGGTGGGGGAATCAAACCTTGGGCTCAAAAAGGAACTGGTCGTGCAAGACAAGGATCCATCAGAGCTCCACATTTCGTTGGTGGTGGTATCATTCATGGACCAAAACCAAGAGATTATTCCTCTAACTTGTCACGCAGCGTTAAGAAAAAGGCTGTTCTCTCTATCCTTAACAAAAAGGCAGAAGAAAACAGAATCGCGATCATAGAAGACGTAGAACCTTCTTCTTACTCTACAAAATCCATCTACAACATTTTGAAGAACATGGAAATTGCAGAGAAGGGTAACGTGGGTTTTGTGGTAGCTGGTGAAAACCAATTCCTCAAAAAATCCACTCGCAATATAGAGAACCTCAAATATGTGAACAGCAAACGAGTCGTTTGCCGAGACATCCTCTATAATAACAATTTAGTAATCTCTGAAAGCGCTTTAAAAGAGCTTCAGGCTCAGTATTCTAAGAAAGGATAAGACAGTGAACCTAGAGAATGTAATCTTATCACCAGTTGTTACAGAAAAGTCGCAAGACCTTCAAACAATTGGAGAACGTATGGGAAAAAGAACTGTCAAGTATACGTTCAAAGTCCACCCGGATGCGAACAAAACTTTGATCAAACAGGCTCTGAAACAAATGTATAACGTCGTTCCAACAAATGTAAACGTAGCCGTTTACCGTGGGAAAATGAAACGTTTTAGAAACATGCCGTCCCCAAGACCTCACTACAAAAAAGCTGTAGTGACCTTTGCTGACGGAGCAAATTTGGATTTTGCTAAGGTTTAATTATGGGAATTAGAAAACTTAAACCCACAACGCAGTCTAGCCGGTATTATTCGGTCCTAGATTTCAAAGAAATCACAGAAGTGGTGCCTTACAAACCGCTCACAGCCAACATTTCTTATAAAGCTGGTCGTGACAATAAGGGACGTATCGCTGTTAGACGCAAAGGTGGACGTAACAAAAGAAAGTTCCGTATCATCGATTTCAAACGTAACAAGTTCGGAATCCCTGCGACTGTAAAAACAATCGAATACGATCCAAACCGTTCAGCATTTATTGCGCTTATCTGTTACGCAGATGGGGAATACCGATACATTTTGGCTCCTAACGGTTTAAAAGTTGGGGACAAAATCGAATCTGGTGCAAATGCAGAGATCAAACTAGGGAACACACTTCCTTTAGATAAAATCCCTGCAGGAACTAACGTTCACAACATTGAACTACATATCGGAAAAGGCGGCCAAATCGCTCGCACGGCAGGATCTTTTGCTGTGATCTCCGCTAAAGATGGTGACTATGTATCTCTTAAACTCCCTTCTTCGGAAATCCGAAAAGTGCGTAAAGAGTGTTTAGCGACTATCGGAGAACTTTCCAATAAAGACCATAACTTGGTAATCATTGGTAAAGCGGGACGTAACCGTTGGTTAGGAAAAAGACCGAAAGTAAGAGGGGTCGTTATGAACCCTGTGGACCACCCACTCGGTGGTGGTGAAGGTAGAACTTCCGGAGGTCGTCACCCTGTGACTCCTTGGGGTAAACCTACGAAAGGATTTAAAACACGTAAGACTAGACCGTCTGACCGTTTTATTGTCCAAAGACGTAAGAAAAACAGGAATAGGTAGGGTCTAGATAATCATGGCTAGAAGCTTAAAAAAAGGTCCGTTCATTGACGACCACCTCATGAAAAAAATTACGAGCCTAAACTCTGAAGGGAAAAAAACGCCCTTCAAGTCTTGGTCCAGAAGAAGTACCATTTATCCAGATATGATTGGTCATACAGTCATGATTCATAATGGCAAAGCGTTTGTTCCTGTTTATGTGAATGAAAACATGATCGGTCACAAACTCGGTGAATTTGCTCCCACTAGAACCTTCAAAGGTCACGGTGGAGACAAAAAAGTAGCGAAGAAATAGGTAGAGAGATGGAAGCAAAAGCAGTAGGAAAACACCTCAGAATTTCTGCCAGAAAAGCTCGCCTGGTTGCTGATGAAGTTCGTGGATACGATTATAAAGAAGCCATTGATATCTTACGTTTTACAAACAAAGCGGCAAGTTCAATGATCATCAACTTGTTAAACTCGGCAGTTGCGAACGCAGTACAAATGAATGAAAGTTTGGATCCAAGTTCACTTTATGTTAAAAAAATCTATGTGGACGACGGCCCAATCATGAAACGTTTCCGTCCGAGAGCACGTGGTCGTGCTTCTAGGATCCGTAAACGCCTAAGTCACATCACTGTTGTCGTATCTGAAATCGAAAAGAAGGTTAGCTAATTTATGGGTCAGAAAGTAAATCCAATCGGACTACGAATCGGAATCACACGTAATTGGGATTCTATTTGGTATTCCAAACAAGATTACATCAAAAATCTTCACGAAGATATCAAGATCCGTAGATTCCTTCAGAAGAAATTTAAAAATGCATCCGTTGTAAAAATCGTAATCGAAAGATTCCCGGAAAAAATCAACGTAAACCTCCATACTTCTAAACCTGGTATGGTCATTGGTCAAAAAGGCCAAAACATCGAAGCGGTAAAACAAGAGCTAAAAAAATACGCTGATAAACCGATTGGGATGAACATCATCGAAGTGAAAAAACCAGAAGTAATTGCTCAAGCGATTGCTGAAACGGTTGCCCTTCAAATCGAACAAAGGATGCCATTCCGACGAGTGATGAAAGCAGAACTTCGTCGTGCTATGCGCGGTGGAGTGGAAGGTGTGAAAATCCAAATCTCCGGACGACTTAACGGAGCAGATATGGCGAGAACTGAGAAGTATATGGAAGGACGAGTTCCCCTTCATACTCTTCGTGCCAAAATTGACTTTGGATTCAAAGAAGCCCTTACCACTTTCGGTCAAATCGGTGTGAAAGTTTGGACTTATACTGGTGACTACTTCCCTACAAATAAGGAAGAGACCGATGAAGATAAATACGCTGTAAAACGTAGAACGAGTTAAGAAGTACTAAAGAGAAACTATCATGTTAGCACCTAAACGAGTAAAATTTAGAAAACGCCAAAGAGGGCGCTTAAAAGGTAAGGACGAAAGAGGTTCTTACGTTGCGTTCGGTGAGTATGGTTTAAAAGCCATTTCTTCCGGTCGTATCACTGCGCGCCAAATCGAAGCTGCAAGGATCACTATCAACCGCCAAGTAAAACGAGGTGGGAAATTGTGGATCAGGATCTTCCCTCATTTACCAATCACTAAAAAACCTGCTGAAACTCGTATGGGTAAAGGTAAAGGTAACCCGGAATTTTGGATTGCTGAAATCCGTCCAGGTCGCGTTCTTTTTGAGATGGCTGGTATTGATGAAGAAACAGCAAGAAAGGCACTTCACCTAGCAGCATTTAAATTGCCAGTAGAAACTTCATTTGTTAAGAGGAACGTTCTATGAAAGACGATTTTAAATCACTTTCTCCAGAAGATTTGAAGAAAGAAATTCTTTCCTCTTCCGAAGAAGTAAGAAAAGCAAGATTCCAATTTGGTGTCACAAGATCACTTGAGAACCCAAAAGTTATCCGCAATCATAAGAAGAGAATTGCCCAAGCATTAACTGTCCTTCGTGAGAAGGAATTATCTGCTAAAGGTAAACTCAAACAAATCGCACCGAAAGCTGGTTCGGCTCCAAAAGTCGCTAAAACAAGCAAAGGTAAGAAGAAGTAGGTTATGGAAGATAAAAACTCTAAAAAGTCTTTAACCATTCAAGGTGTAGTTGTGAGCGATGCTATGGATAAAACTGTAGTGATCGAAATCATCACAAGAAAAGTACACCCACGGTTTAAGAAGATTATGACCAGAACTTCCCGCGTGAAAATTCACGACGAGAAGAACGAGTGTCAAGTTGGTGATCGAGTCATCGCTGTGGAAACAAGACCACTTTCTAAGCAGAAACACCATAAACTTGTAAAGGTAATTGAGAAGGCGAAATTAGTATGATTCAACAAGAAACTATTTTACAAGTAGCCGATAACTCGGGTGTGAAAAAAGTCATGTGCGTGAAAGTGCTTGGCGGTTCCAAAAAACGCTACGCAACGCTTGGTGACGAGATTATCGTCGCTGTGAAAGAAGCACAACCTGCATACGGTCTTCGTGACGGGCAAGGGAAAAAAGTGCATAACAAAGCGGTTCAAAGAGCAGTTGTTGTGAGAACGAAAAAAGAAGTTCGTCGTCCCGATGGAACTTACATTCGTTTCGATGACAATGCCGTTGCCATCATTGATGACAAAGGGAATCCAAAAGGAACCAGGATCTTCGGACCTGTTGCCCGTGAACTACGCGATAAAAAATACATGAAAATTATATCTCTAGCTCCGGAGGTTCTCTAAAATGGCGACTAAGTTAGCATATAGAGGCTCCGAGCCCACTAAATTCAAAAAAACGAAAATCAAAAAGGACGATGAAGTTCTTGTGATTTCCGGTAAAGAAAAAGGAAAAAAAGGGAAAGTTCTAGCAATCGATAAACGCAAAGATCGTGTTTATATCGAAGGTGTGAACAAAAGAAAAAGATTCGTTCGCCCAACCCAAGAGAACCCTCAAGGTGGTGCGATTGAAATCGAATTCCCAATCCATATTTCCAATGTGATGTTTCACGACGCAAAAGCAGAGAACAAAGCGAAGCCAAAGAAGAAAATTAAGGCTGTACGATTGGGCTTTGCCAAGAAGGATGGTAAATCCGTACGAGTGACTCGACCAGAAGGGAAAGAAGTATAGTTATGGTACCTAGGCTTAAATCAAAATACGAAGCGGAAATCCGCCCTACACTACAAAAGTCACTCGGCTTTCAAAGTGTGATGCGAGTTCCCAAACTAGAAAAAATCGTGATCAACGTTGGTATGGGCGAAGCTCACACGAACCCAAAAGCGATGGAAGCATGTCTTATCGAAATTGGTCAAATCACAGGCCAAAGACCAGTGAAAACATTCGCTAAGAAATCCATTGCGGGTTTCAAAGTGAGAGAAGGGATGGTGCTTGGTTGCAAAGTTACCCTTCGTGGTCATCATATGTATGAGTTCCTTGACAGATTCATTAACGTGGCTCTTCCACGGGTTCGTGACTTTCGCGGAGTAAATCCGAAAGGTTTCGACGGTCGAGGAAATTACAACCTGTCCGTAAAAGAACAGATCATCTTCCCTGAGATTCATTTTGATAAAATCAATACTATCTATGGGATCAATATCACTTTCGTAACGAACACGGAAGTGGACAAAGAAGCGTTCGAATTATTCCAAGCCTTCGGTATGCCTTACCGAACGGCAGGTAAGTAGGAGAATTATCATGGCGAAAAAATCAATGATGGAACGCCACGCCAAAGAGCAAAAATTCAAAGTGAGAGAGTACAATCGTTGCCCTCTTTGTGGTCGATCACGCGCTTATTTGCGCCGCTTTGATATGTGTCGTCTTTGCTTCCGGGACCTTGCTAGCAAGGCTCAGATCCCCGGTGTGAAAAAGTCCTCCTGGTAATTAGGTTAAGGTAAGTATGAGTCTTTCAGATCCAATCGCAGATATGCTAACAAGAATCAGAAACGCACAACAAGCTAAACATGAGCTTTGTGTGATTCCTGGTAGCAAAATCAAAAAGTCCATCCTAGATCTTCTTAAAGAAGAAGGTTTTGTAGATGATGTTCAAACTGTAAAAAATGGAAGTTTTGATGACTTCCAAGTGAAATTAAAATACGACACGGAAAAAAAACCGGTAATTCGTATGATCGAGAGAGTATCCACTCCTGGTCGTCGAGTTTATATCCAATCCGGTGAAATCCGCCCGTTCCGAAATAACATCGGAACTCTCATCCTTTCGACTTCGAAAGGTGTGATGACTGGGAAACGTGCTCGCAAACTCAGAGTAGGAGGGGAAGTTCTCTGTAAGGTATTCTAGAGAACGATAACGCCATGTCTCGAGTTGGAAAAAGTATTATCAAATTGCCTGCAAAGGTAGAAGTGAAAGCAGAAGCGGAAGCCCTTACCATCAAAGGGCCATTAGGGGAATTGAAAACTCCTCTATACGAAGGTGTTAGTGCCAATGTGGAAAACGGCGAATTGGTTTTTACTCGTAAAAGCGAAGACCAAAAGACTGTCGCTCTCCACGGTCTAGTGCGTTCCCTTGCGATGAACTGCGTAAAAGGTGTCACCACTGGTTGGGAGAAAAACCTAGAAATTACTGGGGTTGGTTACCGTGCACAAAAACGCGGTAAAGATCTAGTGATGGCTCTTGGGTATTCTCACGAAGTGGTATTCCCTGAGCCTAACGGTATCAAAATCGATGTTGCAGATCAGCTTAAAATCAAAGTATCGGGAATTGACCGACAACTGGTTGGACAAGTTGCGGCTGACATTCGTTCCAAAAGACCTCCTGAACCTTACAAAGGGAAAGGGATCAAATATCAGAACGAATACATCCGTAGAAAGGCCGGAAAAACCGGTAAGAAGTAGAACGTCATGATCAACAAGACAGCTAAAAATACGAAAAGATTGAGAAGAGCGGAACGAGTTAGATACAAACTCCGCTCCACATCGGAAAGACCCCGGTTGGTTTTTAATAAAACAAATCGTTACCTCACCGCACAGATCATTGATGATGCGAAAGGTGTAACGCTTGTTTATGCAACCACTTTAGAGAAAGATTTTCCGAAACATGAAAATTCTAAGAAGAGTAAATCGGCTGCGACCGAACTCGGTAAAGTAGTCGCTGAGAAAGCGAAAAAAGCAGGAGTTTCCCAAGTGGTTCTCGACAGATCTGGGATGGTTTACCACGGAAAGATCGCTGCTTTTGCTGATTCTGCCCGCGAAGGTGGATTGGAGTTCTAAATGATGTTAGAAGAAGAAACAAAAGAATTTACTGAGAAGGTCGTAAAAATCGACCGAGTTGCCAAAGTAGTGAAGGGGGGACGTCGTTTCTCCTTCAACGCACTATCTGTAGTTGGCGACTCTAAAGGAAAAGTAGGAATTGGTTTTGGAAAAGCAAATGAAGTTCCAGATGCCATCCGAAAGTCCATTGAATCGGCAAAAAAGAATTTAAAATCCATTCACTATATCGGTCATACCGTTCCTCACGATGTTGTGGGACAGTTCAAATCCGCTCGAGTGATTTTGAAGCCGGCTTCTCCGGGAACGGGGATCATCGCAGGAGCTTCTGTTCGTTCCGTATTGGAAAGAGCAGGAATTCAAGATGTTCTTACAAAGTCATGGGGTTCTTCAAATCCGATGAACATTGTGAAGGCGACTATGGATGCATTACAACAGTTGGAAACTCCGTCAATGGCGGTGAAACGACGTGGTGTTAGCCTCAAACATTTGTTTGGGCAAGATCTATAAAAGGTAACTGACTATGGAAGAAGTGATCGTAACGCAAGAAAGAAGTTCTATTGGTATCATTCCGGTACACAAAAAAACTCTGATTGCACTCGGCCTTAAAAAGAAAGGTCAATCCAAAAAACACAAAATGACTCCCCAATTGAAAGGGATGTTAAGACAAGTAGGTTACTTGTTGAAAGTGGAAAAGGTATAATTGTATGGCACAAGATAGAATCGAACAAGGCCGTGGATTTGGGGCAAAACGTCCCAAAAAATCCACATCCCTCGGCAACAAAAACTTGGTTCCCGTTCCTGAAGGTGCAAAAACCTCTCCGAAACGAGTAGGCCAAGGTCCAGGATCTGGAATGGGAAAAACTTCCACTCGCGGTTCCAAAGGACAAAGAGCGCGTGCGGCTTCGATGAGACGTGGATTTGAAGGGGGACAGCTTCCTCTTCATAGACGTTTACCAAAACGTGGTTTTACTAATATTTTCTCTGTGGAATTCCAACCAGTCAATTTGATCTCTTTGTCAAAAGCAGGTCTTTCTGGGGAAGTAACTCCTGCCATTCTCAAAGCAAAGTCTTTGATTAAGTCCGAAGTAGGACCAATCAAACTACTTGGGACTGGAGAAGTGACCACTGCCATCACCATTACGGTAGATGCTTTTTCTGTCTCTGCAAAAGAGAAAATCGAAAAAGCTGGTGGAAAAGTCATCATTAGAGAAAAGAAAAAAGAAGAGAAAAAAAACTAGATAACCTATGTTTCAAACCATCGCTAACATCTTTCGAATCCCGGAATTAAGATCTAAAATCCTATTTACCATAGGTATGTTGTTACTTTTTAGAATGGGAACTCATGTGACCATTCCTGGTATCAATAGTTTGATTGTGACGGGCATTACTGCCGATCCGAGCGAAGGTTTCCTCGGAATGGTAGATTTGTTTGCTGGTGGTGCTCTTTTAAAATTTTCGATTTTTGCACTAGGGATTATGCCTTATATCTCTTCTTCGATCATTATGCAACTTGTGATGGTTCTCATTCCTAGTTTGCAAAAAATGCAAAAAGAAGGGGAAGAGGGCAGAAAAAAGATCCAACAGTACACTAAGTACGGAACTTTGATTCTTTGTGCAATCCAGTCTCTTGCTGTGATCCAACTTGCTAATTCTTGGTCTACTGGATCGGGAACTGCGCAAGCGAAATACCCTGGGCTCATCAACCCATCTGTAGAAGGATATTTTTTACCGATTGCGATGTTATCCATCACAACGGGAACAGTTCTTCTTATTTGGCTCGGGGAACAGATCACGGAACGTGGGATCGGTAACGGAATTTCTCTCATTATCTTTGCAGGTATCATTGGTCGTATGCCAGAAGCACTCATTGCTATGTTTACTTCTGATACTTCGGATGCACTTAGTATCCTGATTCTTATCATCATATTTATTGTTCTCATTGCCTTGACTGTGATTTTAACGCAAGGCGTACGCCGGGTACCTTTAAATTACGGAAAACAAATGGTGGGAAGAAAGATGGTTCAGGCACGTAGCCAATCCATTCCTTTCAAAGTGAATAGTGCCAATGTAATGCCAATCATCTTTGCATCCTCACTCATTCTTTTTCCACAAACAATTGTTCAGTGGTTGTCCTCTAAAGGCGGTCAGTGGGCTGGTTGGGCAGTGATTATGGACTATTTTAATCCATTTTCGCAAATTTGGTACCATGCCCTTTTCTACTATGTAATTTATACTTCTCTAATCATTTTCTTTGCGTATTTTTATACAGCGATTCAGTTCAACCCACAGGAGCTCGCTGATAACCTAAAAAAATACGGTGGGTTCATTCCAGGTGTTCGCCCTGGTAGTCAAACCAAAGATATGATCGAGAAAATCTTGAATCGAATCACTTTACCGGGTGCTCTTTTCCTTGCTGGTCTTGCTCTTGCTCCGTATCTTATCATCAAGTTTTTAAACCTCGGTTCTAACACCGGTGGGGGAACTTTGGTGTATACATTCGGAGGAACTTCGCTGCTCATTATGGTGGGTGTGGCTCTTGAAACTTTAAAACAAATCGAAGCCCAACTACTCATGAGAAACTATGAAGGTTTCATGAAGAAGACAAAAATCAAGGGAAGAGTGTAACGAATGAAGAGACTCATATTTATGGGACCTCCAGGTGCTGGAAAAGGGACCCAAGCTGACATCATCAAAGAGAAATACCAAATTCCGCAGATTTCTACAGGAGACATTCTCCGTGCTGCCGTAAAAAACGGTACCCCTATGGGGATAGAAGCAAAAAAATATATGGACGCTGGAGACCTTGTTCCAGATGCTGTCGTTATAGGCATAATTCGCGACCGTTTGGTCGAATCTGATTGTGCAAATGGATTCATTCTGGATGGATTTCCTAGGACGGTGGAGCAAGCAAAGGCTCTCTCGGAAATCCTCAAAGAGCTTCGCATGGAGCTCGACTCCGTTGTCAACCTAGACGTTCCTGACGAAGAACTCGTCAAACGGTTGCTAGGTAGAGCGATCAAAGAAGGACGCTCGGATGACAACGAAGAGACCATCAAAAACCGTCTGCATACTTACAACACCAAGACGTTGCCCCTAATAGACTTTTATAAAGGCTCTGGGATCCTTCGGCAAATTAATGGTTTGGGAAGTATGGAAGAAATCACTAACACTATTTTAAAATCGATCTAGTAGGAGATAGACCCTGGCTAAGGAAGAAGCAATCACGATTGACGGAACCGTTCTTGAACCGTTGCCGAACGCTATGTTCCGTGTGGAACTAGAGAATGGACATAAGGTTTTAGCACATATTTCAGGAAAGATGCGTATGCATTACATTCGTATTTTACCTGGAGATAAAGTCACAGTGGAACTTTCTCCTTATGACTTAACCAAGGGCCGTATTACCTACAGAAAGAAATAGGAAACTATAATGAAAGTTAGAGCATCAGTTAAAAAAATCTGTCCAGAATGCAAAGTCATTCGCAGAAAAGGTGTAATCCGAGTGATTTGCACGAACCCAAAACACAAACAAAGGCAAAGATAGAAAGATATGGCACGTATCGCGGGTGTTGATTTACCATCAAACAAAAGAATAGTGATCGGTCTTACATACGTATTTGGTATTGGCAAGACTTCCTCTCAAAACATCCTGAAAAAAGCAGGAATTGACGAATCTATCCGGGTGAAGGACCTTTCGGACGAACAAGAAGCCGCGATCCGAAGAGTTATAGAAGAATCATACCAGGTAGAAGGGGATCTTCGTTCTGAAGTCAACCTTAACATCAAACGATTGATGGACGTAGGTTGTTACAGAGGTTTCCGTCATAGACGTGGACTTCCGGTTAACGGACAAAGAACAAGAACCAACGCAAGAACCCGTAAGGGAGTCAAGAAAACTGTAGCCAATAAGAAAAAGGCTACTAAGTAGAGGATTGCTTCATGGCTGAAAAAGACGCTAAGAATAAAAAAGATACCAAAAAGGTTAAGAAAAAAGAAAAGAAAAACGTTCCACGAGGTAAGGTTTATATCCAAGCATCGTTTAACAATACAATCGTATCCATTACGGATATGGCAGGAAACGTTCTTTCTTGGTCTTCTTCTGGAATGATGGGTTTTCGTGGATCAAAAAAATCCACTCCGTATGCAGCACAAGTTGCTGCAACAAACGCAGCAGAAAAAGCAATCGAAGCTGCTGGTCTTTCGGAAGTAGATGTAATGGTTTCAGGTCCAGGAATTGGTCGTGAATCTGCCATTCGTTCTTTGACTACGAAAGGGATTGCAATCAAACTCATTAAAGACGTAACTCCGCTCCCTCACAATGGGTGCCGACCACGCAAAAGAAGAAGGGTGTAGGAATTAGATATGGCACGTTACCGAGGTCCAGTTGTTAAATTGATGAGAAGAGAGGGTCTTAACCTCTTTCTCAAAAATAGTCATACATTACATAAAGAAAAATCTTCCCTAGAAAAGAGAAAGTACCCACCAGGTCTTCCTCCTAAGAAAAAAGGAAAGATCACTGAATACGGGGCACAGCTTCGTGAAAAACAAAAAGTAAAACGCGCATACGGTGTTTTAGAAAAACAATTCCGTAGATACTTTGAAGAGGCAGCTCATACTCCGGGAATTCCTGGGGAGAACTTACTACAATTCCTCGAAAGAAGATTGGATAACGTTCTTTACCGTATGGGTTTTGCAGTCACTAGAAGACAAGCTCGTAACTTCGTAGCACATAGACATATTCTTGTGAATGGTCACCGTGTGGACATTTGTTCTTATCGTGTGAATGTTGGTGATAAAATCGAAATTCGTGAGAAATTTCAAAAGTCTCCGTTTATCGAAGAAAATATCAAACTAGCTCAAGCAATCAATCGTACTGCTTCTTGGGTAAGTGTAGATTATATCAAGTTCTCAGGAGAAGTGACTTCACTTCCAACAAGAGAGCATATTGATATTCCTGTGAAAGAACAGGTAATCGTAGAGTTGTACTCGAAGTAAGAATTTAGAGAAGAAGGATACGACATTGTCTCCAAAGAATTTATTAAAAGGTTTTAAAAGACCCAAAAAAATCGAATTCACTACCGATGTGAATACACCAAACTACGGTAAGTTTGTTGCAGAACCTTTCGAAAGAGGAATTGGTACTACGATCGGTAACTCCCTTCGTCGTACGCTCATGTCTTCTATTGAAGGGGCAGCAATCTCCGCGATTCGGATTGAAGGAGTCTCACACGAGTTTTCCTATATCGAAGGTGTAGCCGAAGACGTAACTCGTATCATTCTTAACTTAAAACAAGTTCGAATCAAATACGAGCCTGAAGACAAAGAAGCAAGCAAAGTAATCCACCTTGAACTAAAAGGGGCAGGTTACTTCCGTGCTGCTGATTTAGCTGTTGACTCTTCGATTGAAATCATGAATCCAGATCTTCATATTGCTACTCTCAATGAAGATGCTAATTTGATTATGGATTTGGAAATCCAAAGAGGACGTGGTTACGTTCCTGCGGAAGATAAAAAGAAAGACATCGAAGTTTTGGGAACGATCCCAATCGATTCTATTTTTTCACCAATCCAAAAGGTCTTGTTTGAAGTATCAGAAACTCGTGTGGCTCAACGTTCTGATTACGAAAAACTAACTATGGAAGTTTGGACTGATGGATCTGTTTCTCCAGAAGATGCAGTAGCACAAGCAGCGAAAATTCTAAAAGACCACCTAACTGTTTTTATTAACTTTGAAGAAGAGATTGAAGAAGAAGAAGAAGAGTTGGATGAAGCTGATGAAAAACTCAAAGCAGCTTTATCGAAACACGTAGAAGAATTGGAACTTTCTGTTCGTTCAACTAACGTTCTTCGTAGTTTGGAAATTGACTTCATTGGTGAGCTCGTTAAGAGATCAGAAGACGAAATGACTAAATCAAAACATTTCAGCGAACAAAGTTTACAAGAGTTAAAAGCAAAACTTTCCTCTATGGGGCTTTCGTTCGGTATGAGAGATTTTTAAGATGAATAAACGTAATAAAGTTAAACAACTCAACAGATCCGCAGATCATAGAAAAGCTATGATACAAAATATGGTAATCTCTCTACTTCGCCACGAAAGAATTGAATCTTCAGTAGCGAAGTTAAAGGTGGCTCGTTCTTATGCAGAACGAATCATCACTAGAGCGAAAAAAAATCTAGATGCAAATCTAGCAAACCTTGACGAACAAAAGAAAAATGCAGCGATTTTGCACAATACAAGATATCTTTATAGCCATCTTGGTGATCAGGAAATCGTTACAAAACTTTTGAAAGACTTAGCAAATCGTTATGCGGAAAGAGTCGGTGGTTACACAAGAATCATTCGTTTGGTAAACCGTCCTTCTGACAATACAGCTATGGGAATTTTGGAACTTGTAGATCGCAAAACTCAAGATGAGTTAAAAGCGGAATCAAAAGCAAAACGTGAAGAAAAGAAACCTGCCAAAAAAGAAGATAAACCTAAAAAGGCAAAAAAAGAAAAAGTAGCTACTAAGTAGTCTATTTTCTGGTTCAATTCTTTCGCAAAAGCCTACTTGTATAAGTAGGCTTTTTTTTTATTGCATTCGTCCGATATTCCATTAAAATTCTACATTCCGAACGAATGACTCCTTATCTCTCCACATCAGATTCTATTTGGCACACTGCTTTTAGTTCGAGTCCCATTGGCATGGCTTTGACTGATATGCAAACAGGCCTTTACGTTGAGGCCAATGAAGTATACTGTTCATGGCTTGGTCGGACGAAGGAAGAGGTAATTGGCAAGTCTACCTTAGATTTAGGAATTTATTCGAATGTCAATGATAGAGATTCTATTTTATCAAAGTTAAAGACAGATGGAATTGTGCTCAATTTGGAAGTACCTCTGCTAACCAAACATGGTTCTACTGTAACAATCCTTTTAAGTGGGCGCATTGTCGAAAATGGAAAGTATCTTCTTTCTGCAGGACAAAATATTTCTGCCCTAAAAGAGAAAGAATACCTAGCCGCGGTTTTACAAAGTGAACTTGTGATCAGCAAAGAACTATTCGAAAGTGTTTTCCGTTTAAATCCTGCCGCAGTTAGTTTATCCAATGCGGAAACTGCCGTATACGATGATGTTAACGAAGCATATTGTCGTTTGGTTGGTTTTTCTCGTGAAGAAATTATTGGTCGAACTTCTTACGACCTGAATATATGGATTACCAAATTTGATAGGGAAAGATTAAAATCAGAACTTCTCAAAAAAGGTTGGAGCACTGGAATGGAGGCGAGTATTCGCACTAAGTCTGGCGAAATACGTCATGTGGTATCTGGTAATACCATTTTACAGACGAAAGGTCGACCAACTTTACTTGCGATTCTGATCGATGTCACTGAATCCAAACAAAACAAAGAAGCTCTTGAATATGCAGTGAAAGAAAGGACAAAGGAATTAAATCGAATTCTGGAAGACTTACAGAAAACGCAAGACCAATTGATTTTGTCGGAAAAAATGGCCACCTTGGGACAGTTAGTTGCTGGTGTTGCACACGAAATCAATAACCCACTAGCAGCAATTGCTGCCTTTAGTGATCAAATTTACAATCGAATGGGAAATTTCGGTAATAGGTTATTTCAAATTAAAGAGTGTTTTTCTAAATATTCTGAAAAGGAAATTAATGAAATTATTTCTTGGGTAATTGAATTATTTACGATTAAACCAAAAACCTATGTATTTGCAGAATCAAGAAAGGCCAAAAAAACTTTGGAATTAGAATTTATTGAGTTAGGAATTGATCCTGCTTATGATCTGGCAGATAGAATTGTTGATTTAGGTGTATCCGATTTTATTTTGGAAAATAAAAACCTATTATCACATTTTAAATTTTCCCCCTTACTTGAGTTAGTATTATCGGAATTAAACACACTTCGTAGTGTGGAATCCATTCGTTTAGCGGTTGAAAGAACTTCCAAAATCGTTTATAGCTTGAAGAGTTATGGGCGATTTGACCGACACGAAGCCAAGTCTGAAATTAACTTGGTTGATACTATTGAAACAGTTCTGACTCTTTATCAAAACAAGATGAAATCTGGAATTGAATGTGTTCGTTTGTACAATGCAAATCCAAATATTTCAGGTTATCCAGATGAATTGATTCAAATTTGGACTAATCTTATATACAATGCCTTACAAGCTATGTCCTTTAAAGGCACACTCACCATTCAAATAGATGAATCAGAGAATGAAGTGGTGGTTCGGGTGAAAGATAATGGTCCTGGAATTCCCTTAAACATTCAAAAAAGAATTTTTGAACCATTTTATACGACTAAGGAAAAAGGAGAAGGAACAGGGCTTGGGCTCGGGATAGTCAAACAATCGGTAGAAGAAAGACACCGTGGCCGGATCCAGTTCCAATCAGAACCCGGGCGCACAGAGTTTTCGGTGTATCTTCCTAAATTCTAACGAGCTAGCTGCATTTGTAGTTTTTCAGCAATCAAATCAAAGTCTTCGTTTTGAATCACAGTTCTGTAAGCTGCTGTCACAATCGGATGCCTTTTCTCATCCAGTTGGATTAGGTTTGGTAATACCTTTAATCCGTAAAAACCATTTGTGATTTTTTCTGGTCTTGTCCCATAAGCTAAATCATAACCATACTTTCGATCTCTTGTGTCCGAACCGAAACATGCCAACATAAAATCTGTCATTCCAGAAAGGCCATTGAAAGTAGTAGGATCTCCACCGAGTAAGACGCCAATGGATACCATCTCATTAAAAAACCGGTTACTTAAATGAAAGAGTGTATTATCGACATTGCCACCTAACTCTCGTTTAAAGTATCCTTCCACAAGTCCCATAGCTAATGCATAAACTGTTTTTAAAGCTCCACCTAGTTGAACACCTTTTGTGTCCCGAGAATTGATGGCAGTTCTTGTAAAAACATAATTGTTTGTTAGAAGTTCTTTTAGTTTGGGAATGAGTGAATCTTCAAAGGCAGAAATTTCAAATCCGGAAATTTTTCTTTCCATGATTTGGTCGGGGTAACAAGCACCAGATACAACCGCTAGGCGGTCCCTTTCGATAAGCAGTAATTCATGTAAATCTTCGAGAATTAGCCCTTTTTTAGAGCCAGTGAATCCTTTTATGACATTCACCATCGGTGATTTGTTTTTCTGTAAATGGGTTCTGATTTTAGAATATATTCCATCAAATTCCCAAGGGTTGGTACCTTGGATAAATAGGGTTGCTGTATCTAATACTTCAGGTTTGTCGGAGAATTCAATATTTGGTGGGAGTTTGTAGATTGGATAATGAACTACATCACGTTTCTCTTCATTACTTTGTTTTACCATTTCTGAATCAGGACTGTAGATTGTGACTTTTACATTTTTATTTGCCATCACACAAGCAAAAGCCACTGACATATTGGAAGATCCAATGATGACCACATGTTCCTCTGGTTTTTTGGGGATAGAAATGAGTTGGTTTGTTTCCCTGACATCACCCTTGTAAAGGTTACGATAAGTTCCGTGTTTGTGTTTGTTTAGATTACTTCCTACAAGAAGTGCAAGGTTATCAATGATAAATTGTTTTTTATCGCCTGTTCCTGGAAAGGATATCTGTTCAATATGAGATGGAAAAGATTCCATTTCTCTTTTCGTAAGTTCCCCAACAAGCACAGGTTTGCCGATAACAAGTTTTCCTACGGCTTGGTTAAAAAGAAGTCCTTCGATGGGAAGAATTTTTTCTGTTCCCTCTAGTGAGATTGGAAGAATCACTTTGTTTGCTACATAATGGTACACTGTGTCCACAAATGGCATTAACCTTCCATCCCGCGAACGAGTGCCCTCAGGAAAAATAGAAATCACTTTTCCATCGGATTGTAATTTCTGCGAATTTCGAAAGGCCCGCATGTTAATTTTGGTCATCACATCCGAAAGAGAGGGGTTGTCTGCCATATCCTTTTTGGAACAAACAAGAAGAGTCCCAAACATATAGAGACCAAGGCGAGTGAAGTCAGGTTCAAAAGCGAGCCTTCCCGCAATAAAGACGAGTGACTCAGCAATTTTTCTTCCTTCCGGACCTGAGTTGTACAAAAGAGTAAAGATGGCAGGTGCATCTAAATGGCTCAAGTGGTTAGAAATTAAAGTGACTGGGTATTTGCCAATCACACCATCTAAGAGTTTTAGATTTTCTGTTCCCTCAACCTTGAATTTCTTCATGATGGGGTCTAGAAACTTTAACATAAAGTCACGAGGTTCGGGACGGATGTCGGTGTACACTCCGATTTCTTCCAAACGTTCTGGTTCTTGGAAGATTTCCATAACCTTTGGTTTTGGAGTGCTTTGTGAAAGAACTAAAAACTCTTCTAAAATGGACTTTGCTTCGGACTCGGTCAGTCCCGATTTTACAAATAAGTGGATGTTCTCAAAAAATTCTTTATGCCAGCGTCCCAAAGTGGCTTCTTTTTCTGTCATGTATGCCTCTAAACCGACATTAAATTACTGAAAACTTTCGATTTGTCTATTCGATTTTTACAATTGATTGCGTAAATCCAGGATTTCTCTAAACTGACTTCTTGGGTGATCGAGATCCCGGTATGAATCAAAAAAACAAATCAATTTCCTCGGAACAAAAATGGATTCCGGATGGATTTCATTTTTTAGGCCCCGAAGAAAGCAAAAACCGGCGGATTTTACTACAAAGTTTTTCAGAACTCTTCGAAAGAGAAGGGTATTCTGAAATTACCCTTCCTTCTTTTGATTATTCGAATTCCTTTCGTTCCCATTTGGATCACGGAGTTGAGAGTTTACTTGTTTCAAAGGACTGGGATGGAAACGAACTCTCTCCAGGCGTGGACCTAACACTACAAGTGGTGAAAGGAATGGCCGCACGTTCTCACTGGGAAGAAAACCAAAATGTATTTTATTTTGCACGTAAGATTCGTGACCACAAAAAACGCAATGCGTCAAGACGTGAAATTTTGCAAGTGGGTGTGGAGTCACTAGGTAAGAGCGATACAAACCATATCATTTCCCAAATTCAAATTCTGAATCGACTTTGGAAAGTTGCGGTCCCTACCGAGCCATTTACAATTGTATTTGGTCACTCTTCTTTTTTTCGTTCTATTTTAGAAATTCTTGGTTGGAATGAGGAACAAACAAAAGTTTTACGCCAACTTTTATATACAAAGAACTTACCAGAGTTAGTCTCTCTTGCTGCTAGGGAAAATACTTCGGAGTCTCATATGGAAATGATCCAGATATTACTGCGTCCCATTCCTGTTAGTGAGATGCTGAAATTTCAAAACTCATTACAAAAGACATTAACTAATACCGAATGGGATACATTGAAAGGGGATTTGGAATCAATCACGTCATTTTTTGGTGAGTGGACAAAGGTTCTCAGTGCGATTCCTTGTATTTGGGATCCTTCTCTTGTGAGAGATTTGTCTTATTATACTGGATTTATGTTTCAAGGTTATGTGGAAGCGGATCCAGAACCGGTATTTGCCGGTGGTGTTTATAATGAATTGTTTGAAAGTTTTACGGGAATTAAGAAGGATGCCTGTGGTTTTGCACTGCATCTTGATTCTATTGAAGAAATTGTAAATAAGGTGAAATGAGGGAATTATGCCTGCAAATTTAGTTGTCGGAGCACAATGGGGTGATGAAGGAAAGGCTAAGGTAATAGATTACCTTTCCAAAGATACAGATATTATTGTACGTTACCAAGGTGGCGCTAATGCCGGTCATACGGTGGTTGTGGGTGGGAAAAAGTATATTTTCCATTTAGTTCCATCAGGAATTATCTATGACAATACTACCTGTGTGATTGGAAACGGTGTGGTTCTGGATCCAGAATATTTCTTAAAAGAATGTGCTGATTTAGAATCACATGGATTTAAAGTTAAAGAAAAGCTTTTGATTAGTGATTCTTGTCATATTTTACTTCCATACCATCGTTTGATTGATGAGGCAAGAGAAGCCGGGTCCTCTCCTGAAAGAAAAATAGGGACCACGAAAAAAGGGATTGGGATGTGTTATGCGGACAAAATGCTTCGTAATGGAGTCCGTGCAGGAGACCTTTTAGACAAAGAAAATTTAAAAAGAAAACTCACACATATCTTGGAAGTCAAAAATCAGGAACTAGTAAAATATTATGATTTAGAACCTGTGAATATCAATGAAATGTATGACCACCTGCTTGACTTTGCTGATAAAATCGGTAAAAATATTGTAAACACAGTATACTACCTTAATTCAGAATTGGAAAAAGGCAAACGTGTTCTATTGGAAGGCGCCCAAGGTACAGGACTAGACATTGATTTTGGAACCTATCCATATGTTACCAGTTCCAATCCGACTACCGGAGGTGCCTTGGCTGGTTCCGGAGTGAGTTTTCGGTATTTACAAGATGTAATTGGAATTACTAAAGCCTATGCTACTCGGGTAGGTGAAGGACCATTTCCATCGGAAATTTTAGGAGAAGCAGGTGACGTACTCCGGAAGTTAGGTGGAGAGTACGGTTCTACAACGGGAAGACCAAGACGTTGTGGTTGGTTTGATGTACAAATGATCAAACATGCTGTGACTGTCAACGGGATCAACTCGCTGGTTCTCACAAAAATAGATGTACTCAGTCATTATGATTCCATTCCTGTCGTTGTAGGATATGAATACAAAGGTAAAAAGTTAGATTTTTTTCCATCCCAAGGATTAGAAGACGTCAAACCGTTGTTTGCTGAATATAAAGGTTGGAAAGATGATATTTCAGGAATTAATTCTTTCTCTAAATTGCCAACACTTTGTCAGTCATACATTAAGTCCTTACAAGACCTAGTGAATACAAAGATTGGAATTGTTTCCACAGGGCCTGATCGTGAACACACGATCATCATGGATTAAAAAAAATCAGGAGCTCTAGATCTTTTTTTTAAGTAATTGTTGACCGACAAAGGTGGTTCGATATTCTTGGCTACAGAACGAGTCGTTAGCTCAGCTGGTAGAGCAATTCCCTTTTAAGGAATGGGTCCGGGGTTCGAATCCCCGACGACTCAAAATAGAGTTCCTGTAACTCTTAAACACGTTCTTAAAACGGTGCCATCGTCTAATGGTTAGGACACAAGGTTTTCATCCTTGCAATCGGGGTTCAATTCCCCGTGGCACTACCAAATACCAAACACACTTCCTTCAAAAAACAAACTTCACAGACAACCTTTTGATATTTTGCATTACATCTTTCAATGATTCCAACTCTTGTAAGGTAAAAGTCGTATAACAAAGGATCGTTGGGATTTATTTTTTTAAAAAATTCCTGAATTAGAAATGCTTCTTTTGATCCAAAAGTCTTTCGATCTGTAATTCCTAAAATTTGAATTAGTTTTTGAATGTGTACATCCAAGGGGAAGGGAATTTGGTTTGGATATATCCTTTGGTAAAGTCCAAAATCTGGGTAGGAAGTTCTTACCATCCATCGAAGAAAAAGAGATAATCTTTTTTTCGGAGATTTGGCTGTAGACATTCCGATTAAAAATTGGAGACCGTAACTGAGAGTTTTTTTACCACTTGTCTTTTTGATTTCCTCTTCCCAAAAATTTTGAAACTTTGGTAGAGAATTTTTCTCATTAAATTTTCCAAACTCATCTAAAAGATTTGATTCAAATAGGGGGGATTGAGTCTGCAAGTTTTGCAAAATACGGCTTATTGTTTGGAAGAAGATTTGGTTGTCTTTTTTAGTTTGGAACCTGTAGACATTAAGATTTTTTAAAAAGGGTAATAAGGTTTTGTTTCCTCCACGTAAAGTTTGGTAGGGAGAGGGTCCTAAAGCTTCAAAGATTGGTTTTAAAAAACCTTGGATACTTTTTACATTCCCATAGGCATACAAACAGGAAATGAATGAAACTACTTCTATATCAAGAGGGTCTTTGTATTTTTTTGGAAAACAGATAGGATCGGTATCTAAATACTGAAGATGGTCATATTTGATTCTTAAATCTTCTAACTTGGTGTGAAGGAGTTCTAAATCAATCGGCATTCTTCATGGCTATAAAGGTTCTTGATTCGAGTTTCCTTCCGATTTGTTCTTCCATAAATCGACTGGCAGAGATAAGAGAATCTAATTGGATTCCAGTTTCATAGCCTTCTCTATGAAGAAAATATACTAAATCTTCTGTGGCTACGTTCCCGGCAGCACCTTTGGCATAAGGGCAACCACCGAGTCCACCTGCCGAACTATCAAAACTACGGAGCCCCATCGTGAGCGCTTGTTTGGTATTTGCAATGGCCATTCCATAAGTGTCGTGAAAGTGCCCTGCTAAATTGGTTTTGGGAATCTTTTTCAAGAGGACTTCTAATAATGTTTCTACTTCAGAAGGAACGGCTACACCAATCGTTTCGCCTAGTGAAATTTCATAAGCACCAGCATCGAGCAGCCGTTCGGCGATCTCTAGTGTTTTCTCTGGATTTATTTTTCCTTCATAGGGACAAGCGATCACAGTAGAGATATATCCCCTTACTTTGATTCCATCTGACTTTGCCTGGGTGAAGATGGGTTTAAAAAAATCTAAACTCTCTTGGATGGTCATATTTATATTTTTTTTTGTGAATGTTTCGGAAGTGGCAGTAAAAACAGCGACTTCGGTAAAACCGGCTTCTTTAGCTCCTTCATAACCTTTTGCATTCGGTGTGAGAGCAGAAAACTGGACTTGATTTTGGAACTTAGGAAGGGCGAGTTTAGAGAGTTCGTTGGCATCTCCCATTTGCGGGATTCGATCTTTTCGGACAAAAGAAGTAAGTTCAATATGTTTCACACCGCTTTGTACTAGACGAGATACGAATTCGAATTTATCCTGAGTGGAAAGAATGGTTTTTTCGTTTTGGAGTCCATCTCTTGGTCCTACTTCTGTGATTTTTATTTTTTCCAATTCCCCATTCTCCTTCTTATTTAACATCCAAGTAAAAATGGGAAACGCAATGATTTTATGGACTGAAACTGATGTTTACTCTTAAAAATATTTCGGTAACAGTGGGTGGACGTTCCCTCGTAAAAAATATCAACCTAGTGGCAAAAACCAATGAGATCACTGGACTCATTGGAAAATCTGGATCTGGAAAATCCACCTTGTTTCGATTAGCGTTAGGACTTTTGGATCCAGCAGATGGTTATTTGTGGAGTGGATCGCTCCTTTGGAAAGATACGACTTTACCGAATCGAAAACATCCCAAACTCCAACCGGTTTTCCAGGATCCATTCGGTAGTTTTTCCCATTTGGGGACAATGGGAGAGCTCCTTCTTGAACCGATCAGAATCAAAAATCATTTTTTTTTAAAGGAAACAACGAAAAGAAACGAACGGAATCGAATCGCTACTTTTTGCGATCGCTTTGAATTAGAAAAGGATCTTTTGAATAAAACTAAACAAGAGTTAAGTGGTGGCCAGCTGCAACGTTTTGCAATCTTGCGAGCATTGCTCTCGGAACCTGAATATTTGCTTTTGGATGAACCAGTCACAGCCCTTGATGTTCTTGTACAAAAAAAAATTGCAGAAGAACTCAAACAAATCAACCAAACAGAAAAACTGGGAATGTTTATTGTTTCCCATGATTTAGGTTTTTTATCATATATGTGTGATCAAATATTTGTGTTAGATGGGGGAGAGATTGTGGAATTTGGTAAACCGAAAGAAATACTTTCTAATCCAAAATCAGAGTTATTAAAAACATTAAAGGAAGCAAGAGATCATTCGTTTGGAGGAGCTGTTTCTTCTTCTGAATCATCCAATTGAGTTCGTTTGGCTTCTGCAAATTTTTTCGCAATATCACGCCTTCTTGCGATTACCTTAGATGAAACCGTGGCAAAAAATGGATCATTGGTAAAACTAAGCATCTTTGTATATTGCTCTTCTGCAGTTTCATAGTCAGTGACTTTGGAAGCTGTTTCAGCAAAATAATAATGGAATTTTTTATCATAAGGTTTGGGTTTTCCTTCCGCAGTTGTGAGAGTGGTGCGATTAAAAATTTTGTAAGCGATATGAAAGTTTCCTTTTTCCATTTCAAGTCTTGCAAATCCCAATTTCACATTCGGACTTTCCTCTTCAATTTTCAGTGCTTTGTTTAAATAAAGAAGGGCTCTGTTTTTTAAACCCGTAGCCAAATAATGGTCTGCCAAACGAATTAAAGCTTCTGTATCATAGGGATTTTTTTCGACTGCCAGTTTATAATTCATAATGGCATAATAGACTTGGCGTGTGATTTCAGAAAGAATGGCAATGTGAAGATAGGTTTTGAAGTATTCTGGCATTTCTGCTTTCGCATATTCAAATTCCACTAGAGCTTTTTCGTAATTCATCTCCAATGAATACAAACGTCCTAAATTGTATCGGAAGGGAAAAAATTGAGGATCAAACCGAATCCCAGCTTCCAAACGTTTGATGACTTCGGTTCGCTTGTTTGGTTTTCCTGAGAGTATAAGTTCAATCGTATCGTTATTCCATTTTCCCGAATTGGTGATGGTTTCTTGACCGTAAGTAAAACTTCCGTTGGATTTCGGTGGTTCCCCTTGAAAAAGTTTCCCACGTGCGAGGATAAAGTCGTCCTTATGGTAAATAAAAGATCCATTGGGAAAATCGGAGGTATCAAATTCCTGATCTTTGCCCCAAAGGATTTCTGGATATTCCTTGTTTCCAATCAGTTTTTGCCCCCAATTCAGAGTAGGAAAAAAAAACAGAAGTGCGAGAGTAAAGCTACGGAAGAACATGGTGTAGAATGAACCAAACCCTTTTGGAAACAAAAGCGCTTACTATTACTGTCGGCGAAAAAGTCTTACTGAAAGAGATTAATCTTTCTTTTTTTGAGACAGGTCTTGTGGCTGTGCTAGGTGAGAATGGTGCCGGGAAATCTACGCTTTTAAAAGAAATTTACCACAACTCGCTTACTTCTGATCTTTGGCATTGGAACCAAGGAAAAAAGAAAATTACATACCTCGGTCATGAGTTAGGATTTTATTCCTCTCTCAGTTTAGAAGAAAATTTGGAGTATTTTTCTAAGTTAGATGGAATTTATCCTAACATCCAAAAACGAAACAAACTTTTGGAACTCTTTCGTTTACAGAAACGAATTTGGGATCCTATTCATACCTTTTCAAGAGGGATGAAACAAAAAGTTGCAATATTAAGAGCCATACTTTCTTCTGCTGAAATTATATTATTTGATGAACCTTATACGGGCTTAGATGCAGATGCCTCAAAAGTTCTAAGTGAGATTTTAAATGAAGAATCTAAAACAAAACTCATTTTAATTGTACTTCACTCGATCCCTAAAGAATTACAATGTAATACCCAAATTAAAATTGAAAAGGGAGGTGTGTATGTTACTCACCTTACTTAAAAAAGAATTTTATCTGATTGGTCGTTCGCTTGGTGGTGTTGTCTCTCTTTTTACTTTAAGTGTCTCTGTCGTATTTATTTTTTATACTTCGATTGAGGTAAATGAGATCTTGTCTGCACGAAGTATACGTGGAATCAAATGGGCAATCATTTTTATTCTTAACTTTGTCATCGTAAGCCAAAGTTTATGGGAAGAAAGAGAATCAATGGGTTGGGAAGCGAGTCTTTCTTTTGTTAGTCCCATATCTCTGTATTTGGCAAAATCTTTTGCCATTTGGTTTTGTACAATTTTAGTTAATGGGGCACTTGTACTTGTTCTTTCCGTTTTCTTTCAAAATATGAGTTTGGAGCGATATTGGGGAGAATGGCTTTTTGCAAATTTGGGAAGTGGCTCTTTGGTTTTTCTCGGAGTATCACTCGGGCTCATCGCCTTTGAAAGTCGGTTGAAAGAAATCATCATTCCTTTGTTGCAACTCCCATTTTCCATTCCTTTGTTTCTTTTCGGCTTAGAAGCAGAACACAGGTATTGGCAGGAACCTGGGTTTTACCTACCATCTGTAGGTTTACTATTGTTTTTTATGTTATTTTACGCTACACTTGGTTCGGTGATGATTGAGATTCTAAGGAATGAGCATTAGGACCTTGTTTTCTCCTAGAATTTCTTTCCCACTCTGAAAATCTGGAAAAAAATGGAACGTAAGATTCGGATATTTCACCCTGTTTTCGACATTGGTTTTTATCTCGTCGTTTGTACGTCGCTTGTCATTGCTATCATTACATCGCTTGTGTATCCAAACGTCATTTTGGAACAGGGCCTAAGTCACAGGATTTTTTATCTACATGTTCCTGTCGCCTGGGTGGCGTTATATGGACCGATTCTTTCCTTTATTTTTTCATTAATTTTTCTTTTTACTAGAAATTTACTTTGGGACAGGTTTGCCTTTACTGCCAACCAACTTTCCTTTCTGTTTGCCGTGGGAGTTCTGTTTTCTGGTCCCATTTGGGCCTATAGTGCCTGGGGAGTTCCTTGGGATAAAACGGATGCTAGGTTACAGTCCTTTTTTATACTTTGTATTTCCTTGGTAAGTTATTTTATCTTTCGATATTTGGTTTCTTCTAAGGCAAAAAAAGCAATTCTATCCGCTTACTTGTCTGTGCTTTGCGCAGTGAGTGCCATCCTCACTTGGGGTGCCATCCGTTGGATTGAAAATCCAGGAAACCATCCTAGTAGTGTTTTAGGAAAAGGAGGAATGGACTCTGATATGAAACAGAGTATGTGGCTTGGAGTCCTTGCCTTCCATTTTCTATTTCTAATTCTTTTTCTTGTTTCCAATCGTACAGAAAAAATCCAAGATATCAGATCCAAACTGAAAGCGGAATTAGATTAAAACATGGCAAATGAGGAATCTATACATAAAATCCTAATTGTGGATGATGTTCCAGAAAATGTGGAACTTTTGAAATACCTTTTGCAACAAGAGGGTTTTAAAACCTATACAGCTTTCTCCGCAGAAGAAGCACGATTGGTTTTGTTAAATACTGCTATCGATACACTTCTTTTAGATGTGAATATGCCTGTGCAAGATGGATTTTCTTTTTGTCGGGAACTTAGAGCGATGGACCAGTTCAAACTCCTGCCTATTCTTTTTATCACTTCTATCGAAAGAGAAGTGGGTTTTCAAGAAGCTATGAAGAATGGTGGAGACGACTTTATAAACAAACCTTTTAACAAAAGAGAACTTGTTGCAAAAATCCATTCTGTAATACGTCTGAAAGACTTACAGGATGAGTTGTACAGACAAAAAAGTAAATACGAAAAAGAACTCCAAACCGCAAGACGTGTCCAAGACCAATTGATTCCAGAAAAAAGTTTTATTTGGAACGGAATAAAAGCCCAAACTCTATTTCACCCTTATTTACAAATTGGTGGTGACTTTGTCGATTCTTGGATCGAAGAAAAAAAACTTCATATTGTGATCGCCGATTGTTCGGGACATGGGCCAAGTGCAGCCCTTATTGGCGCCATGTTCAAAATGCAATTGTTTAACTTAGTTTCCACAATGGACTTACGGGAAAGAGTGGCGCACTTACGAAAAAATATGGAGTTAGTCCTTCCTGAAGATTATGCGATCACTTTTTGTTATGCGATCCTTGACCAAGACTTAAAACTTTCTTATATTAATGGGGGACATCCCGCTCCCATTGTTTATATGGATGGCGAAACCAAATTTTTAAAAGGGATGAGTCCCATGATTATGGGAATCAATTTTGCAGCAACTGACGAAGTACAAACGGTTCAGTTAAAAACAGGATCAATGTTTTTTATGTATACGGATGGAGCGAGCGAAGCAATGAACCCAAATTCCGAATACATCACAGAGGAAGGTATGAAAGATATCTTTCATGAATCTGTCAAATCAGGAAAAGATATTCTACAATCTGTCCAAAACAAAATTTTAGATTTTTGTGGTTCTTCCACTCCGAATGATGATATGGCTATGGTGTGTATACAATTATGATTCCAACTCCCAGTTATAAGGGTAAAGTTAGAGATGTTTACGATTTAGGAGATTCACTTCTTCTTGTAGCAACCGATCGTATTTCAGCATTTGATGTAGTTTTTGAAGAACCAGTTCTTGACAAAGGTAAGATTCTAACTCGAATTTCCACGGCTTGGTTTCGTCAGTTTCCGACAATCCCAAACCATTTAATCACTGACGATGTATCAAAATTTCCTCCTCCGTTTCAAAACGAAGAATTATTAAAGGGAAGATCTGTACTTGTAAAAAAAGCAAAACGAATCGATTTCGAATGTGTGGTGCGTGGATATTTAACAGGATCTGCTTGGAAGGAATATAAAACAGAAGGAACCATAGCCCATGTCCCTTATCCCAAGGGTATAGAAGAATCTTTCCGATTTGAAACTCCGATTTTTACGCCAGCCAGGAAAAATGATTCGGGTCATGATGAAAACGTGAGTGAATCCGTGATGGAAGGAGAAGTGGGTAAAGAACTCTTTTCGCAACTAAGAGAGATCTCGCTATTTCTCTACAACACAGCCCATAGTTTAATGGCCAAACAAGGAATCCTACTTTGTGATACTAAATTTGAATTCGGACTCGTGGATGGAAAACCAATCCTCATCGATGAAATCTTAACCCCCGATTCCTCGCGGTATTGGGATGCTTCTACTTACGCACTGGGCAAAACTCCCGCTAGTTTTGATAAACAAATTTTAAGGAATTGGTTAGAATCGACCGATTGGGACAAAAATCCTCCCGCTCCCGCTTTGCCCGAATCCTTGATCCTAGAACTACGTAAAAAATACTTGGAATTGGAAGATAAAATCACGTTATGTTTGTCGCAAAAATAAATGTTACTCTCAAAGAATCCGTTCTTGACCCACAAGGCCAAACGGTTCTCCGCACCCTTCATGACCAAGGGAAAAATTCTGTCGCTGATCTAAGGGTCGGAAAATACATCGAAATGAAAATCGATGGCAAATCCCAATTGGAAGCAGAGGCTTTGGCAAAAGAAATTTGTGAATCTGTCCTTGTGAACCAGGTGATCGAAACCTACCGGTTGGTTGTGGAGAAAATATGAAGGTTCGGGTGGTTACCTTTCCTGGTTCTAATTGTGATAAGGATGTAGGATCGGTTTTAGAATCTGAGTTTGGTGCCAAAGTAGAATACACTTGGTACAAGGAGTCCTTTTCGGATACACCAGAACTTGTTGTCTTACCCGGTGGTTTTTCTTTTGGGGACTATTTACGCTGCGGTGCTATGGCTAAATTTTCCAATGCTATGGATTCAGTAGTTTCCTACGCAAAGAAAGGGGGAAAAGTTTTGGGTGTGTGTAATGGATTCCAAATCCTCACCGAATCGGGACTCCTTCCTGGGGCTTTATTACATAACAGAACATTAAAATACATTTGTAAGGATGTGGATCTTGTTCCTGTTTCCGAAAACAGTATCGGCAAAGAAATGAAAGGAACCCTTTCCATTCCCATTGCACATGGAGAAGGGGCTTACTTTGCAGATTCTGATACATTAGAACGATTAGAAAAAAATGGACAAGTTGTCTTTCGTTATAAAGAAAACCCTAACGGATCCTTACATGACATTGCTGGGATTTGTAATGAGTCTGGAAATGTTCTAGGTATGATGCCTCATCCTGAGAGGGCTGTGAATCCTTATACTGGGAAGATGGACGGAAAACAGATTCTCGAAGCTCTCTTAAAAAAATAATAATCTTTTTAACCTTTTCTTGCTTTTTCGTCCAATTGGATTACAAGGGAAGGTATGCGATTTCAAGAAGACTCTATTGATTGTGTGGATTTCATTCTAAAAAAGGATGAAGTTTTGACCATCATCTTAGGTGGGGGGAAGGGAACTCGTTTATTACCTTTAACAGAAAAAAGATCCAAACCTGCTGTTAGTTTTGGCGGAAAATACAGGCTTATTGATATTCCTATTTCCAATTCCCTAAACAGTGGTTTCGAAAAGATTTTTATCCTCACACAATTTAATTCCTATTCTCTAAACCGTCATATTAACCGAACTTATGCGACTAACAATATCCACCAAAAAAGTTTTGTGGAGATCATAGCTGCTGAACAAACCGTTTCTAGTGCCAATTGGTTTGAAGGTACAGCCGATGCCGTAAGGAAAGTTCTTCCTTACATCAGAGAACAAAAACCAAAGTATGTTTTAATCCTTTCTGGTGACCAACTTTATAATATGGATCTTTCTGATTTTATGCAGAGCCATTTGATGGATCCTGAAACAGAAATATCTGTGGCCACCAATGCCATTCCCGAAGACCAAATTTATGGATTGGGAATTGTTAAATCAGGAGTGGGTGGATTTATCCAGGAATTCATTGAAAAACCGCAAGAGGTAAGTCAAGTCGAATCCTGTCGTACAAAAAATGGTAATTTCCTGGCAAATATGGGAATTTATATTTTTAATACATCTACTCTCATTGAAGTATTGGAAGATCGCAATATGGCTGACTTCGGAAAAGAAATTTTACCGAAAGCCATAAAAGAAAGAAAGGTAAAAGCCTACACTTACGACGGTTATTGGGAAGATATTGGAACGATCAAGGCATTCTACGAAGCCAATTTGATGTTAACGGATCATATCCCCAAATTTAATTTATATCTGGAAAAAACACCGATTTATACTAGGGCAAGAGCACTTCCACCTTCCAAAATCAACCAGGCAGTGGTAAACCAGGCACTTATTTCAGAAGGAACCATTTTAAACCAGTGTGAAGTACATAGGTCCATCATCGGTGTGCGCCAACTCATCGCATCCGGAACAAAGATTTATGACTCCATCATTATGGGTCTGGACCACTACGGATACTTTGATAGGAAGTCTGGAAAGATCCCGATTGGAATAGGACCTAACTGCGAAATTCGACGGACAATTGTCGATAAAGACTGCGCCATCGGCGCCAACGTGCGTCTGTTAAACGAACAAAATCTTCAGGAATATGAGGACGAATACATTCGCATTCGCGAGGGAATTATCGTAGTACCTAGACATACTGCCATCCCTGATGGGTATTCCATATAGGTCAAATTGCCACATTTGGGTCAAAAATGAGTCATTTTTCCTTGAAGTTGTCTTAAATTTGTGGATTTTGACTTGTCAGTTTCGAACATAGTTCTAGTTTGGACGAAAGGGAACCATGTTCACAACGGAATCAACGGAAGGAAACCAGTTTTGGAACGAGACATATTTTGTCCCACATTTCCAACCCATTGTCAATGCCATCAATCGATCAATTTCAGCCTATGAAGTGCTCGGTCGACAGTTTAATCCTGAGGAAAACACTTACCATTCTTTGGGAGGACTCTTTCATAACCGGGATCAGGATCCGGTTCCCGTCTATAACATTGACAGGATCCTTAGGGAAAAGGCAGTTCAGACTTTAAAAGAAAGTAATCTTCGCACCAAACTCTTTTTTAATATGATGCCGAACTTTCTTTCTCGTGTGCATCATACAGACTTATTTGCAGAAAATTTCCATATCATCCAACTCATCGAAAAATACGGAATTGATCGTAACCAAGTGGTGATCGAAATCACTGAAGATGAATTTGATGGCTCGATTGACCGACTCATTCAAATTGTTCAAATCTTTCGGGACTATGGATTAAAAATAGCTATCGATGATCTGGGAACTGGATTTTCTAATTTGGAAAGAATTGGATACTTACACCCAGACATTATGAAAGTCGACATCCGCATTATGAGAGAAAGTTTGAATAAAAATTCTTTCAAACAAGTCCTCGGTGCGATTTCAGAAATGTCTCAAAAACTCGGAAGCCAACTTCTTTTTGAAGGGATAGAGACAGAAGAAGAGGTAAACCTTGCCCTTTCGATGGGAGCCAATCTTTTGCAAGGGTTTTATTTTTCGACCCCCAATCCGCATTTTCTCAATCGGAATACTTTCTCTGATAAAATGAAAACGGTTTTGGAAAACTTTTCTAGCGTTCGTTCCAAGGAACTCCGCGAAAAGGGCCTTAGAGAGCAGAAGATCATTGACCAACTCCAAGACTTATTTTACGAACTATCTGACACGAAGGAAGACGAGTTTTCCTACCGGTTTGGCCAGATTCTTAGTTCCTTACCTAGAGAAATCTTAAAAGTCTTTGTTTGTGACGCAGAAGGATACCAAATTACTCCCACTTACGATTTGGATCGAATGAATGGGGGGTACCTTGAAAGGTCCCGACAAATTGGAAACAATTACGCCTGGAAACCATATTTTTTAAAACATAAGGAAGAGTCAGAACGATTCCGCAAAAAATGGGGTGTCACTTATCCACTCTATGACATCTCGAACCAAAACCAATATGTGATTTTTACTTTTTCGCTGATGAATGGTAAGATCCTGATTGCTCAGGTAGGTTGGTCGGAATAGAATCTTGTTTTTTTTGAGTGGTGCTTTTTCCTGGTAGAAGGGATTCGTCTAAAATATAGAATCATTCTAAATATATACAAAACAGGATACCACCTTGTCCGCTATTCTCGAAATTAAATCTCTACATGCCAATGTAGGGGACAAAACGATCCTCCGAGGGGTAAATCTCACGATCGGACCCGGTGAGGTTCATGCCATTATGGGACCCAATGGGTCAGGGAAAAGTACTCTTTCCAATGTCATTCTCGGTCATCCCAAGTATACAGTCACATCAGGGGACATTCTCTTTAAGGGAGAGTCCATCTTAAATAAAACAACCGATGAAAGAGCAAGACTTGGACTTTTTTTATCTTTTCAATATCCGACAGCCTTACCTGGGGTAACCATTGGAAATTTTTTAAAATCCATTCTCAAAGCTCACCGTGGAAAAGAAGTTCCTGTGAAAGAATTCAAACAGGAATTAAAACAATCAATGGATTTATTAGAAGTTCCTCAGTCATTTATCGGCCGTTATGTGAACGATGGATTTTCTGGCGGTGAAAAAAAACGTGCCGAAATTTTACAGATGAGTTTGTTAAAACCAGTTTTATCGATTTTAGACGAAACGGATTCTGGACTGGATATCGATGCACTTCGAATTGTTTCGGAAGGAATTAACGCCAATAAAAATGGAGAACGTTCTATTCTCCTCATTACACACTACCAAAGGATGTTAAACTATATTGTTCCTGATTTTGTACACGTGTTTGCTGACGGAAGAATTTTGGAAACAGGTGGAAAAGATCTTTCCTTAAAATTAGAAGAAGTTGGTTACGATTGGATTTTGGAGAGAGAAGGGGTAAAATGAATTCCTCACTCACAAAAAACCGATTGGTCCTTACAAAAGATAAACATACAGATTTCAAAAATTCTCTTTTAGATATTTGGAACCAATTAGAGATTCCTAAAGAATCGGATGAGTCTTGGCGAAAGTTTCCGATTGCTTCTGTGGATTGGAAAGAACTGCAATTTGATTCTGAAAATATTGCTACAAGCGGTTCTGAGAAGGAATACGAAGAATATTCCTTACCGGAAAAAACCATTGATTCTATCCTTTCTGCGCTTCTAAAATATACTCCAAAAAATTATTTTGCCTACCTTAGTTTGGTGACAGCTCCTTATTATGAGATTATTCTTTTGGATGAAGGTGAATCTATTTTTTCATTTGAGGAAGAAGGTGATGAACCTAGACATTCTGTAAGAATTTTTTATCTTCAAAAAGGCAAAACAAATAAAACAGAAATCCAACTGCAAAATTTTCATACTTCGGAAAACCTTCACATGTCTTCCTCTTTAGATTTTTTTATCGCAGAAGATTCTTCCTATTTAGAAATTTTAGATAGGGAAACAAGTGATATGGATTTATATCGTTTCCGCAATGTTTGTCTTTTAACCCATTCTGATTCAAATATCAAATACCATTATTATCCTATCGGTGGTTTTCGTTCAAAATTATTTTTGGATGCACATTTACTTGGGAAAGGCGCTGAAGTAACGGTAGACGGTGTTTCTGCCCTTGGAGGAAGAAATTTAAAAGATTTGGATATGGAAATGTTTCACCATGCAGACCATACCACAAGTAAAATCAGTTATAAAGCCATAGTTACCGATAAGTCACATCATATTTTTACAGGAAATTTAATCATTCCACCAAACTTAAAGAAGGTGACTGCTCACCAAGAATCTTTTAATCTTTCTTTAAATAAAAAAGCAAGGGCCGAGGCCAATCCGAAATTAGAAGTTTTAGCTGAAGATGTATCTTGCACTCACGGTGCGACTGTGGGTGATATTGATGAAGAACAATACTTTTACCTTTTGTCTCGGGGTTTAACACCAGAAGACTCAAAGGCATTACTTGTGACTGCATTTTATGGTGAAACAATCCATTCCATAGGATTTTCTGAAGATGTGAAATTAGCTTTGGAAACGAGGATCAAAGAGATTCTAGTGGGAGGAAAATAATGGCCTTTAAAAAGTTAATCTCTATTTCGGAAGTTGGTGAAGGTAAGATGGCTGTTGTCAAAACCCGTCATTTTAACGTGGTAGTGACAAAAGTTGACGGCGAATATTTTGCTTTCGAAGATTCTTGTACACATGATGGGGAAGAAATTTCCTGTGGAAAATTGGAAGGTTGTATCATCACTTGCCCAAGACATTTTGCAAAGTTTGATGTTCGTACAGGAAAAGTTTTGGCACTTCCAGCAACAGAACCATTGGTAATTTTCCCTGTGCGTGTTGTGGGGGAAGATTTGGAAGTGGATTTGGAGGCTGTATGAGTTTAGATCCTTACCAAATCAGAAAAGATTTTCCTATTTTGTCTCGTATTTTGCCAAATGGGAAACCTTTAGTTTATTTAGATAATGGTGCTTCCTCTCAAAAGCCAAAATCGGTAATTGATGCAACGAACGAGTATTATGCTAACGATAATGCCAATATTCATAGAGGAGTGTACTACCTCTCTCAACATGCAACGGAACTTTTTGAACGCACTAGAATTAAAACCTCTCATTTTTTCCAAGCTCAATGTGCCAAGGCTATTATTTTCACTCGGGGTACAACCGATGCTATTAATTTAGTAGCACAGGCCTGGGGTAGAACCAATATTTCTGAAGGGGATGAGATTGTTTTATCCGTTCAGGAACATCATTCCAATTTAGTACCTTGGCAGATGTTAGCTTTAGAAAAAAAAGCCTTTTTGAAATTTATTCCCATTCACGAAGACACTACCTACGACCTGTCCAACTTAAACCAAATCATTACTAAACGTACAAAACTTGTGGCCATTAGTCAAATGTCTAATGTTACAGGAACTGTTCATGATCTAACTGCGATTATTGAAAGGGTGCGCCAGGTGGGTGCAAAAATTTTGGTAGATGGAGCACAGGCTGCTTGTCATATGCCTATTCATTTAGTGGATATGGATGTTGACTTTTATGCATTTTCAGGTCATAAGATGCTCGGGCCTACAGGAGTTGGTGTACTTTTTGGTAAAGAAGAAATTTTAGAAGCTATGCCTCCTTGGTTAGGGGGCGGTGATATGATTGAGTCAGTGGAGTTAGAAAGTTCTACCTATGCCGCACTTCCTGCAAAACTCGAAGCCGGAACTCCCAACATTGCTGGTGTGATTGGATTTAGCCATGCGCTGGATTACTTACAAAAAGTGGGAATGAAGAATATCAAAGAACATGAACGGATGTTAACTGAATATGCTTTGGACCAACTTAATCGAATTGGAGGTCTTCATATTTATGGAACCGAAGATTTGGACAAACGAGGCGGAGTTGTTTCTTTCACAATGGACGGAATCCATCCCCACGATGTAGGATCAATATTAGATGAAGAAGGCGTGGCTATACGAGTAGGTCACCACTGTTGCCAACCTTTAATGAAACAGTTATCTATTCCTGGAACATGTCGTGCCTCTTTTTATCTTTATAACACTAAGGAAGATATTGATGCGTTAGTTCATGCAATTGACAAGGTGAAATCAATATTTGGTCGTGTCGCAAGAAAGTAGTTTTTCAGACTACCTCCGTTGGAAGTCCTTAGCGGTTTGGGAAAAACCTACTTCCGAACATCAGATGGTGAAGGGATTAAATCCCCTTTGCGGTGATGAAATCATAATCTACTATTGCCTTTCCGAAAATAATACGATCGAAATTTTGGGTTTAGGCGGTGAGTCTTGTTCTATTTGTTCTGCGGCAGCTGGTTTTCTTTTTAGAAATCAAAATCATTTTCAGAGAAACCAGATCCAGTCTTACCTAACAGAAAGGAAAAAATTTTTGGATGGAGAGGATTCTAGCTTGTTTCAAGATTTTGAAGAGGTATCCTTTTTTAGAACCTTACGTTCTCATCCTGGTCGATATCGTTGTGGGCTTTTGCCCTGGCAAACTTTAGTAAAATTGAATGAGGAAAAGAAATGATTCGTGATCCTGAAACAGAAAAAGAATGGGAAGTATACCACAGTGTTCGTATGGTAGAAGATCCAGAAATCGGTATTTCTCTCATTGAGCTTGGATTGATTTATGATATCAAAGTTGAAGGAGAAAAAGCTGATATCACAATGACTTATACATCCCTTGCTTGCCCGGCTGGCCCTCAAATGAAACAAGACATTGAAAACCACAGTCTTCGGGTGGATGGGATTAGCGAAGTGGTTGTTAACGTAGTTTGGAATCCCAAATGGGATCCACGTATGATGGCTAGCGAAGAAGCCAAAATGCAAATGGGGATTTTCGATTGAGTTTCCTATTACGACCAAGTTATTGGTTGGTAATTTTATTTTTATTTAACGGCTGTGAATCGATTCCCTTCCTCAAAGGTTCCTACACAGAAAAATTAGAATCCAGTGTTACAGTTCCTCAAATTGAAGGTGCTTCTGAAAAACGTGATAGATATGAATTTTCAGGAAAAGAAATCATCATTTCTTCTGACCATCCCTTGGCTTCACAAGCGGGTATGGAAGTTTGGAAACAGGGTGGTAATGTAGTCGATGTTTTTACTGCCTCTAGTTTTGCCATCTCTGTCCTTCGGCCCCATTCAACAGGCCTTTTGGGTGGAGGATTTGCAATCGTTTATTTGCCATCCAAAGGTAAATGGGCCTATGACTTTCGAGAACGTTCCCCCAAAAAAGGAACTGCTTCTTTTTTCTTAAACGAAGATGGAACCGTCATTCCAGGAAAAACTTTAAAAGGAGCATATAGTGCCGCAGTTCCTGGTAATGTTCAGGGGATCTTACAAATCCAAAAACAACATGGAAAGTTACCACTCAGTGTAGTCATTGCACCAGCGCTTCGTTATGCGAAATCTGGTTTTTCTGTTTATGGAGATTTGGCTGGGGCCGTAACCAAAACTTGGCCCTCTATGAATCAAACCATGCAAAAAGTATTTGGGATTGACAACCGCCCCATCAGGGAGGGTGAACTTCTCATCCAGGAAGACCTTTCAAAAACATTAGATAGAATTATTCAAAACGATAAACTTGAATTTCTGGAAGGGGAAACTATACAAAAGATATCCGAGTATTATACTGCTTATGAAAATTTTATCAGTACAGAGGATTTTAAAAATTACCAAGTTAAGGTAAGTGAACCTCTCATGAGTTCCGTTTGGGGACATACGATTTTGACAATGCCTCCTCCTAGTTCTGGGGTTCATCTTGTTACCATGATGAATTTGTATTCAGAGATGCAAAAAAGGAATACCTTTCCCAAAGGTGATGTTGGTGAAATGATTCGTATTACGGAAGCTATGCGAGTTGCCTACAGGGACCGAGCAGAACTTGGAGGAGATCCTGTTTATACGAATGTCCCTGTTCCTAAACTTTTGTCGCAAGGTTATTCTAAAGAAGAAACGAATGAGATAGAAAAGAAAGTGGTGTCAGGAAGTTGGCCAGCCGTTCAAGAAGAAGGAAAGAAACCAGAGTCATATAATACGACTCATATTTCAATTTTAGATAAAGACGGAAATGCAGTTTCCACAACTCAGTCCGTGAACGGGATTTTTGGTGCCGGTCAAATGGTACCAGAAACAGGTCTTGTTCTTAATAATACAATGGATGATTTTGCGGTCGCTCCCGGTGTCCCGAACCTTTATGGCCTTGTTGGATCCAAAGCCAATGCCATTGAACCTGGTAAAACTCCACTTTCGAGTATGTGTCCAACGATCCTAATTGATGGCTCGGGCAAAACTAAAATGGTGATTGGTGCCCCGGGAGGTTCCCAAATCCCAACTTCGATTTTTAACACTTTGTATCGCTATCTAATTAAAAAACACGATCTTTATGAGAGTGTCTCCTACCCAAGAATCCACCATCAATTTAGCCCTGATCGTCTTTTTTTGGATCCTGAAATAAAACCTACGTATCCCCAGTCGGATTTACCCTTTTATCAAGTCCAATATATTAGGCATCGTGCTAAAGTATTTGCCGTAACAAGGGAAGGAGACCTCTTAATTGGGGTGTCGGATCCCAAAGGGGAAGGAGTCCCTTTAGGTTTTTAAACCATTCTAAAACATGAAACGTAAGTTACTAACATCAACAAAAAAAAATTCCACACGTAGTTTATTGTCAGAAGAGTATCGGTCTTGTTTACTTAGCGCCAAACATGGATTAGAGAGAGAAAGTGTGAGAGTTGATGGTAGATCAATTTTATCTAACACTCCTCATCCAAAAGCTTTGGGTTCGAGTCTTACTCATCCACTCATCAAAACAGATTTTGCAGAAGCACAAATTGAATATGCAACTAATATCCATAAATCCATACCAGATGCTTTAAATGAACTTACGGAGTTACATGCTTTTACTGCACGCAATTTAGGATCGGAATACCTTTGGCCTTTTAGTATGCCGCCGGTTTTACCCGCTGAAAATAAAATTGAAGTGGGAAATTACGGAACTTCAACAGAAGGAAGGAAAAAAATAATATATCGAAATGGACTTGGACATCGTTACGGAAAAAAGATGCAAACCATTTCGGGAGTACACTACAACATCTCATTTGATACTTGTATGTTATCTGTTGTTTCAGAAAAAAGATTTAAGAAACCACTTACTCGTGAAACAAAATCTCAAATATATTTTGATACCATTCGAAATTTCTATCGCATATCCCCAGCACTTTTATATTTATTTGGATCCTCAAGTTTAACAGACATTACCTTTACCGATGAAAACAAGTTAATTCGTAAAACTGACTCTAAAACGCTGAAAGCTCCCTATGCAACGACACTTCGGTTGTCTAGCATTGGTTATACGAGTAAAGTTCAAGGTAAATATCCGATTTCTGTAAATTCATTGGAAGAATACGCAAAAAATATGTGTCATGTGGTTTCGAAGTCATATTCTGCTTATAAACAGTTTAATGGCAAACCTACAAACCAATTGAATGATCATATTTTGCAATTAGAAAATGAATATTATTCATTAGTTCGCCCTAAACAAGTTCCTAAAGGTGAGGAAAGAGTTGTGGATGCTCTTATGGAAAGAGGGGTCGAATATTTAGAAATTAGGCTTTTGGATTTAGATCCATTTTCTGCTATTGGAGTAGAAGAAAACCGTCTCTATTTTTTACATATGGTTTTGTTATATTGTATGTTAAATGAATCACCTAAAGCCGATTTGTTGGAAATGGCAGATTGGCGGAAAAATCAGGAATTAACTACTTGGTTTGGTAGGAAAGAGGAAACCAAAATTAAGTTTTTTGGCGAAGAGGTGCCTTTACGTGAACTTGTTTACCAACTCTTTGTTGAAATCCAACCTATCGCTGACCTATTAGATGAAAATGATGCGAGTGGCCCTTTTAGTAAAGCTTGGGAAGCACAATGGGAAAAGTGGATCGATCCTAGCCAATTGGGTTCAGGAATGTCCGAGTTAGATTTAGAAATCCATAAATCTAGTTTTCGTGAGTTTGGACTCACTTTAGCAAAATCTCATAAAGAAGAACTGTTAAGTTATCCACTTTCTCCAAACAAAATCAAATATTACGAAGACCTCAGTATCCAGTCAATTTATGAGCAACAGAAAATTGAAACATTAGAAGGCAGTCATTTAAAGAAAAATCAAAAGCCCATTCAGATTAAACCTTTAAAACTATGTAGTGGAGTTTGAAGTGACGGAAACAAAACCTTTACCATCCGGCTTTGAGGATTTAGAAATTTCAACCCAAATCATTATTCGTGATGCACTCGCACGTGGGATCAAAATAGAAATAGTGGACCGTAAGGAAAATTTTTTGCGGCTTATTCAAGGGAACCACTCTGAATTTGTTAAGGAAGCAAGTAAAACGAGACTTGATAGTTTGATCACCTATCTTGTGATGGAGAACAAAATTGCCTCCAAATTAGTGTTAAATGACAACGGAATTCGTGTTCCCGTTGGTAGGAACTATTCTTCATTCGATGATGCAATAAAAGATTATACCTTCTTTTTGGATAAAAAGAAAGTGATCAAACCTGTTACCACAAATTTTGGACTTGGTATTGGAATTTCAGAACCCGGTGATAGTTTAGAAAAGTATGAATCATTTCTAAAGGTTGCGTTTTCATTATCCAATTCTATCATCATTGAAGAGTTTATTGAAGGTCCTGAATATCGATTTTTAGTTTTAGGTGATGAAGTTGTTGCAGTATGCAACAGGGTTCCTGCAAACGTAGTGGGTGATGGGAAAAGTTCGGTTCGTGATCTGATCCAAAAAAAGAATGAAGACCCAAGACGTGGTGAGGGACATAAAACTGCATTAGAAAAAATTCAGATGACAGAGGTGGAATTACAGATTTTAAAGGACCAAGGTTTAAATTTTGATTCAATCTCTGAATTAGGAAAACAAATTTTCCTTAGAAAAAATTCAAACATTTCGACTGGAGGGGATTCTCTGGATGTGACAGATATGGTGCATCCAGATTTTAAATCCATTGCAGTTTCTTCTGCGAAAGCAGCCGGTGCGGTCATTTGTGGGATCGATATCATTTCTTCTGAAATTGCATTGAAACCAAATCCTAAAACCTATGGTGTTTTAGAAATTAATTTTAATCCGGTTCTATATATCCATGAATTTCCATATAGCGGCAAACCAAGGTTTGTTGGGGATAAAATACTGGATTTACTAGGATTTAAATGAAAATCTAAGATTTGTCTTCTGTAAAAAATATTTAAAGTATTTATGAGGGAATGTCGCTTGAAAATAAACGTTCAGAGATTTTACAACAGTCTTCTGAAAATTTAAAGATTTTTGAGATCGGAAATTGGAAAAAGTAAATTAAGAATATTTGGATCTTAAAAAGGCAATGATGTCTGCAGATTCGTACATTTGAACATCACCGTCTATGAGAAAGGGCACCTGGGAAACTCCACCTAACCGAACAACTTCGGCTCGGCCGGGGGTTCCATAGGACGCCTCTACAAATTCAATATCTTTTCCCAAAACCAAACCTAGAGATTCAACGGTTCGTATCACCCTTTGGCAGTAGGGACAGGTATCATATTGGTAGAGACGGATCATAGGTTAACCTACTTTTTTAAGAAGTTCGCCTGACTGTGCCATTTGGACTGCGATATCATGACCACCTACAAATTCCCCTTTGATATAAAGTTGTGGAATGGTTGGCCAGTTGGTATATTCTTTAATTCCTTCTCTGATTTTCATATCAGAAAGAACATTAAACGAACCAAAAGGAATTCCCAGTTGTTTGAGAGTTGTTACAACTCCAGCTGAAAACCCGCATTGAGGCATTTCCGGTGTTCCTTTCATAAACAGAAACACGTTTTCTGATTTAATTAAGGATTCAATTTTATCCTTTAACTCTTGTTCCATGATTATTCGCTCCTAGTTTCCAATGCTAATGCATGGATTTCTTCTTTTAATTCATCTTTTAAAGTGGCATAGACCATACGGTGTTGTTCCAGTAGACCCTTACCTGCGAAACCCGTAAAGGTTACGACAGCTTTGATATGAACTCCGTCCCGGTAAGGATCTAAAATTTCCACTTTGCAGCCCGGAAGGCCATCTTCAATTTTCTTTTGGATTTCAGGGATTGTCATCCTATAGTGTTCCTCCCAACCAGGAATGGTGGGCTTTGATAAATTCAAGATATTCTTTCGGCACTTCCGGTAAAACAGAATTCTTTACCGAAGGCAGGGAAAGTAAAGTTTCACTCCATTTCTGGATTTTTGGAAATCCTTTTAGCAAATTTAGTTCTGGTTTGTGGTCTGCCAAAAATTGTAACCGCATAAAAAATGGGGCAAACGCTGTGTCCACTAAATGCATTTGCGATCCAGAAAAGAAAAGAGTATTTCCAGTCGGCGAAGGTAAACCTGCTTCTAACGTTTGAAATTTTGAAAGAAGTTCTTCTCTTTTTTTATCAGAGTCCGATTTTTCTTTTGTCATCGTCCATACGTACTGGTCAACAAGGAGTGCACTTGCAAATTCAGTCCAGGATCTATGTTTTGCTTTTTGTATGGGATCTTTTGGGTGTAGTGCCGGCGGATAAACTTCATCTAAATATTCATTGATGACCGCAGATTCGAAGATAACATCGTCTCCTACTTGTAAGACGGGAACTTTTCCAAAAGGAGAAATTTTTAAAAACCAATCGGGTTTATTTGCGAGGTCAATGTATTTGATATCGTAATCTACTTTTTTTTCCAAAAGATTGATTACCGAACGTTGCACATAAGGACAAAGTTTGAAACTTACAAGAACAGGTTTAGTCATAATATTTAGACACCTCTAAGGGGAAGAAAGATCCATTTCTAAAGCATGAAGGCCTTTTTTAAATTCTGCACCAAGTTCCGCGTAGACCAATCGGTGGTTTTCCACAGTCGACTTTCCCAAAAAAACAGAGGAAACCATCTGCAATCGGAAATGAGTTTCTTTCGAATCTTTTGTCATTCCGGGATGCCCTGCATGTTCTAGAGATACATCGGTTAATTTTATTTCCTTTGGCGAAAATTTTTCCTTCAATACCTTTTCCATCCTACTGAGTCTAGATTCTTTAATTTCTGATTCCATAACCAATTTTCATTAACCTCACATTTATATAAAAAAGAAGGGCGGAAAGTAAAATGATAAACCCAAAGGAAAAATACAGGTTCACATCGGTAACACCGATAAATCCATACCGGAATAAGTTCACCATATAAAGGATGGGATTACAATAGGAGACGGTTTGCCAAAAACCTGGGAGATTTTTTACTGAATAGAAAACTCCACCAAGATATGTAAGTGGAGTTAAAATAAATGTAGGGATGATGGTCACATCATCAAATTTTTTTGCAAACAGAGCATTAAAAAATCCTCCGAGGGAAAACAAAATAGAGGTCATTAAAACTGTAAAGAGAATCACAAATGGATTATGGAACCTTAAATTAGTAAAAAATAAGGAAGTAAACGTGACTAGAATTCCCACAAAGATTCCACGAACAACTCCACCAAAAGTATAACCGATCACAATGGTATAGGGAGAAGTAGGGGAAACAAGTAGTTCCTCAATATTCTTTTGAAACTTACTAGAGAAAAAGGACGAAACTACATTGTTATAGGAATTGGTGATGACACTCATCATAATGAGACCCGGCACAATGAACTCTATATAACTAAATTCTCCAATTTTTCCGATTTGGCGACCAACAAGTTCACCAAAAATTAAAAAATACAAGGCCATAGTAATCACAGGAGGAATGAGTGTTTGAACCCAAATGCGAATGATTCTGATCCACTCTCGTCTAATGATTGTTTGTAAAGCTGTAAAATTTTGTTTCCACATAATTAGTTTTTTCCTGTAAGAGACAAAAAAAGTTCTTCTAGTCGATTTGATTTGTTTCTAAGACTTAATACGTCCAATTTAAGTTTCGTAAGTTCCGTAAACAATTGGTTAACAGAATCGTTTTTATCTAATTGTACTTCTAAACTATGGTCATCTAACCATTCCCAAGTGAACTTTTTGGACATAGGTTTTGATTTTACCGATTTTTTTAAATCAATGATTAACGTTTCTTTGTCCAGTCTCTGTAGGAGCTTTTTCATCGAAGTATTTTCTACAATCTCTCCTTTATCTATGATGGCAATGTTCTTACAAAGAGATTCTGCTTCTTCTAGGTAATGTGTGGTAAGAATGATGGTTTTACCTGCTTGGTTGAGTTCTTTTAAAAATTCCCACATAGAGCGGCGAATTTCGATATCCACACCCGCTGTTGGTTCATCCAAGATCAGAAGTTTAGGATCATGTACAAGAGCTCTCGCAATCATAAGTCTACGTTTCATTCCTCCACTCAGTTGGCCGGCAGCTGACTTTCGTTTGTCGATGAGAGACAATTTTTCTAAATAGTATTCAACTTTTCCCTTAGCTTCCTTGTATGGGATTCCATAAAATCCAGCTTGGTTGATTAGGATTTGTTCAACGGCTTCAAAAATTCCAAAATTAAACTCTTGGGGAACAATTCCTAGATAGGTTTTGGCAAGGTCAGGATTTGTGTCGATATCAGTTCCGAAGATTTTGACTTTCCCACCTGTTTTACCTATCAGAGAACTTAAAATTCCAATGGTAGTGGATTTTCCTGCACCGTTTGGTCCAAGTAAGGCAAAAAAATCGCCTGATTCAACTTTGAGATTGATCGAGCGAAGGGCCTTCACTCCACTCCCGTATGTTTTTTCTAATCCTTCTAATTCGATGGCATATTTTTGCATTTATTTTCCTACTAGTTTTCTTGTTAGGTGGTGTGTTGGATACTTTTTGTTTTTGATATTTTCTTTTCTTAGGTTTTTTTGTGTTTCTTCGGGAAGTAAGACGATATTTTTACATTCATCCGAACAACATCCTAAAAGTTGATTTGCACATTCTTCACATTGCACAAGTAGGACATGACAACCGAGATTCGCGCAGTTGGTATGTCGGTCACTGGGTTTTCCACAAACATAACAAACGGTTAGCACATCATCAGTCACACGTTCTCCTAGCCTGTCATCAAACACAAAATTTTTACCTTTGAATTTGGAGGGAATACCAGCATCTTGTACTGCCTTTGCATAGTTGATGATTCCACCCCGCAACTGGTGCACTTTAGAAAATCCCTTATACTTTAAATAGGCACTCGCTTTTTCGCAGCGAATTCCTCCCGTACAGTAGAGAAGAATTTTTTTATCTTTGTTATCCTTTAAAATATCTTCCACAAGTGGTAGTTCTTCTCTAAAGGTTCCCACATCCGGCAAAATGGCATTTTCAAAATGTCCCACTTCGGATTCATAATTATTACGAAGGTCTACAACGATAACCCCTGGTTCTGCTAAGGCTTCATGAAACTCGAGTGGTGTTAGGTGAGTCCCCACATCAGAGGGATCAAATTTGGAATCATCCAAACCATCTGCTACGATTTTTTTGCGGACCTTAATCGCGAGTTTGATGAAACTTTCTTTTTTATCTTCGACTGCATCATTAAAATAAATTTGTTTCAGTTCAGGAATAGAATCCACAGCAGTTCGAAGTAATTCATAGTTTTCCGTGGGAATAGAAAATTGTGCGTTGATCCCTTCTTTTGCTAAATAAATTCTTCCAAGGATACCCAAATCTTCGAAGGCATCGTAAAGTTTGTCCCGAAACAAAAGTGGATCTTCTAGTTTTACATATCTGTAAAACGAAATGACCCGGCGTTCCCTAGTGTCCATTTCTACCCGCTTTTTTAGGGTTTCTTTGTCATAACGATTGAATAAAAACTTTTTCATTTAGCACCTTTTAGTTTTTCTTCTTTTACTTTCCTAAATGCATTTCTAGTAATTTCGGAAATAGCAGGATGGATGTAGATCATTCCCAAATAATCATCTAGTTTTGCATTTAAATACATTCCGAGTAGGATTTGGTGGATGAGATTGGAAGCTTCCTCTCCAATGATATGAGCACCAAGCACTTGTTCTGTTTCTTTGGAAACAAGAACTTTCACAAATCCAGAATTGGACATTCTTGCCATTCCGGTTGCACTAGAAGCGTATGGATTTAATCCTTTGTAATAAGGAATTTGTTTTTGGATGAGTTCTTCTTCCGTATAACCTACGCTTGCAATTTGCGGATGTGTGAACACTGCTTCTGGCATCGGTGGGTATTTGATGGGAAGATTCGCTTTTGTTCCATACAAATGATCAAAAAGGTATTCGCCCTCGAAGTTAGCACTATGTCTGAAGAAAAAACGACCGATCACATCACCAAACGCATAGATTCCGGGTTCCGTGGTTTCTAAGTGGTCATTGACTTGGATATACCCACTCACGTTTGTTTGGATTTTTGTATGTTCTAAACCTAAGTCATCGGTATTTGGCCGAATTCCTGTGGCGACAAGAAGCCTTTCCGCTGAATGACTGGTAGATTTGCCTTCGGCTGTTTTTCCTGTTACCGTAAAAAGACCATCTTGGAAATCTACTTTTTCAATTTGGTAATGTGATTCAATAGGGAAAGGCAAATATTGGTTTAATTCTTTTTTGATCTCCCCATCGGCAGTTCGCAGAACATCTGTTCGCGTAAGTCCTGTCACATCACATCCATAAGCTTTGTAGGCGGCACCTAGTTCCAAAGAGATAAATCCAGCTCCAATGATGATCAGTGATTTTGGAAATTTGTTTGGAGACAAAGCCTCCCTGGAAGTCCAATAGGGAGTTTCCTTTAGTCCAGGAATTTCTGGGATATTGGGTCTTGTTCCTGTCACAATAAATATATGTTTGGCGGTGTATGTTTCTTCTCCATCAGAAAGAATGCGTTTGTCTATAAATCGAACTTGTTTGGGGTAATAATCTATATTCAGATTTTTTTCGTAAGCAAGCGGAATGGAATCGGAATCTAATTTTACCGTCGCGTTTACTCGTTTGAAAATTTCTGCTACATCAGCCACTGGTTTTTCTTTAAAAAGAACAGGATACTTTTCCGTCTCCTCTGACATACGAATGAGTTCGGAAGGATAAATGACCATTTTGGATGGGATACAACCCCGATTGAGGCAAGTCCCTCCGGGAGTTTCTTTTTCGAAAACAGCCACACGTTTACCGATTTTGGAAGGCGGGGTCACAAGTTTCGTGCCTGCACCCGCACCAATGACAATGATGTCATATTCTTTCATACAAGTTCCAGCTTGGAAATCGGGCAGTTTTCTGTAAATGAAGCAAAATTCCTTTTCCCAAATTTAGACTCTACTGCCTTTATTTTTTTTTCAAATTGATTTATAAACTCCACCGTCCGCTCTCACAGAGGAACCGTTGATCATGGAGGATAAGTCACTTGCCAAAAAAACAATGACATTGGCGATTTCTTCCGGTTTGGCAAATCTACCCACAAGGGAAGAGGGTCTATTTTCCCGAATGAAATCGGTTGCCATCTCTTCTTTTGATTTTCCTTTTTCTTTGGCAAGGGCTTCAATGAATTCTTCCACTCCTTCGGAGAGCGTAGGTCCCGGTAATACCGAATTGACTGTGACTTTCGTTCCCTTACAAACTTCGGCACTTCCGCGTGCAATGGAAAGTTGAGCCGTTTTACTCATCCCGTAATGAACCATCTCCACTGGAATGTTCAGTGCGGACTCACTGGAAACAAAGATAATCCGACCTGAATTTCTTTTTAACATTCCTTGCAGATAGTTTTGTGTGAGTTCAGCTCCACTTAAAACGTTGGTTTCATACATTTTTTTCCAATCTTCTCTCTTAATTTCAAAAAAAGGTTTGGGTTCAAAATAACCAGCGTTATTGACTAATACATCAAGCTCTGGAATTTGTTTGGTTAGTTTTTGAATTCCTTCTTCAATTGCTAAATCTGCTGATACACCACCTAACTTTGCATTGGGTAAAATGGATTTGATTTCGCTAATGGCAGCGTCTACCGCTTTGTCCGACCGACCATGAATGAAAACTTCAGCCCCTTCTTTTGCAAAACTTAGAGCAGTTTGAAATCCGATTCCTTTTGTAGAACCAGTCACTAATACTTTTTTATTGTTTAAACCTGTATTCATTTTGTATTTCCTCCGATTAACATTCGATTCAGTTGATTCATAAGACTAGCTAATGTAATCCCTTTGGTTTCTATTGCATTCATAGCACCCGGTCTTTCTGGGATGGCAATTTTGTAAATATAAAATATTCAATATTCAAGTTGATTGACTTATTGTATATATTTAGTATACAATAGCCTTATGAGTCCTTCCATTCGAGACCTCGATGACCTAAAAACCTTTGTTTTGGTAGTCCAGGAGCGCAGTTTTACCCAAGTTGCCTTCCGTATGGGGGTGACAAAGGCTGCTGTGGCCAAACGGATCCAAGGGTTAGAAAAACTTTGGAACACACATTTGTTTTATCGAAACACAAGAAAGGTGATCCCTACCAGAGAGGCTGACCTAATTTTTCAAAAAGTAATCACAGTGCTTGAGTCTGTTAAAGAACTAGAAAATTCAATTACCAACAAAGATGAGTTAGAGGGAATCCTTCGGGTCACTTGTGTGAGTTCCATGTCTAGGAATTTTGTATCTGATATCATTGAAAAGTTCCAAGAGCTAAATCCAAAAATTATAATTCAACTCATCGTTACTGATAGTTTGCTCGATCTTATGGAAGAATCGATTGATGTTGGAATACGAGTTGGAACGGAAGTTCCATCGGGACTAGTTGGATCGGAGTTATTTAAAAATAGAATCTCCATTGTCGCAAGTCCTTTGTATTTAAAATCGAAGGAAAAAATAATTTCCCCAAAAGATTTAGAAAAACATAATTTATTGTATTTGGATTTTCATAAGTCGGTACGTTTTTCTGGAACCAATTTATGTTTGAGTGATGTGACTAAGGAAAGAAATTTTTTGTCAAATGATGCAGCTAGTCTTGTAGCAATGGGACTAAAAGGAAAAGGAGTGTTAATTCGGTCTTTTTGGGACATTGAAGAACATATTAAAAAAGGGAAGCTGGTTCCCATCCATTCCGACTGCTTAGCATTAGAAAATTTTGGAAGTGTTTGGGTAATCCATCCAAGTAGCAGAACTCCATCCAGAAGGATGATGGTGTTTCGTGATTTTTTAGAATCCGAATGTAGTTTGCGATTCAATTTATGAATGGGTTTTTTACTTTCTGGATTCTTTCGATGATTTCATTTTTTCTAATTTCAAAGGTATCGGGAGGATCGAGTTTATCCCAAGATTCGTAGAGGTTTCGTCTATTTTCTGGAATTGGAATTCCATACTTCCACTCCATATAAAAGTAGGTACGTGCGATGTCTCCGCGAATGGTTGGTTTGGGTTCTGCCGTTTGATCTTTAAAGTTAATTTCGAAATCGCATAATCCGTAATTTCTTTCTTCTCCTTCAATTTCCCCGTATGGAAAAATTCCACGGTCAGCGTTAATCTCACCTGGAACTGGAACTATATTGTGTAAATCGGCTTCCATCAAATTAAACTTTGGATCTGTGGCCCTGCAACATTTTCGTCCGCGTAAAAGTTTTCCATTGGCCTCACAATCTTTTTTTGTCCAACATTCAAGTGTATTTCCAAAACTATGTGCAGGGACTATGTGTTCCCATTCAATCCATGTTTGGCGGAGGTTGTCTTTTCTGCTTGCGAGTCCACAAGATTCAAAATCAAGTTTAAGCCTTCCTAAAACTTCCTTATCTTCGGAAAATTTACATCCACAGTAAAAATCCGTACCAACTTTTTTATAAAAACGTTTTAGGATCCGCTTTGCTTTTTGAAAATCTGTAACTTTGTGAGTAGACTCATTGGTTTCGTCTTTTTCTTCCGATTGGGAATAGAGTAAAAAACTAACCAAACAAATTAGAAAAAGGGGGAGATACACATAACGAAGATTCTTCATTTTTATTGGTTAATATGATACAAATTTACCATTTGTCTCTAAGTTTTCGTAGTGTTAAAAAAACAGACCGATCATCAAGAAATTTTTCATTTAATTTAATCAGTGAATCTTTGACTGAGGTTGTGTTTCTTCTAAAAAAGGGATTTAGTTTTTTTTCATCTTCCATTTTAGAAATTTGAAAGGGTTTTAGGGTGGATTTGTATTCTTTCCTATATGAATTTTCTGGATCAATATGTTCTGCAAACTTTAGATTGTTATCCCAATAATCATGTCCGGGATAGAGTAAACAAGAATCGGGTAGGGATTCAAAACGAGAAGTGATGGTTTCATACAAAACATTGGGATCACCTCCTCGAAAACAATTTCCAACACCTACATTAAACAATGTATCACCCGAAAAAATTCCAAGAATGCTTTTGGGATTTTTTCGAACAAAACTTAGGTGAGAAAATGTATGACCTGGTGTATCCCATACTGTTAGAGATTCTTCTTCCGAAGTAAAAACAATATCACCCTCATTTAATATTTGGTCCATCCCAGGGATTTTGTGTTTCGCATCTTTATGACCGTAAACTATTGCTTTTGTTTCTTCTTTTAGTTCTAAATTGCCTTGGGTATGATCTCCATGTTCGTGGGTATTGAGGATTCCTTTGATTTTCACTCCTAATTTTTGTGAAAGGTTTAGGATTTCTTTTGCATCAAAAGGATCTATACAATATGCTTCGCCTGTTCTATTGGAATAAACTAGGTAACTATAATTTCTGAGTGGGGAGTTTGTAAAGATGGGAAGGATTTCTATCATAAATAACTATCCTTCCCGAAGTTTTAATACAAAATTCGTGTTCGTATCGAATGTTTATGGGCTTTGATTTTGTCTTTGAGTTCATCACCTAAGTTTTTATCAATTTCCATACTCAAATAACCAATGTTTGCTGAGGTGCTAAGGTTTTGTGTCAAAATATTCCCACCTAAATCAGATATGATGGAGTTGATATCTCTTAAAAAACCTGGTTGGTTTTGATGGATATTGAGAATTCTATGGTAACCTGATTTCAAACTACCTAATTCAATATTAGGAAAGTTTACAGAAAAAGTAGTAGATCCATTATTCACATACTTCAGTAGTTTTTCTGCCACTTCGGTTCCAATATTTTTTTGAGCTTCTTCCGTAGAACCACCAACATGGGGCGTAAGAATCACATTGGAAAGGCCTTGTAATGGACTCACAAAAGGATCATCATTCGATTTTGGTTCTTCTGGAAATACATCCACGCCAGCTCCGGCAAGTTTTCCTGACTTTAAACCTTCCACAAGGGCATCGATCTCTAATACTTTACCGCGAGAAAGATTTAAAAGATAAGATCCAGGTTTTAGAAGATTTAAATGTTCTTTGCGGAATAGGTTTTTTGTATCTTCTGTTTCAGGGACATGGAAAGTAATAAAATCAGATTGTTTGAGTAATTCTTCATAACTATGGACAGAAGAAGCATTTCCTAATGGTAGTTTGGAAATGATATCATAAAAAACTACCTTCATTCCCATAGACTCTGCAAGAACAGAAACTTGTGATCCAATATGTCCGTAACCTATGATGCCTAACGTTTTTCCACGAACTTCAAAACAGCCTTTCGCAATTTTATTCCATTTGCCAAGGTGTACATCGCGCGACTGATCAGTTGCCTTTCTCGCAAGCATGATGATCTCAGCGATGACAAGTTCTGCTACAGACCTGGTATTACTATAAGGAGCGTTGAAAACTGGAACTGCACGTTTTTCGGCTTCTTCCAATTCAACTTGGTTAGTTCCAATACAGAAACATCCAATAGTCATTAATTTTTTAGCATTCGCTAGGGCTTTCATTGTAACATTTGTTTTGCTACGTATGCCCAAAACATGTACATCTGAAATTCTCTCAATGAGTTCCGCCTCTTCCATTGCATCTTTGACGAGGGTGACGTCAAAACCATCACGGTGGAAAAGTTCGTAAGCATCCTTGTGGATGTTTTCCAGAAGTAGGACTTTTATTTTACCTTTGGGATAAGATACCATAGGAACAGGATTTTTTCCTTTGCTAAACCTTGCACCTCGAAAAAGGTTGAGCTTATCATGGAAAGAATCTTCTCCTTCACCCGAATTTCCTCCATTTTCCTCGTTTTTATGGCAATTGTTTCCTGCGGAGGAACCAAAGCCTACGTGGTCACACCGGAACCAACCTTAGAGCAACAATCAGCCATTTCCAAAAAGGTTTGTTTAAACAAATTCCTTTTGGTTTTTGCGAAACGTCCTTGTGTTTATTTTAAAGCGGAACGGGACAACAATTCAGGTATGGTTCAATACTTTTTGTTATATGAAATTGGAACTTTTGATGTGGATCTTCCCATTGGTGTTTCCTTAAAGTTAGGGGAAACATGGTACAATCTAAAACGCACCAATACGGATTATTCTGATACGATTGTTATTACATCGGCGATTGCTTCTGATTTAATTCCGAAAATTGCGGAAAGCCAAAATATTGGGATCAGTTATACAAACAGAAAAGAAACCACAAACTATACTTTAAATTCAGGCCAAACTGCCAGTTTCCAAACAAATTTGTCCAAACTGATTCGCACTATGGAGTCGGAACCGAAATTGAATATTAACAAAAAGTAATTAGTTACCTTTTCTAAAAAAAAGCCTTCCCAGATAAATCCCGGAAGGCTTTTTTTATGCCCTAAGACTTTTTTTACCGGCTATACAGCTTTTCAAAAAAGTGCAGAGATATCTTTTTTTGCGAGATAGGTTTTATTCTGGTCTCATCAGTGGGAACAGGATGGTATCGCGAATGGAGTGTGAGTCAGTGAGTAACATAACAAGCCTGTCAATTCCAATTCCAAGTCCACCTGTTGGCGGGAGGCCATATTCTAATGCGCGAATATAGTCATCATCCATCATAAATGCCTCATCGTCTCCAGCTTCTCTTTGTTTTACTTGTTCTTCAAACCGTTCTCTTTGGTCAAAAGGATCGTTTAACTCAGTAAAGGCGTTTCCGATTTCTCGACCTGCCACGTAAGGTTCAAAACGTTCCACATATTTGGGATCATCTTCTCTTGATTTGGCAAGTGGGGAGAGTTCTTTCGGGAAGTCTGTAATAAAGATAGGTTGGATGAGATGCGGTTCCACAAGGGAACTAAACACATCATCACAAACCTTCCAAATGGAAACAGAATCTGAAGAATCCACACCTTTGGATTTCGCTTGTGAAATTGCATCTTGTAAGTCTGTGATTTTACTAAAATCGATTCCTGAATAATCTTTAATGATATCGATGTATTTGACTCGTTTCCAAGGAGGTGATAAATCGATTTGGTCTTTTCCGTAAGCAAATTTTAAACCTTTGCCTATGGACTCTGCTACCGAAACAATCATACGTTCTGTAAGGGATAACATAGTTTCCATATCACCAAAAGCCATATAGGCTTCCATCATAGTAAATTCAGGATTGTGTTTTGTAGAAATTCCTTCATTACGAAAGTTCCGATTGAGTTCAAAGACTCGGTCCATTCCACCAACAATCAGTCGTTTAAGATATAGTTCTGGAGCTATTCTTAAAAAAAGTTCCATATCAAGAGTATTATGGTGTGTAACAAATGGGCGAGCGGCAGCACCACCGGCAATGGGTTGCATCATGGGAGTTTCTACTTCTAAAAACCCTTCATTCGTTAAAAACTTTCGAATTTCAGAAATTATACGAGAACGCATTTTAAATGTTTCTCTTACATTTTCGTTCACGACCAAATCCACATAACGCATACGATATCTTTGTTCTACGTCTGAGAAAGCGTCATAAATAACTCCGTCTTTTTCTTTGACAACAGGAAGAGGGCGGATACATTTTGCAAGTAGTTGAACGCTTGTAAGGTGAAGAGTGGTTTCTCCTTTTTGTGTTTGGAAAAGCCATCCTTCAATTCCAATCCAATCGCCTAAATCGAGCGATTTAAAAAGAGAGTAGTTTTCTTCCCCCAAATCATCACGAGTAGCATACAATTGGATAAGACCTTCTGCATCTTTTAAGTGCGCAAAACTAGCTTTTCCCATCACACGTTTAGCGTGTAACCTCCCACCTAGTTTAAATGATTTTTTTTCCATTTGGTTCGGATCAAAACCGGCGATAAGCGATTTGGAATTGGAATTGGGAAAAAAACGAAGTGGATAAGGATTGATTCCTTTAGTTTTTAAATCGTTAATTTTTTGAATGCGTTGTTCTATCAGTTCGTTGGAATCTTTAATTTCATCCATTTACAGGATACCTCTAATATAAGAATATAGATAACGTACAAATTCACCGGAGATTTCTTTGACCCCATCTTCTGATAAAAACCAGTTGGAGCTAGAGAAATCAGATGGGAATCCATAGGCTGTCACCTTGATGGGCAAACTTGCTAAGGTTTTTCGATAGATACCTAAAACTCGTTTGGTTTCATACTCCCGAGAAAGGAGTAAAATGGCTCCTATGTTGTCGGAAACAGCGATTTTTAATAGGTTTTTGGATGCCTCGTCCGTGTCACCCATTTTGGAAACTGGGATTATGAGTGAAGTCAACAGAGTTGGACTCATTCCCAGTGATTGTAGATGTTCTTTGATTTTTTGTAATTTTTCTCCAGGACTAAAAAGAAGATTTTGGTTTTTATCTTCTCGTATAACAAGAATTAGCTTTTTGAAGTCTGAACGCGTTGCCAAAGTTACCACTGCTTTTAGCATTTTTTTAGATGGTAATGGACTAGTAACTTCCAATACGGCAAGATCTGATTTTTGGTAGGTTTCTGAGGATTTTAGCCAGTAGGGAGATGACAAAATAAGACCTAGCAAAACAAGTAGTGGTGAAAGGAAACCAATGAAGAGGAGTTTTAGGCGAAAGGTGAGATCAGATACTTGCATACTTGTGACCCCTACAACCTACCGAATGGTGAGTAGAAGTGACAAGAGAAAATTCATCTCCTTGACGAAAGAACCCGTTTTCCTATCCTGTCCATACATACACACCCGCTCGGATGGTGGAATTGGTAGACACGCTACTTTGAGGTGGTAGTGCCGCAAGGTGTGGGGGTTCGAGTCCCCCTTCGAGCAGTAGAAATCCCGTAACCCCACAAATCGACTTTCCCTAAAACCCAGAAAATTTCTCAATTCAGGAACAAATCTTATGTTACCTAATAAGCTAATTTCTGTTAGGTATAATTGCGACCACTTTGGAGAAATATACCCATAACTTCGGAAAGACTGCTTCAATATATTATTTCGAGCTTCAGCTCCATTAGAGCTAACACCTTCCTTAGTTACCCAACGTTCCCTGGACATATTGTATCTTGGATCATTACTCTTGCGTGAATGGTTAACAGATTTGTGATTAGGTCGATCCCAGATAAATTCATAACCTTGGTCAGTCCATAGGGTAACATTCTTAGGAATTTTTTCTTCTAAGTCTTTTTCTAGATAATATTGATTACTCAGAGGTATGGATTTGTAGAAGGTCATACCTCCATTGATGCCAACTGTATGGACGAGTGTTCCTTTCTGTTCTCCTCCGATTGAGTTAGAGAGATAAATCGACGCTGATCCACCCTTGTATCTTCTAGACCTGAATTTATTGGCTCGAAGTGAGCTGGAGTAAAGCACGACTGAGTCAGCTACTGCAATCTTATCTTTTGCATAGTCTGGATTCTCAAGTTCTTTGAATAATTTCTCTCTAAGCGAATCATTGAGATGAGTGAAGATAACTTGGATTCTTTTCTTAAGGTAGAAGGCTGTCTTGTAGGGAATACTTAGCTTTCTAGATATTTCTCTAGAGGTCATAACCTTGGGGTATTGGAGGATTTGATCCTGTATGATGTAGGAGATATAGGCGAGAGGTAACTTAATGTTTTGGAAGGGTGTATTGGCTGTCAGGCTTATCTGTTTATGGCAAAGTCCACACCTTGCAATAGATTCTCTACCTTTTACTCTGAGGTAATTAAGCTTAGGCTCTTTCTGGGATTTTGGACAGTTACATCCTTTGGGATACAAGGATTTTAGTATAGTAAGGGTTCTAAGGGTGTATTCTTTCCTAATTTGTTCATTTACTAGGGGTGTGAGGTTCTTATTGGGTCTAGTATAAGTGCTTTTAGAGAACTTAGGGAGAAAGGGTGAGCAAAGGTATTCAGAAGGGTTGGATTTAGGGGATTTGTGAGGTTTGGTAATAGGTTCCTTGTTATTTTGAGAGTAAAAGTACCCTTTGCTGTGTGATTCACTTAAACTCTGTTTTTTTTCCTTCTTTCTTTCTGTTTGGTTTTGGATCATTGAGGTGTCTCATTATAACATCTGTGGGTTTTTGTCAAGATATTGTAGGTGAATACAATTGTGTTTAGGAGTTTGGGCGAGTCCCCTCCATTTTATTTCGGGGTCGGAGTCCTGCGGGGCTCGCTATTCGCTTCCGTCCCTCACCTGACCTTTAGTCATGCGGTCAGTGACCTAGCCCTGCGAGTTCCTCTTAAAAGAAAACCAAGCACCTTTCAATTATTGAAGATTGAATTGGAATAGAAAAACCAATATAATTATTCATAAAACGTAAGAATAAGATTTTATATGGAAATTTTTTCTAACATGTGGTCAAAAATTGTAATTAGAGCGTATGAAAAATTTCGATAACGGAAAAAATTTAGCTTTAAATCACAAATCTCCTTCTAAAAGCAATCCTGATAATAATCATTGTTAATTCTGTGCGAACTTTCTACGTTAAAATACGAATTTTCATTTATATTAACAAGAGTTTTGCTAAAAGTTTTGTCACATTTGAAAGTAATTTTATTACCTTCGGTATTAGCGAAACCACAGCCAGATTCCACTGTACCGTTTGAATTAACATATACTGTAAGATTATTTAAACTTGATTGGGAAATAGTTCCATTCGAAAAATTTTCTATTCCAACATAAATTTTATGTTCGTTAGTTTTGAAATTAAATCTATAAAATATTTCAGGATATACGTTATTAGCTGGAGGAATATTTAAATTAATTTGATTTGGTATTGAAACTACTTCAATACTTAATGTTAACAGGTTCTCGGTAATTTTCATTTCTCCCCCAAGTATATCTTGAAAAGTCATATTGTTTGAAGGAGTTTTGAAAGCCCCTGTTTTAACGTCACCCCTTTGGTCTTCAAATTTTGCGAATTCTTTGACAAGGTTTTTGTTACATTCAAAGTAAGCAGTGTTTTGGTATGCATTCAAAAGATACGAATAAAGTATGTTTTTAGAGTTATTTTTTTCACCATTACTACATGATAGATTACATATTACAATGAATCCAAATATTATTTTAAACATTTTTCGAAAGTAGAAGTGGATGAGTCTGAGCATGGAATACCAGTTAAGTACTTTTTGTCTTTAATCTGTGATAAAAAATTCATTATTTCATTTGAAATATTCAAATCCTGCATACAGGATACCGTTGTATTGGAAAATAGTGAAAGCTCCATTTCTAAGGAATTAAGCGACAGAAGTTCCTCTTTACTTAGTAGCCTAACATATGTATTACCAATTAATGGTGGTTGTGTAAAATTTGAAATTTCGCATGAGTATGTGTTTGAAAATCTTAAATTAGTTAATTCTGATAAATTGTTTATGTTAAGTATATCTTTTAGCATAGTTGAACTAGGGATACTCAAACTATTGTATTTGGATACTAAGGCTAATCCTGAATTTGAACAATTTGAGAAATTAATGTTTAGGAATGAGAGATCATTCTTTCTTTTGGTAAGTATCTGTTCGCTGGAAATATTCAAAAAAAAGTCTATATTGCAGTCTTTTCTATCTAAATTAAAACATGTCGATATTTTTTCATTTCCTTTGTCGAACGAAAGGATGCAACCTTCTAATTTGAATCCTATTGCTGGATAAGCTTCAATAGGCGATGTTACTTGAGGTAAAAGTAAGCTTTTTAAGTTAGGAGTATTGCTCTTTATACAACTAAATAAGCTTATAATTATTAAAGAATTACAAAGCCAATAGAAGATAAGTCTGGGTTCGATTATTTTTACCAGCATTTCCCTGTGAATAAACATAGTAAAATAATCCAATCTATAGGGTCTGGTTCAACAATTACAACTGGAGGCGGAGGATCAGCTATGGTGTCACCGTAAGCAGGTTTTTTTGCTTTACCGCAATTCCAAACCCTACACATTTCTCCGTCATAGTCAGATTGAGGAGGTAAATTATGCCATCCATTTTCAACTATCCTTCTTGCCAAAATCGTAGACCATAAGTAATAGCCGATATGATTTACGTGGATTGGGTCAGAGTATAAATCTTTATTTGCGACATATGGGTGACCTAAACCTGCGTCAATATGCCTTATGAAATAATAGTAAAGTGGCAAAAATGAAACCCCACCAGGCTGAAATTGAATAGCAACGCCGTTATAAACAGAGGTACCTGCGTAATTATTTTCTTCTGCTGCCATAACTTCTAATGAATGTTGATGGGACATTAACCCCAAACTAACTGCGTGCGTTATTGGATTTTTTACATTTTCACCGTGCCACCTCCAATACCAGTCATCTTGACCTGTAAGATTAGAATAGTTGATCGACGTTTGATCTAAATAAAAATCAATAGAACTTGCTAGGGATAAAGCATATCCTAACAAAAGACTAAATTCGCCAGCTACATACGTTATTATCGATTGAAAAACAGACGCTGCAACTTCTTCATTTTCCTGTCTTTGCTTTGCTTCTTCAAATTCCAACGCTTTATCAAACATATTTCCATTTGGAAAATATTTAAAGGGGGCAAAATAATTAGGATAATCTCCGAGAGTTGGACTTTTTGCTAAAGTTGGGAAATTTCCCATTAGTAGTACTTTTTTATTTCTAGATGGATTTCTTAATACTCTTATTAGAATACGAGTATTCTCCGTAACCCTTCGATCTACATCTCCATATTTCCAAGTCATATATACTAGCATTGCTACGTTCTTGATATAATCATTCCCGCCAATTTCAATTGCCACGTTATCTGCTGTTCTGTAATGGCTTCGATTTGTCGGATTCGTACACAGTATTATGTGATTGTATACTTCGGCTGTTGTAAAACCACCAACTGCAAAATTCTGAGTTTGCCAATCTACATTTGGATATTGGCTGGTTAGATAGAAATTCCAACCAAAATAGCCATATAATGGTAAGTCTACAAAATCACCCAATGAATCACCATAGAATGTTAGAAAGGTTTTGTCTTTATTGAATGAATTTGTTATACATTCAGAAGCCTGGGAATTAATAGATCAAGGAATCAAGATTATTAAAAATAATGTAATAATAGTAAATCTGCGAATTATATTTTTTTTCATAGTTATTCCTGCCTAATTGTTACTGTAGCTTTACCTGAAACTAATTTTAGGTAAAATGCGTTTTGAAGTGTTCTTACATCATTCATTGAAAGTCGAAATTGTAATTCGGTCGGGGTAGAAGTAATTGGCGATTCTTTAACTATTTCCGAATTTCTATTGTAACAGAGTCCGTTTGTAAAAAAATCCAAATTTGTAGTTGAATCTTTTGATACAATTAATACGTACTCCTTATATTGATTTGGAGGGGGTAAATTGTTAGTTGATGAAATGTTAAAGATAACTGGACTCTCTGTAGATAGAGTTATTGGATAATTCGTATCCTTCTCTATAGTAAAATTAACTGGCGGACAACCAGCAGTTATTGGTAAAAATTCTGCAAGAACAAAGCCCAAATATTTTTTGTTATCTTTATCATCTTTATTTAAAATTTTGTATAATCCATTACAGGAAATATTCACTGCGATGATTAAAAAAATAAATCGAAGTTTTATCATAATGACTTTACACCTCGGTTTATAATTTCTTCTGTGACTTTCTTTCTATGTGCTACGGTTTTAACTTGTATCATTTTTAAAAATTCCATTGGTACTCCGTCAGTTTTGTCACCGAAATCCATTTGTAGGCGAATCATTATAAGCGATGTAGTAAGCTTTTTGCGAATTGAAATCAATTCTTCATTAGAAAAATTTGGAAAATCCGCCTCGACTTTATTAAAAAAATTAGTTGCTTGAAGTGATTCTCGTTCCAAAAGTTCTGCATTGGTCCCTGCAACTTTTGGATTAACTTGCAATCCGATAGATTCTTTGTTTATTTTATTATTAATTTCGTCATTGCTCATTGGTGAATACTGAATATTCTTCCATGCTTCAACGGACTGCTGTTTTAGAGAAACATCGGTCATTAATCCTAAATCATCCATATTCTTCATCAGGTTCTCAATAGCTTCTGATTCAGCGTTCGAAATCAATGGTAGCGTTACTTGTTTATACTCTTCTGGTTGTGAAGGAAGACCAATGTCTTCATAAGAATAGGCTGACGCACTTGCAGGAAGAAATGGAATTATAGGAGATTTGTTTTTGTTTATACAAGAAAAAAAGTGAAAGGTTATAAATAGTACCAAATATGTTAATTTTAATATGTGCATTTTTTATCCTTCAGATGGTTTTCGACATTGCGAATTCAAAATAGTTTTGTTGATGGTTTGCATTTAGTTTTCTTTCATTTTCATTTTTAGAAAAATCTTCAATTTCGATATGTTGTCTATTTTGAATTTCAAGATTATTGAATTTTGAATCTCGTCCAAATCTTAAATAAGCAAAAACTGCCGAATATGAAAAAGTCAAAAGCGTTAAAGAAGCCGAAATTTGATAGTTTCTGTATTGTTCGTTGAATCGTCTTTCCGCACCAGAACTAAATCCATAAATGCTATTCTTAATAGCTTCATTTGCCTTTATGCTTTCGTTGTAAAAGTATGCCGTAACAAAAATTAAGCTAATTTTTTGTTATACGGAAAAATAAATTTTCATTGTGGAGTTTAATTCTATCTTCACTCCATTGGTAATTAGCAGAAGAATCGAAATAGACTAGAGACTCGTATGAGCTTTTTATGGCAGATTTTGTTTTAATTAAATCATAATAATCTTTATCAATTACAGCTAATACTCTCTTTTTATCGATTGAGATCCCTTTCGTGTCATTTCGAATAAACCAGTTATTCCCTGCATCCAAATATTCGCCATAGATCGATTTGTCGGTGTCTATTAAGATCACCTTTTTTTCTTTTTCCGATTGAGAAAATAAAAAACTCGGATAGATAGCTGAAATATATATTATTACAGTAAAAAATGATTTTAAAATTATTTCCATACTATTGCTTCCGAATCTACTTCGGTTTTTATCCATTTATTCATATATTCTTCTGTAAAGATGACTTTTTTTTTGCTTCCTACTTCTATCACATAATAGTCATTATAATTTATATATCTTCCATTGTGAAAAGTTGGAGGGTGTGGCTTTACGTAAACAACCAACGTTTGTTTGGTTTTATGGTAACCATTTTGGCTTGAATTTTTCGTATTATTGCCGTTTTCACAATTATTCTTAACAATTGGCGTTTCTCTTTTTTCCACCAAACGTTCATTTTTTTTGAAAAATTAAAATTTGAACTAAGTTTAATACCAATGAAAGTGCTAATATTATAAAATATGAAGCGTTTTTAATAATCGAATTATTCATTGTTTGTTTAATTATACAGCTGTTAACCTTATAATTGAGAACAGGTGTTAAATGGTAAATCATAAAATGAGAATTTCTTAGTTTATTTAAAAAATTCTTGAAATGGTTTGACTTATAGTTATTTTATTTATACATTATTGTAATGGGAAAAATATCTTTATTTCGTTCAATATTGTTAATTGGCAATGTGGCATGCAGAACAATGGCTAAGAATATCGGTTACATGGAGCCAGGCGAAATTTTAATTGTAGAAAATAGAAATGAATTCCAATTTTGTAGTTTTACTTATCCAAATATTCTGGAAAACGCATTTAGTGAATTAAGCATAAAATCCAAAAGAGTCAAATTTGAGAATGTAGGTGTTTCGATTTATCTGAAATACTTAATTTTGCAGTGTGTAAATATTAAATATGAGTAAACAGAAATTAATTTTCGTAATCTATTTTTTTAACATATCTTGCATTAGTTGGGGTGAGTATAGGCAAATAATCTTAGAGCCGCAATAAATAGGCAGTGAAGATGTTTTTGTTCAAGGAAGAAGTTGTGCATACTTCCCTTTACCACTTATACCAAAACTAGAAAATGCTATTACAGATGCTATTTCTAAAGCACCAGGTAAAAAGGGACTAAAGAATCCTTTTATTAGAGATGAATATTACTTTTTTATTAGGTGTTTTTCAGTTGAAGGATATGCAACGAATTCTTTGAAATGAGGCAAAGGCCCTTTTATAATTAATTTGCTGTTTTCTGAAAAGCATCCTATTTTTGTTTATTGGATTTGTCATACTTTTTAAAATAATATTAGGAACTTCTGAGAATAGCTATAATGTCTCCTTATGACTTTATGTTAATAAATGACAAAGTTGTTAATTTGGTATTGTCGCAATGTCAAAAAATGAACGTAGGAACACTAAAAAGGTATGGATATTCTATGTTACTATCATTAAACTGTATAATTTCACTCGTTATACTATGAACTTTTAAGGTCAATCCACTTTTCTTGCCTTTTTAGGTTCGTAATAATGAAGGACGGCACCACAGCTAAATGTTTTAGTTTTAATAAGATTTAGAATTATTTTTTCCTTTATGTCTTTAAATAGAGTCAATCCACTTCCTGCGATCACAGGATGAACACAAAGTTGGAATTCGTCAATTAAGTTCAGTTTAGTTAAAGCAAGGATTAAACTTGGGCTACAAACAAAAACATTTTTACCTGATTGCTGTTTCAGTTGCAATACTTCTGTGTTTAGATCACTCGTAGCTAATGTTGCACTTTTCCAATCTAGGTTTTGTAGTGTGCGGGAAAAAACTATCTTAGGTGTGTCATTAATGGCATTCGCAAAGTCATCCATATCTTCTTCCCCTATAGGTTTTTCTAAAATAGTCCGCCAATACTCCATTAGTTGGTAAGTGATCCTTCCGTATAAAACGACACTAGCACTTCTCAAAAGATCAGCATAATGTTGATGAATTTCCTTGTCAGCAATCCCTGATGTATGGTCACAATAGCCATCAAGTGTCATATTGATGGCGGCAATTATTTTTCTCATATATTGTTATTTCAAATACTTCTGAAAAAAACTAACCGCTCTGAATTCGGCTTCCTTGGGGGCAAAATTCCAAAGACGTTCGTGGCGATTACATTCAGGTGACCAAAGTGATTTGGGTTCACCTGCTTTTGCGTATAAATCTAAGGCATGATGGTAATCCACATAATCGTCTTTTGTACAGTGAAAGATGGTTATGGGTCTCGGACTAATAGATGCAATTTTATCAATGGGCCTAACTGAATCAATATCCATGTTTCCGCGTAGGTTTAATGCTAGTTTTACGACTGGAATGAGTGGGTAGTATGGAATTCCAAAATCTCTTTTGGCAGATTCTACTAATACATCAATGGCGCTACCGTAACCACTGCTAAAGATGCCAGCTTGAATTTCTGGATGGTTTGCCATTGCGATGATACTTGTTGCGGAACCCATTGAAAACCCAAAAATTCCAATTTGATTGTAACCTTTTGTTTTTAGATAGGTAAGAGCTGCTTCTACATCTTTTTGTTCATGAAATCCCATTGAGGCAAACCCACCATGGTTTCTTCGTAAACTTAAAAGAAGTAAATTATAACCTGCTTCGTGTAAACTTTTAGCAAAACGAAGGCCCTCATTTTTTTGTCCTCCATGACCATGTACCAGTATAATCGTAATATTAGATTGTTTGGCGGGTATCCAATAACTAACAAGGTTAAGTTTGTCTTCCGTTATGATTTCGACTTCTTTAAATTCTAATCCTAATTCATTGGGACCGTCACAATAGACATGGTGTTCCGGATTACATTTGACCTTGGGGTACAAAACCAAACTGGAAAAATAGTAGGAAATGATGATAAGTAAAATGATACTAATGATCAATGCCGATAGAAAGTATTTTTGGATTCGTTTCATGAGCCAATAAAAATGACGTTTTTTATAAATTCTGCAAGTAAAAATTCAAGCGTTTTCAAATTTAGGAGGTATGGAAGCCGCAATATCAGTTTTCTTTATTTGTTGTATGAGTGTTCTAAGCCCACTTTCTGGAGTTACGGATGGGGAACTAAGAGGATGCCCTCCATCACCTAACTGCGTTTCTAGTCAAAGTATGCAATACAACTTTGTCCACAAGGTGGATCCCATTTCTTATACTACGTCTCGAAAAATTGCATTTGAAAGAATATCCAAATATTTCCACGATTCTGAGAATATTTGGATCAGTGAAGAAAAAGAAGGGGAATACATACGTGTGATTTTTTTCACAAAAGTTTTTAGGTTTCCAGATCGGGTGGAAATTTATTTTCCAGAAGATAAACAAGAAGCTCAAATCAGGTCTCAATCGATACTTGGGTTATGGGATATCTTTGCCAATCGGAGACGAGTGAATCAGTTTCGAGAATTACTTGCACAAGAATAAACTTATATACTAATGTAGTAGGTTGTTGTGGGTTAAAAATGAAATACCGCCCACAATTCTTTCTATTCTAGCTCCAAAAAGCCAATCACCTAGAATGGTAATGCCTGTTTCTTTGCCGAGTTTTTTCCATACTTCAAATTCTTCAATATCTAAATTCAATGCACCCTCCTTACCCAATAGGGGGATTTGTGCTTGTGCATATTTCCACCGGTGCTGCCAAATAATGTTTGGTTCTGGTGCTCCAAATCTTTTTTTTAATTCTTGAATGAGTAATTCTTTGTATTTTGGTTTTGGATTTTTGTTCTCATCCATCCAATCTTCAAAATGATTTTCCGAAAATAGGGACCCAAATTGTACAAGAAGTGCTGAACCACTAACAAACTTATTATTGTATTTTAAACTTTCCCAACTTAGATATTCCCAATCCTCACCTCGGTTCAGTAACGTTGTTACGGGAATAGAGGCCTCTGGATTTAATAAAAGTTCTTTCCAATTTGGTTTCCAATTGTCCCAATAGAAATAACTAACTAATGTTTTTCGGTAATCGTTGTAATTTCCTAAAAAATCGCTCCAGTGTTTTAATTTTTGATTTTTTTCTGAAAAATGAAGGATTTCTAAAATTTGTGGAATAGGAATCGTCAGTATAATGTTTTTTGCTGTTATAGTTTTTATTTGTTTGTTTACCGAAACTAGAAATTCTAATTTCCAGGTTGTTTCATCAACCATTTCAATTTTTATTAATTTATGGCTTTGGATTGTTTTATTTTCACCTAACATAGAGGAAACTATGTTACCCATACCATTTTCTGGATAAAAATGTGTGTCATCATAAATTGGTCTGGTAGGTATATGAACTGAATTAGATTTCCAGATTTCTGAAATGGAATATTTCATTTCTTGTCCAAGCCAACGAACATCCATAAGGTCAGAAAACATGGTTGCCCCAAAATCAAAGGGGGAGGGATTAATCCCATATTTACTAGATAACCTACCTCCTGGAAATCTTCCCTTATCAAAGACTACTACATTGGGATTTAGCATAACAATGGAAGCAGAGGAAATTCCTGCACCTATGATCACAGGTACTTGGTAACAATCGTTTTGATTCATAACAAACTCGCTAAAGAAGCAATGTTTGATTATAATTGTTTGATCAGAGATTTCAAATCATTAATAAGGGAAAAGGGAACAGGTTTTATTTCTTCTGCTAGTTTTATTGTATCTTGGATGGTACGAGTGAGAACCTGTTTCTCAGCAACATACGCGGCTTGCGGTATTTTGGACTTGTTTTTCTTGAAAATCGTAACTTTACTATCGATGATTTCGATCATTTGGTTCAAATATTGAATCTTTTGGTCCATAAACGAAAGTTCTAACATAATGGGATGAAATGAGAAACCAATTTTTGAGCCAAAGAAAGAAAATGGTCGTAGGGGATCCAATGACAGATGAACTTTGGGATTCTTATCTTCCTAAAAAATTTCAATTACTTTCCCCTTACCAGTGGACACCGATTTCTGTCATTGAAAGGACATGGAATTATTTATCGAAGGATAAAGTAACTTCCGTTGTTGATTTAGGTTCTGGAGTTGGTAAATTCTGTATTTACCTTTCAAAAGTATCGAATCATTCAATTGATATTTTAGGAATAGAAAATAGAGAAGAATTACTTAAAATATCTGAGTCTTTAAAGGAAATTTGGAATACACCGGATGTTAATTTTAAAAATACAGATTTTTTAAATGAATTTCCAACTGGTCACTCTCATTATTTTTGTTTTAATCCTTTGTACGAAACGATGAAAGGAAGTCATTCTATAGATTCTTCCAAAAAAAAATCGGCACACCAGTTTTTAAAAGATTTAGAAATTCTAAAACAAAAACTTTTTTTACTTAGTCCAGGAACTAAACTAATCACATTTCATGGGTTTGGTGGAAGTTACCTACCAGGATTCAGGATTATTTTAAAAGAAGAAATAAATAGTGGTGAGTATCTTATTTGGGAAAGAGAATAATTTCTATCCCAAATAAAAATGAAACACTTTTTTGAAATATGTTCTTTTAAGAAATGTTTCTTTGTAAATGTGGTTTTTTAATTATGAGATAAAGTAAACCACTGGAGATCACAATGAGTGTTGTGAAAATCATTCCGTAATTGATATACCAGGGTTCTTCGGGAGTTCTTGGCCAGACCATATTGGCAACCGCTGTCAACCCATATAACAAAGCCAAAACATTAATCCAAATTCCTAGTTTCCCTAAGGTAAAGGAACCAGATGGTTTCCAACCTTGATACCTTGCATATAAGGCAGCAAGAACAACCATTTGAAATGCAATATAAATTCCGGCAGAAGCAAAACTAATGATGGTAGTGACTGCATCTTGTAACCAATGACCAATACTTGCGATTAAAATCGGAATGAGTCCAGTGATCACGAGAGCATTGACTGGAACTTTGTTTGATTTGGAAAGATGATTTAAGTATTTGCTTCCAAAAATCATTCCGTCCCTGGCAAAAGAAAATAAAAGGCGACTGGCGGCTGCTTGCAAACTGAGTAAACATGACAAAAAAGAAATCATAACTACTCCAATGACCATACGATAACCTGTCATTCCCATCGCCGAAACAAGGGTGGTGGTGACAGGATCACTATCTTCCCCTGAGATGGCTTTATCAATATTAGGAACTGCAAGTAAGAGTGCTAAACAAACAAAGGTCGCAGCGCCACCACCAATGTAAATTGTCATACGCATGGATTTTGGAATCGCAGCACTAGCGTTTGGTGTCTCTTCGGCGACATCACCACAGGCCTCAAATCCATAATAACAAAACATGGCTGCCACAGAAGATGCAAGGAAGGCTGGAAAATAATTTACACCTTCCCCAAAAGAAAAAGTATTCCATAGGATAGATATGGAATTTACTTTTGCAAAAAATAATAAATAACCGCCAACGACGACTGCCCCAATCAGTTCACATAAAAATCCGAAAAACGCAACTTGTGCAAGTAGTCTTGTTCCACTCAAATTAAGAATCGTAGAAATAAGAATCATAAGAATGGCGATCCAGATAAATCCTGAATTCCCAAATTCAATTCCGATCAGTTGGCTAAGAAAGGGAGCTCCGCCTACACTTACCGCAGCCACAGTGGTAAATAATGCCCAGGCATACACCCAAGCTGACATCCAGGCCCATCGTTCGCCCACCAAACGCAGAGACCACGGATAAATTCCACCCGAGATGGGATACTGGGAAACGATTTCACCAAATACCAAACAAACTAAAAATTGTCCAAAACCTACTAGTAGGTAGTTCCAAATCATGGGAGGGCCACCGGCTTGGATGGCTAAGGCAAATACGGAATACACACCCACAACCGGTGAAAGATAAGTGAATCCCAAGGAAAAATTTTCCCAAAAACTCATACTGCGGTCAAATTCAGACCTCAGTCCTAAAGCCTCTAATTGTGCTGTATCCTGATCCATCGATTTTTGATTCATGAATGATCCTTTGGCATTGGTTTGTAATGTCGATCCAGGAATGGTTTTAGAGACTGCCTTGTTTTCTACAAACGATTTTGTTTTTCCATTGACGAATTGATTTTTAGTACTTAAATTCCTCCTGTTATGGAAAAAATGAAACTGAAACACCAAACTATCTTAATTGCTATCATTCTACTGTTTTCGCTTAGTTGTGCGAGTGCAGAGACCAAAGAGGGATCATCGGATGAACCTGGATTAATGAGTAAAATCATTGAAAAAGCCAATTCGGAAGAAGGCCAAAAAGCGATCCAAATGGGAAAAGAAAAACTCCAAGATCCAGAGACTCAAGAAAAACTAAAGGGATTACTTTCAAAGGATAAAAAGAAAAAAGAAGTGCCAGCAGTTCCTGGTCAGTAGTTTCTTTTCCAATCGAAGGATCAGAAAAACAAACTTTACAATTTCAAACAGAATCATTGTAAGGTTTGTCTTTTTTTTATTTTCTAAAACCGACTAAAATCCGCACTATCACCTGACCAAAAAACGATTTCTTTTATTATCCAATGGTGAACAGCTAAATAATCTCCAGGTTGACAAAAGAAAAATAACGAGTGTTTTTCAGTTTTTGTGTCATTTACAATATATAATATATTTTCTTTGAGTAAAATTTCTTCCCAATCTTGAAATCGGTATGCCTTGTCATTCCAAAAGAATGTATCTTTTTTGATGCGAATTTCTTTTCTTTTTTTATAATTCCACCAAACGTATGTAATGGGAAAAAATCCCAATAATAAGGAAACTATTAAAAATCCTAATTGTACAATCGTGGGAGGAAACGTTTGCCAGGAATCTACCGAAAGTTCAAAAACAGATCCAAAAACAAAATGAATGATAAGAGTGAGTGCAAAACTAAGAGTAGTTCCAACAAATACAAAAATTTTGGGTTGGTATTTAGATTTAAGGAGGCTCTCTGAATTAGTTCTTTGTATCGAGACTTGCGAATGAGTATCAAATGTGATTTCTGGTTCCAATATTTCTTTTGGTCGTTTTCGTTTGTGAATCGGTAGATCAAGTTCAGTATACGGGATCAATTCATTAGTTTCATTTTGAATTGAAGTTTTTAATATTTTTGCGATGGACTCACTCATGAGACGAATCTCTGGGTAGTTTGTAGATTCTGCTAGATGTACAGATTCCCCATCCAAATGACCTAAAACGGTATAAACAGTGATTGTTCGAGATCCGTTTTTAGTATTAACAGTATAAGTATATTCTGATAAAGAAATAAATTTGATGGAATCAAATGGTATGGTTCTAAGAATTTTGTTTTTTTCACCAAGTTGGATAACTCGCAAATTGGTATCGAAGTCAGACCATTTTGGTTTTAAAAAAATAAAGAGTAGGAAATGAGGGGATACAAAAAAGATAACCATCATTCCCACTGCAAATACAAAAACCAATGGATCTTCTGCTAAAAATCCAGAACCGTAAAGAACCGGAATAAGGACTGCAATAGCTAATAAGTCAAAAACTAATAAGATTCGGTGAGCTAGTTTCGTGTTTTTGGACCTGTGGTCTAAATAGCGTTTTTTTGGATTCATTGGGGTTCCTTGTCGCAATTTTCAGTTGTTCCCTTTGTCATTAAATGAACTCTAGTCTCAAAATTATAATTATATGAAAATGAAACTACTTCTCAATTGTATTTTGGTCATTGCCCTGATCACGGTCCCTGAAACGATACAGTTACAGGCACAGGAAGCAAACTCTAAACAAAATCCAGAATCCCAAGAACCTTTTCCTAAGGATACATTAGAGATTCCAGAAGAGAATCCAGAGGATCCGAAATGGAAGAAAGCAGAAATTCGTGTGATCGGGGATAAAAAAGATCTAAAAAGAATTCCAGGTTCTGCCACCATCATTACTAAAAAGTTTTTAGAAGAAACAAGGCCCACTGACAATATGGAAGTTTTACGTCGTGTACCAGGAGCTAACATTCGTTACCAAGATCCTGCAGGTCTTACTATGAATTTAGGATTCAGGGGAGTGAGTGGAGAGGTTTCCAGAAAGGTTCTTATTTTAGAAGATGGACTCTTTACATCGCTAAACCCCTATGGGGAACCAGAGATGTATTATACTCCTTCGATTGAACGTATGGAACGAATTGAAGTAGTAAAGGGTTCCGGTTCGATTCTTTTTGGACCATCTACAATTGGAGGAGTTGTAAACTTTATCACAAGACGTCCTCCTAAAGATCCTACCTTAAATATCCAAACCATAGGTGGAGAGAACGCATACTTCAGCCAAATGGTAAACTACGGAGGAACTTTTGGTAATACCGGATTTGATGTGAATGTACTTAGAAAACAAGGTGATGGTTTTCGTGCCAACCAAGGTTACTTTGTCAATGAAGCCAATTTAAAAACCATACACCAGTTAAATGAAAAACATAACATTACTACCAAAGTAGGATTCCACCAACAAGAATCCCAAGCCACCTATGTAGGTCTAACCACCGGAATGTTTCAAAACAATCCTAAAGACAACCCGGCACAAAATGATAAAAGAACCATCGAACGTTATAGTTTTTCTATAGGACATGAATGGAGCCTTTCCGAAAAATCAAAACTCATCACTCGTGTGTATTCAGCCTATACCGAAAGGAACTGGGCAAGACAGAATTATTCACGAAATTCACGGGGGAGCACCAAACCAACGGATACACTCGCTACCTATGATGGAGAACCTTACACAGAAAGGCCAGGGGACACCATTTGGATGAGAGGAACAAACGCTCATAGAGACAGAACCTATAAATTTGCAGGTATCGAAACTAAATTACAAACCGAAATTGAAACTGGTTCAATCAAACACGAAATTGATTTGGGAACTCGTTACCATCTGGATATGGCAAAGGTCCAACTTCTAAATGGTCCAACGACACCTGATTTTGTAGTCTACCCCAATGGAGTGGGATCTACACCTGCTGTTTTATTACAATCCCAAACAAGTTTGGCTAATAGTGGAGAACTTAGGGATGATGAAAGGCGGTCAGCCAAAGCAGTTTCTGTATATTTGCAGGACAGAATCCGCCTAACAGAAAAATTCTCTGTAATCCCTGGGGTGCGATATGAGTCCTTTACACAAACACGCTCCATCAATCGTGCACGAAGAGATTTTGATCCAGCTACCTTTGATTATTTTTCTGGTACCAATCCAACCGTACAGTTAGATAAAACTGCCACAGCTAAAAACCAAATTGTTTTACCTGGTTTTGGAACTACTTTGGATTTTGCAAAGAATATGACTTGGTTTACGGGAGTGCATAGAGGATTTTCACCTCCTCGGTATGAATCTGCCATTTCACCTACAGCAGAAGATTTAGTATTAAAACCAGAACGTTCCTGGAACTATGAAACGGGTATTAGGGGAGATATTACCGAATACTTTAGTGGTCAATTGGTAGGTTATCTATTAAACTTCGAAGACCAAATCATCAATAGTTCTGCGGCTGGCGGAAACTTAGGGTCAAGACCTGTGAATGCAGGAAGGTCCATCCATCGTGGTGTGGAAACCAATATGACTTTTGACTTTGGACAATTTTGGAAGTTAAACTATCTAATCCCTTTAGATATTATTTATACAAGGACAGAAGCAAAATCAAATCAATATACCTATAACCTAGGTGCATGGACCAAAGGTGATTCCAATCCATTTGCACATGTTGACACAAATGGAAATCGTCTTCCTTATGTTTCAAGAGATATCCTTACACTTTCTCTTGGAATTTCGAGTCGGAGCACAGGTTTTTATGCTAGAATTGAATGGCAATATTTTTCAAAACAATTTCACGATTTAGAAAATTCAAAAACTGTGAGTTGGTATGATACGGCAGGTTCCACAGCCGATTATAGAACTATTTTGAATTATGCTGGTATTAAATCTGATGTATCGGGTTTAGACGGAGAAATTCCTGCATACGAATTAGTAAATGCAAACATAGGCTACAAAAAGGATAATTGGTCGGTGTTTCTTTCTGGAAAAAACCTACAAGATCGAAAGTATATTTCTTCACGGTTGCCAGAAGGAATCCAACCTGGACCCTTTCGTCAGGTTAATTTCGGTATCACCTTACAACTGTAAATTGGCCGCTGCTGGAAGAGCTGGGGAAGGTTTCATAAACAGATATCCTTGGGAGTATTCAATTCCCAAGGTTTCAATCATATCCTGAATGGCAGGGCGATCCACAAACTCTGCCACTACTTTGGCACCAATTCCCCGAGCTAGTTCTACAATCCCTTGTACAAGGAGGTAAGCGGTTTTGTTTTCCGGTAGGTTTTTAATAAATTGGCCATCAATTTTTAAATAATCAGGTTCGAATTCTAACAATCTGGCAAGGTTAGAATACTGGACACCGAAGTCATCAATGGCAATTTCACAACCAATGTTCTTTAGGTCACGAATGGTTGATAAACTATATTTGTTTTCAGAAAAACTAATATCTTCTAAAATTTCAAATGTAACTCGGCTTGGGTCAATTTTGTAATGTGATAATTTTGATTCTACCCATTTGCTGAAACTTTTGTATTCCAATTCAGATTCAGTTAGGTTAATCGAAAAATCAAATGGTTTATCAGAGAAATAGTTCATTGATTCATCGATCATTTGTAACCCAATCATACGAATGCTCCCTGTAACTCTTGCTAACTTTAGGAAAGCGTCGGGTGTTAGGATAGCGTCTCTATCTTTGATTCTTGCTAAACATTCAAACTTTCTAATTTGTTTGGTTTGGTTGTCGACAATACCTTGGAAGTAAGGAACAATTTGTTTATTTGTGATCGCAGATTGAATTTTTTGACTGAGTTGAAAGTTTTGTAAGTGATTGTCTATGGATAGTTCATCTGTATATGATACAAAATCCGAAGATCCTTGTGCTTCTGCACGGAAAAGTGCCAGTTTTGCTTTGTAAAAACAATCCTCTTGTCCTGTTGCAGAAGAATAACGACAGTCCAAATGAAATCCCACTCCATCCAAAAATAAATCATCGGATTTTAAAATCATACGAAAACTGCGGATTTTTTCCACTAAGCTTTGTTCGGGGAGATCAGATAATACTGCTATTTCATCTGAATAAATATGGAATACTTTCTCTTCGTTTTGTAAGTGAACAGTCAGGAGTTGTAATAATTTTTTAAATAGTTTTCTATAAACTTCAATTCCAAAGGTTTTGATGATAATGGGAAAACTTACAATTTTAATGAGTAGGATAGATTGGTTTTTATTTGGATCTCTTTGAGACTTTAGTTGTTTTACTAATGATTCAAAATTGGGAAATTTTGAATCTCGATGAAAATAGAGATTGTCTGCTAGTTCCTTATTTTTTTCTTCTAAGGTTTTTTCTTGGAAATAAGCGTCAATGGCTTGTTTGATGGTTAATTCTAAATCGTGTGCATCCCAAGGTTTAGATAGGTATCGATACAAACAACCGTGGTTCAGGGCATTTCCGATGGCTTGAGCTGGTGCTTGACCTGTAAGCATAATTTTTTTCGTACGAGGATGGCTTTCCTGCATTTCTATAAGGAATTCGTCGCCTTTTTGACCAGGCATGACATGATCACAGATTACAACCGCTAAGTCTGCGGAGGTACCCGCAATTTCTTTCATAATTTCTTTTGCTGTTTCAGCACTTTCGGCAGTTTCGATGGTAAAACTGGATCCAAAGACTTTCTTTAATTGTTCCTTTAGATTCCAAAGAATGAAGAATTCATCATCGATGCATAAGATATAGGGTTTTTCGTTCAAGAGGATACCTGGGAAGCGTTTCAAATAAATTGCCATCTTTCAGAATTAGCAAGAAATATTTGATGTTGACATTTTCTTTCGATTGTATCTAATCGACCCGGCTCCCAGAACATGGGGGCGTGCATTGTGTTTTACGAGGACAGGAATGGTTTCTAACAAAATTTATGTGGGAAATTTGAAATTTTCCCTTAAGGAAGAAAATATACGCCAGATTTTCTCCGTTTACGGAGTAATTCAAGATCTGAAAATGATTCATGATCGGGAAACTGGAAATTTTAGAGGTTTTGCTTTCATTACCTATGCGAATCCAGAGGAAGCGGAAGAGGCAGTGACCCAGATGAATGGACAACCTGTCGATGGAAGGAATTTAAAAGTTACCTTTGCCGAGGATAAAAGAAAAGAGAAACAGAACTAAAATTCACTTTTCTGGGATAGGTCATCCTATAAAGAAGGAGGATGACCTTATCCTCATCCTCCTCATTGGTTCACAAACTGGAAGACTACAAGCCAAACCCTTGGCTTACACCCAAAGTCGATTTACGATTTGATTTAGATTTGCACCTGACAGTTGTCAGAGCCGAATATGAAGTAATCCTCCAAGCCGAAACAATAGAACCATTATTTCTTTATGGAGAATCGTTAGAGTTTTTATCCCTCCGTATGGATGGGGCCATTCTCGACCCTAATGAATACCAAGTTACAAACTCGGGAATACTTATTTCTGAACCTCCTAAAAAAAGCTTTCGGCTGACTGTTGAAAACCGCATTTGTCCGGCGAAAAATACTTCACTCGAAGGTTTGTACAAATCGGGATCTATGCTTTGTACCCAAAACGAACCGGAAGGATTCCGTAAAATTGTCTATTCCATCGATAGACCAGACAATATGATGCGGTTTCGTGTCACCATAGCAGGTGAGGAATCACTGTTTCCTGTGATGTTGTCCAATGGAAACTTAGTGGGAGAAAACCAATTAGGAAATGGAAAACGAGAAGTTATCTGGGAAGATCCTTTTCCAAAACCATCATATCTTTTTGCACTTGTTGCCGGCGAACTTATGGAGACCAAAGATTCATTTCAAACGAAATCTGGTCGTTTTATTACCCTAAAAATTTTTGTTGAAAAAGGGAATGAAGAAAAGGTCGGATTTGCTTTTGATTCTTTAAAAAAAGCGATGAAGTGGGATGAGGACACTTTTGGATTAGAATATGATTTAGATTTATTTATGATCGTTGCCGTCGAAGATTTTAATATGGGAGCGATGGAAAATAAAGGCTTAAATTTATTTAACGCAAAACTAGTATTAGCTGATAAAAAATCAGCAACAGACGAAAGTTTTGAATCGATTCTTGCCGTGATTGCCCATGAATATTTTCATAACTGGACAGGAAATCGAGTCACTCTTAGAAATTGGTTCAATCTAACACTCAAAGAAGGTCTTACAGTCTTTCGTGACCAATGGTTCACTGAAGATATGACAGATCCTTCTGTCAAAAGAATCAAAGATGTTTTGTTTTTAAAAGAATTCCAATTTCCTGAAGACCAAGGTCCTATGTCACACCCCATCCTTCCTAAATCCTATAAGGAGATGAATAATTTTTATACTGTGACAGTTTATGAAAAAGGAGCCGAAGTCATTCGATTGATTTCCGAACTCATAGGTAGAGAAAACTTTAAAAAAGGATTAAAACATTATCTTTCTAAGTATGATGGTATGGGCGTTACCTATGATGAATTTATCACTTCAATGGAAGAAGTAATAGGTAAATCCATTCCTTACCTTCGAAATTGGTACCATCGAAAAGGGACTCCTTTGATCTCAGTAAAAGAAGATTATACAAAGGATACCAATGAATGGATTTTCGATATCGTTGATACAGGCGCCGCTGAATATCCATTAGTTTATTCGAATTCCTTCGCTGTTTTTGATTTAAATGGAAACCTAATTTCTGAATATAAAAGAATAATGACAGGAGAGAGGGATCAAATTCGAATTCCTGCCTTAGATTCGAAAGGAACTAAACCTATCATTTCCTTATTTCGATCTCTTTCCAGTCCGGTACTTTTGGATTACAATCAATCCGTAGAAGAAATTAAAACCTTAGCAAGGGTAGAAACAGATGGAGTGGCGAGGTTTTTTGCCTTTCAAAATTTAATCTTCGATTGGTTTCGTAAGTCTTTAATTTCCGGAAAGGAAGAAAACTTTTCTCAAATTTTAGAAACGATTGCAGAATCTTTTACTAAAAATTGGGAAAAAACATATCTTAGTTTTTATTTATCATTTCCAGGATTAACACAAATTAGTGAGAATTTGAATTGTTATGAATTTACCAAAATTCAGACACTAAGAGTTTGGGCTCTCCAAACGATTGCCACTACCTTTACCAAAAACTTTCAAATTCTACTTGAGGAAAACAGAAAAACCATTCCTATCCAGACCAAAGAAGAAATTGGAAAACGAAAACTAAAAAATACGGCTCTTTATTACTTGTTATATGATCCTTCAAAAAAGTTTGAAAAATTGGCTGTGATGGAACAAAGAGAAGCCAAACATATGAGCGAAGAAGTTTCGGCTATGAGATATCTTTTAGAAATTGAATCGAAGGAAAAGGAAAATTCTGTTCATTCATTTTATGAAAAGTGGAAAAAAGACAATTTGGTTTTAGATGTTTGGTTTGCAGCTCAAGTAAGTTCTGGGGAAGATCGTTCTCAAGTTGCTGAAAAATTAGAAAAACATCCCCAGTTTAATATACGTAATCCTAATAAAGTTCGTTCCTTGTATTTTAGTTTGGCGAGAAATCCATTGAGTTTTCATAAAGAAGATGGGAGTGGTTATGTTTTCCTTGCGGAAAGGATTAGAGTTCTGAATGAAATCAATCCACAAATGGCTGCATCATTAACTAAACTATTTTCACCTGTTTCTAAACAAAAGGGAGACCTCCCTAAATTGGCAAAAGGGGAACTTAGGAAACTCCAAGACCTCCCCAATCTTTCTAAGGAATTGGGAGAAGTTCTTGGAACCATTTTAGATTCTCTTTAGTTGTACATAGATTTGATAAGATCTTTATATTTATCGTGAATGACGTTTCTTTTCATTTTGAATAGATTCGTCAGTTCTTCACCCACTTCCATTGCTTTTGGTAAAAAACGAAAATCAGAAAGTTTTTCAAAAGATTTGAATCCATTTTCAGAGGAGATCTGTTTTTTGATCAGGTTTTGGTAGTAGAGTCTGACTTCTTTGTTTTGGTTTAAATCCTCACCTTCTTTTATTTGCAGTCCTACTTCCTTCATTCGATCTTTGTCTGGCCAAATGAGAGCCGTAAGGGATTTTTGGTCTTGTCCAACAACGATCACTTGGTTAATGAGAGAATTTTCCAAAAGTAAGTTTTCAATTGGGACAGGCTCAACGTTTTCACCACCGAGTAAGACAATGGTGTCTTTGACTCTTCCTCGCACAGACAAAGTGTCGTTAAATGAAATGAATCCTAGATCTCCAGTATTCATCCAACCGTCATGAATTGCTTTGGAAGTTGCTTCTTCATTTTTATAATAACCTTTCATTACTTGTGGGCCTTTGATATGAATGATTCCCATTTTTCCTTTCGGAACCGATTCTCCTTGTTCATTCACAATTTTGACGGCCGTTCCATCCGGCCATTTTCCCACAGAACCTTGGACTACTTTTCCGACGGACCTAACAGAAATGATCGGGGCACATTCTGTCATTCCGTAACCTTCATACACAGGAATTCCAATTACGTTAAAGAACTCATCCACATGAGCGGGAAGGGCACCTCCACCAGAAATAGTTCCCGTTAGGTGGCCACCAAGTACATCTCTGATTTTAGAAAATACCAGTCCATCTAATACTTTAGCGAGTAAAAATAGATTGAATACATATCCTAGTGAAAGGGCAGTATTTTTTGCTCTTTCAAATGGGGATTCCTCTTTAGTTAGGAGTTTGTTACCCGCAAGGTAGTCCTGTCCGTCTTTAAATTTTTTGCAAACATCATAAGCAAAGTCAAAAAGTTTACGTTTGTTTTCTGGCGCTTTTTCTAACTTTTGTTTGATGCCAAGATAAAGGTTTTCCCAAAGTCTTGGAGCAGAGGCCATAAAGGTTGGTTTTATTTTTTGGAAGTCGTCTCTTAGATCCCTAATATTCGTATAAGCTATGGATGCACCTTCTGCAATAATTGCATAGTCAATGGCGCGTTCAAAAATATGCCATACCGGCAGGATAGAAAGAGTTCTATCTGATGTTTTTAATCCAACACGGGGCGGAACTTTGACCACATTGTATACCATGTTTTGGTGGGTAAGCATTACACCTTTTGGCATCCCGGTAGTTCCTGAAGTATAAATGATGGTAAACAAATCATCTGGTTTGACTTGTTTTGAACGAAGTTCTAAGGAAGGAAGATTTTTTCTTAAAGCCTCTCCTTCTTTCACCAGTGTATCCATTGGAATAGCGAAGTTGTCACTAGACCTGAAACCTGGATCTAAAATAATTACTTTTTCTACCTTTGTGTTGGAAAGGACAGGTTTTAAAGATTCATATAATTTTTCATGTTCTACAAAGCAGTATTTACTTTCGGAGTGGCTTAGAATATATTCAATTTCTTGTGGTGTGGAATCGGATCCTCTTGGTACATTCACAGCACCGTTTAACAGAGTTGCTATGTCTGCAATGGCCCATTCGGTTCTGTTGTCCGCCATAAGTCCAATTCGATCACCCGGTTGTAAACCCATTTGTAACAGAGATAATGCGAGGTTTTCTGCTTTATGAAAGATATCTGAAAACGTACGACCAAAAAAGTTTTTTCCTGCATCTTTTCCAAAGAACATTTCTTTGGTTCCGTATGCTCGATTCGCATAATAAAAAACATCATTCAGCGTAGTAAAATTTTTCATTGATTGTTTTGGTCTCCGTAGGAGCTGAATTTCATTGTTTTTTTTGTTTGTTCAAGTAATATTTTCTTTTGTGCGATTTCCCGTTGGGAGATTCGAAAAAATTGGAAAATAGGGGATCTGATTCCATTTTTTCAAATAATTCAAAATCATATAATAAGGCTTGGTGGGTCCAAAGGTTTCCTTCTTGTTCCCTATTAGTAGCAAAGGAAGCTCTTCCTAATTTGTAATACACAACTGGCAAAAATTCGCGTTCGCCACCTAAAATTTGTGCTCGTTTTAAGTTTGTATAGGCATCCTCAAAACGACCAAGGCTAAGTTCACAGGAACCCCGGTAATAGAAGAGAAAAAATCGCGGATAGGCTGTGAGTCTTCGACTATTGAGTTTGTCCAAACTAGCTAAACAAGAGTGAGGATCTTTGTCCATAAATTGTGCATAAGCTAAGTTCAAAAGAATCTCAGGACTGATTTCCCCATTGGTTTTTCGATAAATTTCTGATGTTTTCTGATAACTATCTTTCGCTGTTTTGTAGTCACCAAGTACATATAAGTAATAATAAGATTTATAAATTAATACATCCAAGGAATCTGATTCACAAGCACGGTAGGAAAAAAATTCATCCAGTGTTTTTGTAAAAGAAACAAAATCTCTTTCATTGTATTCTATGTTGGCAATTTTTTTTAGTAAGGAGCAAGTTCGAGAGGTTCCATTCGGAACTTCCTTTTTATATTCCTTTAGTGATTTACGATAATAAGTAAGTGCTTCTTGGAATTTTTGATTATTTTCTAGTTGGATGGCTTCTCTTTCTTCTTTTTCACCCACACCTTCGCAATACGATTCTTTTCCATTTTCGTAATGGCAAATACGTTCCCGAAATCCATTTTCGTTCGCATCATATTCGATACGAATTAGTTGGCAGTTTTTATAATACCACCATTCATCGATGGAACCAAAATCATTTTTGTCTTTTGTGATTTCTTTGGGACAACCAGAATGAGAATAATAGGTGAAACTATCTTTTTTCCCATTTTTTGTTTCATCTTCTTCGGTTAAAAATAGCTGCCCTTTTGTATCATAATAATCCCAACGATAAGGATAAAACTCATCATCATTCATAAAAAATGAGAGTTTCAAAAGGGAACTTCCTTCTTTCCAACCAGAAAAACAGGAAAAAGATAACTTTCCGCTTAAAAAATTTTGAGAAGGATCTCCGTATAATTCTGTTAGGTGGGATCTGATTTCATCCTTAAAACGAGGGTATGGATAGTTTGAATGATATTTATCTATATATTTTTGACAAAACCAGAAGATTTCATGGTTTAGAGATTCTTTATGTAAAACTCCTGGAATTTCGCCACCCAAACGAAAACTAAATCTCTTGGGACTATGGTCTTCAATTTCAAATCGGTCCTTTGTATTTTGGACCGCTTTCCAATAATCTTCCAAGAGTGTTGCACTCAGAGGAAGTGATATTAAAATTAGGGAACCGAATATTAGAAATAAAAATCTCAAGATTTACTTTTTAAATACAAATCATATAGTATGGGATTTTCGTATGGGTTTCCGACTTTACGTATGGAAAACAATTGTAATAGCGGTGGCCCGTTTTCTAAATAAAAAGCACCATGTTCATTATTATAGCGGATAACGCCAGTATGTTGGGTAAGGTTCCCACCTTTGGCAACTGTGTGTTCAATGATGTCTTCTTCAAAAAGGTCTTTGTCGTATTTGTCTTTTAACCCAGTAAAACTATTAACAACATAATTGTCTTCGTTTGAGATGGGTTGCCCAAATTTTAGAAGTTTCCCATCAAGGGTTAAGCTAAAACCTTTTTGAGTGAATTCCTTCTCTTGTTTGTCCCAAACACGGAATCGAATTGTAAATGCCATAACTAAACCCAAATTAAGGTTACCTAAGTCCTTTCCAAGGAAAATTCAAAAAAAAATCAGTGGTCAATAGGAGAATTCAGACAATTCTATGCCCCATGAAGGTCATCTCTGTTTCCAATATCAAGGGTGGAAGTGGAAAATCCACTACGGCTGCCCACTTAGCTTGTGCCTTAGCACGACGCGGAAAAACCTTAGTTGTGGATATGGACATGCAAGGTGATTTGACAGACTATTGTTTACCTGATTTGGATTTATCTCAACTCGAAGAAGCAAGTGTGATGAGTGTACTTCTTGGAATGAAAAAAATCACTGACTGCATTAGAGAAACCAAACAATTTGATGTTTTGCCGTCTACTTTAAGTCTTGCCAAACTCACCAAATACAATCCAGATTCGACAAGTCTCTGTCTGCAATTCAAACGTGCTTTAGAAGAAATACGAAACAAATATAAATTTGTAATCATTGATACACCAGGTTCTGCTAAACATGAACTCACCACAGCCATTTATAATTCAGAACTGATTTTGATTCCGGTGACACCTAGTAAGTGGACCATTAGGGCCGTAAATTTGTTATTAGATGAAATTTCTCAAACGGAAACCATTTTTAGCCAAAAGAAAAAAATTGCCTTTGTTCCTTCGTGGTTTGGTCCATCAAAAAAACATAGAGAATTACTGGATAAATTAAAACAAATTGAAGAGATTCCCTGTTTAGCAGAAATTCCAAAATCGGAAACTATCAAAACAAAAACGGAAAAACAGGAGAGTTTAAAAAAAGACAGCAATGCTTGGCACGCATTTGATCTGTTAGCTGACGAATCAATTGCATTGGTGGACCCTGAGAATTCGATTTTAACTTTGAAACCTTAATCGTTAAAAACGAAAACGCCTAAATGAACGTTGCAAATTAATTAATATTTTAATAGGTCATTCAGTATGATGCGTTTTTGAGCTTTGGTTTTTTTTACGTTCTTCTGCAATTCCTTGGATGTGTTTTGCAAATCCAGGATGGTGTTTTAAGATTTCAGTAAAACGGTCTTTGCCTAGTGTATATACATCGCAAAAAGAACCTGCTTTGATGGTTGCCGTTCTTAGGGAATCATCGATTAAACTCATTTCGCCAAAAAAAGATCCTGAATTGAGTGTCGCAAGGACTTCTCCTGTTTTTTCCTTAATCACTTCCACATGACCTTTTGAAAGAAAATACATATTATGAGGAACATCTCCCTCTCTAAATATAACATCTCCTTTCATATAGAAAGCAGGTTTTAATTCCAAAACTACTTCTCTTTTTAATTCTTCCGGTGCATTTTTAAAGAAGGGGACTACTGAAATCAAATGATTATGTAAAAACATAGACACATCAATTTTGATTCCAGAAGGTAGTTGGTCCCAAATTTCGGATTCGTCAATCCCATGTTTGTTTTCCCAAAGATTGACATAGTAGGAACGAATTCGATTGGCAAGGTTAGGTGGTAGTTTTTTGTATTTAATAAAACTATCAATTGTATTTAACTTTTCTTGGAAGGAAACACGAGAAATATCCAAATTGGAAAGTAAGGTGGCAATATTACCAATCACGTAGCCGTAAATACCTACACCTAAAATCATCACTCCCATAGTATAAATCGTTTGGCTATTGGTTACTGGTGTGATGTCCCCATATCCAATTGTGGTTAGTGTGGTCACTGACCAATAGAGCGCACGGATGTATCTAGTCGTGATGTCTTTATCCGCTAAAAACTCAGGACCAAGATGGATCCATCCACAAGCTACCCAATGGGCAAAAAGACTTGTCCAATACACAAAGAAAATCAACCGAAAGGTCATAGGATTGATCACTTCCACAAGTTTGAAGCGGTCATCTGAATCCGCACCCAAGGCCAAAAGCCGAAGGGATTTAAAAAGTTCAAAGACCCGAACGGAGCGAAGTAACCGAAGAATTTTTAAACTGTCTGTTACACCAAAGTATTGGAAAAAAAATCCTCCAAAAAGGTCGAAGGGGAAGGCCGAAAGAAAATCCACTAAAAACCAGGAGCGTAAATAGGTTTTAGAAACTATCTTTCGGTTTTGAATCAGGAGTCTGTCTTTTAAGATGGCGGTGTTAAAATTGAGGAGGACATCAATTCCAAATACAATTTGGATCCCCCTTTCGAAATAATTCACACCCGCCGAAAGTTTATAATGAAAAACTAGGCGGACAGGGACTTCGATGGCAAAATAAGTGATACAAATAAAAACAAAAAGATCCCAGATTCGTTTGTATGGAGAATTTGGATGGATCATATTTAGAGTATCGACACCGATTAGTTTTATATTTGCCTTCTTTTATAGAAAAAAAATCCTATATGGAAAAGAGGTGATTATGTTCGGTGGAGCTGGCGGAAACAAGTTTGATATGCTCAAACAGATGAAAAAGATGCGGTCGCAGGTGAAAACAATGGAAAAGGAACTTGCGGGCCTCAATTTCGTAGGAATTTCAAAAAACAAACTCCTTTCGGTTACTTTGGATGGAAAATTCCAAATGAAATCGATCCAGATAGAAGACGAATTGATCGAGAAAAAAGATAAAAACTTACTAGAAAAGTCCATCCAAGAAGCTTATACGAAGGCTTTGCAGGATGCGCAAGCCGGAGCCGCCAAACAAATGCAGGCTATGGGTGGTTTCCCTGGACTCGGAATTTAATTTTTTTGAATCTAGTTTAAAATAAAAAACCTACAACGATTGTAGGTTTTTATCATAAGAAACAAGGGACAGTGTGTCCCATTTTTTGTATCTAATTGGTTTAGCTTGCTGGAACGATTTCCACTTCCACACGGCGGTTCGATCCATCTTTTGGATCAACATTTTTAAGAGGAGTCGAAGAACCAAGTCCCTCTACAGTTCCAATTCGTTTGCTTTCTACACCATTTTCAGTGATGGCATTTTTTGCAGTGATCGCACGGTCTTGTGATAATTTTTGGTTTAAATCTTCTGCTCCTGTACGGTTGGCATGTCCAGAAATATTGATTTTAGTTTCTGGGTAAGCTGCTAATGCTTCTGCCAATTTATCAATATTTTCTTTTCCTTTTCCTTTCAGGTCAGCCTTTCCATCTTCAAAAGCAATTCCCCCGTCCATAGAAGCAGTGAGAGCCACAGTTTCTCCGCCTTTTTCAGTTTTTGTAAGAGTGATTCCTTGTTTTTTCATTTCTTCAGCCATGTTGTCATACATGGTATTGAGATAAAAACCAGTTCCAAGTCCTGCCAAACAACCGGCACCAAGACCCACAATCTTACCTTTGTTTTGCGGTTTCTTTTTTTCCATTGCTAGAGAGGATTTAATTTGTCTTTGGATATCGTTCTTTTTGTCTTTTGTATCTTTTTTGCGTTGCGCTTCATCATAAACAGCACCAAGAGCAAGACCCACACCACATCCTATGGATGTACTTAAGATTAGCCTTTTTGTGTTGTCGGAAAGTCCACAAGAGATTGTGGAAAGTAATGATAGGGAAAGAATTCCGGAGATGATTTGTTTCAAAGTGATTGTCCTCGCTTACACACTCTACTAAGTATAAGGACAAAGTTTGAAGAAATCCTCCCTGTTTGCAAGGAGGATTTCCGTTTCTTTTTTGACCGGATTAGTATCTGTCCGTGAGGAGTTTTACTACGGATTCTGGTCTTAGGTTTGCTTGTGCGAGCATCGCCACACCCGACTTGGTTAGGATTTGGTTTTTGGAATATTCTACCATTTCCGTTGCCATATCAGCATCTCTTACTTGCGATTCGGCAGAAACTATGTTCACATAGTTGTTACTCAGTGATTTCAAAGTTAAATCCAATCGATTGTAATAAGCACCTAGGTCAGACCGTAGTCGGTTGACTTTGGTGATGGCATCATCCAGAACTTGCAGTGAATCGGAAGCTTTGTTTGGAGTTGATAGGGTCAACTTATTTCCAGCTGTATTTAGTTTCAAAGAAGAACTCGTCATCGTATTGATATAGAGTTCAATTTTTTCTGTTCCGTTTGCACCCACTTGCAAAGTCATTGGATTTTTGGAAGAACGAGAAAACCTTCCATCCAACGGTTTGATTTTGTTAAACTCTGAAGAAGTTCCGATTCTTTCCACTTCTTCAACAAGTTGGGATACTTCTAGCTGGACTAGTTTTCTGTCTTCGTTAGAATATATTCCGTTTGAAGATTGAACGGAAAGTTCACGTAACCTCTGTAAGATAGAGTTTACTTGGTCTAAAGATCCTTCGGTGACTTGAAGTAACGACATACCATCCTGGGTATTTCGTTCTGCTTGTCCAAGGCCTCGAATTTGTGATCTTAATTTTTCGGACACTGCGAATCCCAAGGAATCATCCCCTGGTCTATTGACCCGCATACCCGTCGCTAGGTGCTCCATAGACTTGTCCATGTCACGGCCCGTGTTTGTAAGCGCCCGTTTCGCAACTAGCGCGCTGATGTTGTGATTGATAATCATTGTCACACCCTCCTGTGTGTCCATGACCCGCCTGTTTCCCTACATGCGGAGAAAAGTAAAAATCACTGCCCAGGAGTCCGTTTCCATCGAGAAGAGAAGGGGTTGCCTGCCCTTGGTTCTTCCATGAATTTTGCCTTTCCAGATGATTCTATACCAGAAAACTGAGGTCTGTAAAGAAAATTTAAGCTCTAAAGGAGTGGGAAATTGAAAATCTACACTAAATTCGGAGATGGTGGCCAAACCTACCTTGCTTCCGGCATCAAAGTTTCCAAAACAGATAGGAGAGTTGATCTCTACGGAAGTTGTGACGAATTGAATAGCACCATTGGCCTTGCACTTTCTTTTACTAAAGACTTAAATGTCGATCCAACATTTTTAAATTACTTAAAAAGCATTCAAAGTTTTCTGTTTGAGATTGGATCAGAACTTGCGGGTTACGTACCAAAAGAATCAAAGGAAGGAACAGTTGTTTTGCGATCAGATGTGGAAAGTTTAGAAAAGGAAATTGACCGCTTAATGGAAGTGCTTCCGGAAATTAAGTATTTTATTTTGCCTGGGGGAAGTTCTCTTGCGAGCAGTTTGCATATTGCTCGAACGATTTGTCGAAGATTGGAACGAGACCTACTTGTTTATATTGAATCTGGCGGAGAAATCCACACTGATTTAAGAATATATCTCAATCGTCTTTCTGATTATCTTTTTGTTGCGGCACGGTTTGCGAATTTTTCTACTGGAAATGAGGAAACCATTTGGAAGAGCAGAACAAAATCCACTTAAATAGGCACCCGAAAGGGATTACACCACTATTTCTCACAGAAATGTGGGAACGTTTGAGTTACTATGGGATGCGGGCTCTCCTTGTTTTGTATCTGGTGAATTCGCTTGGATTTTCTGATGCGGATGCGGGAGCTGTATATGCGTTTTATACTAGTTTTGTTTACCTAACGCCCGTTTTTGGAGGATACTTAACCGACAGGTTCTTTAGTTATCAATTTTCCATTTATCTGGGTAGTTTTTTAATGTTATGTGGTCATATTTCCTTGGCCTTTTCTGGAATTTACTTTTTTTATTTAGGCCTCGTATTACTCGCATTAGGAAATGGTTTTTTTAAACCCAATATGTCTACTATCTTCGGAAGATTGTACCATGAAAAACCAAATTTAAGAGATAGTGGATTTACTATTTTTTATATGGGGATCAATTTGGGAGGTCTACTTGGCCCCATCATCTGCGGTAGTTTAGGGGAAAGGGTAGATTGGCATTTAGGATTTTTATCGGCTGGAGTTGGAATGGCGATTGGAATGATCGTTTTCTTTTTTGGCAGTAGGCGATTGCCTGATTCGATTTGGCTAAAACAAAATCGAACGGTTGACTTTGGCCAGCCTAGTTCTGTGGATCCTAAAACAAAATCAAAAATCTTACTGATTGTATTACTTTCTTTTTTTAGTATTTTCTTTTGGATGGCGTTTGAACAAATGGGGACTTCACTTAACTTATTTGCTTTGAGAAACACCGACAGAAATTTGTTTGGATTTGAAATTCCAGCTTCCGTTTTACAGTCAATTAATCCTTTGTTTATTTTGCTTTTAGGTCCGATCGTTTCTTTGGTTTGGACGAATCTGTCTAAAAAGAATCAAAATCCAAATCCAGTTCTAAAGTTTGTTTTGAGTTTGGTTTTATTAGGTGTCGGATTTCTTGTGATGGTAGTGGCTGCAGGATACGCAGAAACTGGGGTGACTGTTTCTATTCTATTTTTGATTTTTGTATATTTTTGGAATACTTTAAGCGAACTTTGTCTTTCGCCAGTAGGATTGTCCTTTGTCAGTCAAATGGCTCCAACACAATATGCCTCTCTCCTTATGGGAATTTGGTTTTTGTCAAATGCCTTTGGTCATTACGCGGCTGGGATTTTGTCAGGGTACCAAAACCAATGGGGAAGTATGAAGAACTTTTACGGATTCTTTGTGATCTGTTCTTTTTCTGGTGCTTTTGTTTTATATGTAATTTATTCTATAAAAAAGAAATCTATCTTAAGTTTACTAAAAGGTAAAGAAGAAGATCATACCATTCTCACATCATAAAGTAAAATGAATCATATGGATCCTTGGTTTGGATCGATTTTAAAAAACAATCTGAGTTGTAATGTATACTATGTATCTAACCTTTTGTTTCTAAAACCAAGGCTTCAATTTCTTCGAACTTTTCTTCGCCTGCAAGACCAATCACTTGTTCGGCGAGGAGTTTTGCTTTCCAAGAGGATATTTCTTGTACTTTTTCTGCAACTTCTCGCATCAGTGGCAGAGCCGAACTTAAATCTCTAAACCCAAGACCGATGAGGACTGCGGTAAACATTGGATCACTTCCAATTTCACCACAAATGCTAATCGGTTTTTTCTGGGAATTGGCAACATCCGCAATATTTTTTAATAATAATAAAAAGACAACTTGCCAGGGATTGTATAGATCTCCCACCAAATGGTTGTTACGTTCCACAGCGAGTAGATATTGTAGAAGGTCATTGGTACCCACACTATAGAAGTCGACATGATTTCCAAGAAAAGGTAAATTGAGGGCACAAGCCGGTGTTTCCACCATAATACCAAGGGGAATTTTTTTTGTGATGATGAGTCCTCCGTTTTTTAACTCTTCTAAACATTCACTTAACAAGGATTTGGTTTGTAATATCTCGGAACGAGTTGTGATCATTGGAAGCATAATTCTCATAGTTCCAAATTCACTCGCACGTAGCAGTGCTCTTAATTGTTCCTTAAAAAAGTGAGGGTGGCGGAGGAGGTAACGAATCCCTCTGTTACCAAGAAATGGATTTTCCTCTTCATAACCATTTTCCATTTTATCAGCGCCAATGTCCCAGACTCGGAAAGTTACAGGACGACCCACCATTTTGAGTAAAATTCGTTTGTAAACTGCAAACTGTTCTTCCTCTGTGGGTTTAAATTCCACATATCGGATGAATAAAATTTCTGTGCGAACCAAGCCAATCCCATCTGCTCCCTGTTCAAAGGCTAAATCCACTTCATCTTCGGAATCAATATTGGCACGAAGGGTAAACTTTTTTCCGTCCTTGGTTTTGATTTCTCTTGGACCATCACTGATTTCGCGTAAGGGTTGGGCTTTATGAATATCACTTTTGATTCCAGAAAGTTTGATTTCGTCAATGCCTGGAGAACGGTTTAAGATCCCTCTTGTGGCATCGAGTAAAATATAATCATCATCTTCAACATGTGAGGTGATGTTTTTTAATCCTACAATCGTTGGGATTCCATAATTTCTTGCGATAATGGCGGTATGTCCTGTTTTTCCTCCGAAGTCGGTAGCGATTCCTCGGAGTTTGGATTTGCCGAGTTGGATCATCTCTGAAGGTGTGATTTCTTTGGCTATGAGGATGACGTCATCGGGAATTTTGGTTTGGTCGTTTGCCTTATCGGGGTAAAGATTGGATTCAATTCTTTTTCCAATATCCAAAATATGGTCAGCTCGTTCCCTAAAAAATTCATCAGGGATGGATTGAAATTCATCATAAAGTGAGCTAACAGCAGTTTCTAAAGCAAGACCCGCTGATTCGTTGTTTTGTGCGATTCTTTCGAAAACTCGAGCCCGAAATAGGGGGTCATTTAAGAATACAATTTGGGATTCTAAAATTTCAGATAATTCACGGTTGGCTTTTGACTTTTGTACGAGATCATTTAGGTCTTCCTCTGTTTTGAGGAGTCCTTTTTTTAGAAGTTCTACTTCTTCTTTGATTTCATCGGGGGAAAGATCCGTCCGGTCTTCTCGTTTTCGTTTGGATTGTTTCCAGCGGAAAACCTTGCCGTAAACAGTGCCTGGATAGGCAGAAATGCCTTTGAATGTGGTTTTTTCTTCCATCCGTACCTATGCCAAAAATACTTTCGGTTAGGCTTCGTTTGGAAAGTAAAAAACTACGGATTCTAGCGGACCGCTTGTTTTTTGGCGAAAAGGGGAACTCTTTTACTTTTGAATTGAGTGAGTTCGTTTCCTGTCACTTGGCTCATAATGCATTTTGCAAGGGAGATGTCTAGGGCATGTCCCGCCTTGGACGCTATGAGATGGCCTCGGAAAGGTCTTCCCATCACAGCCAAATCCCCAATTAAATCCAGAATTTTATGGCGCACACACTCATTGTCATAACGTAAGGTTTCGTTCAGATACCCGTCATCGGTCAAAACTACCGCATTGTCGAGAGATCCACCCATAGCAAGGCCACGGGCTTGGAGGGCTTCCACATCTTTCAAAAACCCGAAGGTTCGGGCAGGAAGGATGTCTGTTCCTAAAATAGATTCGTCAAGGGTTGTGGTGTAGGATTGGCCACGCAAAAGTGGGTGATTGAAATCGATGCTATAAGTGACTTTTAGTTCATTGGAGGGCAACATGACCAGGTATTTATCCCCGTCGACAACCCAAATAGGATTTGCTATGGTAATTGGTTCCACCGTTTCTTCTAGAACCCGGATTCCTGCAGAGCGGATTCCTTCCCAAAACGGTAGGGAGGATCCGTCCATAATCGGAACTTCCACAGAATCAATTTCAAAAATACAATCAGTAATGCCTAAGGTATGAACTGCGGCGAGAAGGTGCTCTATCGTTTGCACTCGGTTGGAACTTCCGTCCCCAATGGTTGTGGCGTTACTGGTATCGACTACATGGTCGAGAGAGACGGGAATGCGTATTTTTTGGATCCCTTTGTAGAGGTAAAAGATTAGTCCTGTATTTGCTTCCGCTGGATGGAGCCGTAAAGTCACCATTTTACCGGAATGGACGCCAATTCCCCTAAGTGTAATGGGGTTTTGGATCGTTTTTCTGTGTATCGCCGTTTCCATATTCAGTTCCTACTTACAAATTTGTAGGAAAGGGGGTTCGGACAATTCCAAAACCGTTACCCTAAGTCAAAAAAATGTCTCCTTTTTACAACAGTGTGGTGGGAATGTGACGGCCCCAATTTGTGCGATAAACCAAAGATTTTTGCTACAAATGAAGCCGTATTTTACGTGTTAGTGCTTAAAAAGCGCTGAGTGCAGAACGAATGAAACTGGTGACAGGCGCCTGTTCCCTAGTGTCTTCCAAACCTTCTCGTAGTTCCTTTAAAACCACTTGGGCATCTCCGAGGGTGGTATTCACTGATTTGTGGACATCACTTTCGTTGATGAGTTTTCCAAGAGTCCCTTGTCCTTCATTGATCTTACCCGTGATTCCAGCGATATTTTGGACGGTTTTACGGATATCGGCTCGGTTTTCGGCTATGAGTTCCGAAAGAGAAACAAGTGGATCTTGGGTGACCTTTCCTTGGATAGGTAACATTTTCCCAGACCGAGGGGAAATCTCCACTTTGGTAAGAGCAGGTTCTGACATCAGGTATTCTTTGGTTTTGGGATCGACAGGAAACTTGGAACCTGGGTCGAGCGAGACGACTCGCCCCGAAAGCAAACTTTCGTTTTTGATGGTGATTTCATAATTGGAGAACAGTTGCACCTTGCCTTTTAAAAGTAAGGTGAGTTCCACCTTAGTTCCGATCCCTGTTTCTCCCTCAGGCAATAGATTTCCGTATTCATCAATTTGCACCAAACGGATTTTGGAAACATAACCAAAGGGAACTCCGTGAATGGTAACCTTGTTTCCAATTTTAATCCCTTCGGCATCGGGAAAGTAAACCGGAAGTTGGTACCCAGATTTTTGAAAGGGCCCACCTTCGGTGACAATGGTAAAATAACCCACGGCTACTAGAGAAAATACAAATAAAAGACCAACGATAAGAGCGCGACCTGCGGTAGGCATTCCCTAAAAATCTCCTAAAGTGATTAGCAAAGTCAATTGGATTTTCCTTTTTTTAATTCGGAATGATCCAGAATCATAGGACCAACTGTGTTTCCATGTATGAACTGTTGAATGACTGGATTTGTAGATTTTTGGATTTCTTCGGAAGTTCCACAAAACTGCACTTTGCCTTCATAAAGAAAACTAATCCGATCGGCAATGCGGTAAGCAGAGTTCATATCATGGGTGACCACTATGGATGTTAGACCTAATTCCTTTTGCAAACGAATGACTAAATCGTTGATGACATTAGACATGACTGGGTCAAGACCTGATGTGGGTTCATCGTATAACACAATTTTAGGTTGAGAGGTAAGAGCGCGGGCAAGGCCCACACGTTTTTTCATACCCCCCGAAATATTACTAGGTAACGTATCTTTGGCGGGGACCAGGTCGAGCCATTTTAGCTTCTCCATTACAATACGATCGAGTTCTTCCCCAGATGCAATTTTATGTTCCCGCAAAGGAAGCGCTACATTCTCATAAACAGTCAGCCAGTTGATAAGAGCACCTGATTGGAATAACACTCCCAGTTTGGATCTGAGTTCTTCTCTTTTTTTCTCACTGGCATTCACTATGGACTCACCAAAAATCTGGCAATCACCTTCATCGGGATCAAGTAAACCAGTAATATGTTTAAGGCTTACTGATTTTCCTGTTCCTGATGGTCCGAGGATGACCATCGTCTCGCCTTGTTTGACGGTTAAGTTCATTCCTTGTAAGATCTTTCGTTTTCCGAAAGCTTTATGGACGTTTTTCATTTCAATGGCAAAGGGTTCCATAATATCCTTCATTTATAAAATAAGGCAGTGAGCACATAACCAGAAAATATGACCATAAGAAAGGAAGTGACCACTGCTTTTCTAGTGGTTTGGCCGACACCGATGGCCCCACCTTCTGTCCTAAGTCCTTGGCTACAAGAAATGGTGGAGATAGAAAGTCCAAAGACATAACCTTTGAGAAGACCCACATATAAGTCTTTTAATCCTGGAACGGAAGAAATACGATAATAGACGTCTTGGAAGTAACTGATCATATCGATTCCCAATTGAAAATGTCCTACGATACCACCACCTAATATTCCTAAGGCGGCAGAGTATACACAAAGAACTGGAACCATAAGAGAAAAACCTACAATTCTTGGTAATACAAGATAACGGATCGGACTAATTGACATTACTTCTAAAGCATCAATTTCTTCCGATACTTTCATAGTTCCAATTTCTGCTGCCATTGCCGATCCAACAGAAGCTGCCAAAATGAGAGAGGTCATAAAAGGAGACATTTCCCTAGTGAGTGTGATGGTAAGTAAAAGTCCAATTTGGCCTTCGGCACCAAAGTCGCGGAGTCCAAGGCCAGTGTTTAGTCCAAGGATCATTCCTGTGAAAATTGAAACGATGGAGACCACAAATAAAGAACCAACACCTGCAATAAACATTTGTTCTAGGATTTCTTTTCGTTTGAAATATAGGTGGTGGGATTGTCCCACAGCACGAAAGAGAAGAAGGACTGTAAAACCTATGGCAAAAAGAATTGGTTCCAAGGTTTTGGAATAAATGCGTTTCATAGTTCCCACCAAAGGAGTTTATATTTGTTAGTAGGTTCTCGTGTATCGATTCCTAAAAACCCATAAAAGAAATCATAACGAAATCCTGATTTTGATTTGGAATATTCTACAAGTAACGGAATGTGGATATGAGTTTCTTCTTCTGTCCACCGATGAGTATAAAGTCTTGTGATTAGGTGCAAACGTTTTTCTCCATTAGATGACCTTTTGTATTCGATAACCGAAAGAATAGGTTCCCATACATCTTCCATTACTTCAAAACGAACAGGAATAATGGCAAGGGTATTCCATCCAAAGTTTCCATCTGGGTCTTTATGATAACGAAAGAGTGGCCAAAGTTTGATGTAAAAATCTTCTCTACCTGTTTGGACGTAATCATTTTTCATTTGAGAATAAAATGGTAATATAAAATGAGAAGTGGATTTTAAGTGGGATGTATTTTGCGACAAACGAATGTAAAATGGAGTGATGAACTCTGCTTCTTTATTCGCAAAATACGAATAACCATAGAAAGGAAAAAATACTAATTTTTCGGTATCTTTCTTTTCGGATGTTGTGTATTGGAAAAAAACAAATAATGCAGTATAATTGGTTTGCCCCGTTTTTTTATCATACCCATAAGAATATAAAGAGTTTAAAAGAGGAAACCAAAGATAGGCTCTACTTTTCATATTTCCATCATTTGAATCTTTGCTATTATAAATGGGAAAAAAAATGGAGTAGGAGGTTGGTTCTTTTTTGTCTAACTTTTCTTCTCCCCATTGAAAAAATGGCCAAAGGAAAGATTGACGTTTGTATTTTCCTTCATGTTCCTTTTTAGAATAAATAGGAAAAATTCTGAAATCGTTTCGAGTTTCTGATTTTCCCCACATCACGAGAGGCCAAAGTAAAGATTTGGCTTCATAGGTTTTGTATTTCCATTCGGTGTAAATTGGAAATAAAACATAACTTAGTTCTTGGTAAGAAAGTTTGTTTCTGATTTTTCCATAAATGGGAAAAACACTGAAATAGTTTTCTCTTTGTGATTCCCCTTTCCCCCATATGAATAGTGGTGTGAAAAGAATATCTTCATCTGCGTCACCTTCTTCATGTTTGAATCCAGTTCCGCTAAAGATAAATAAAGAAGACCAAGTATACCAATAATTGGTTTCCTCTTTGTAATAGATGGGTGATAAATAACTTTTAAAGCGAAAGGCATAGGTTTTGTCTTGGAAACCTATATAAAATGGGCGGAATGCTAAATAACTTTGGCGGCCTCTTTCTTCAGACTCATATAAAAACCAGAATTGATGGTAATTGGATTTGATGTCTTCTGTAAAGGAATTAGGAAGTTTGGCAGAAACTCCGGAACTGAGAAAGAGAAGACAAAAAATAATTCCGAATTGAATTTTAAAGCGGGAATCCACGTAATTTCAATATCTTCAAGTTTCTACAAAAGGAATCAAGTGATTTCATGATCCAAACCAAAATCGCACTACTTTTCGGAGGGATCTCCGGCGAACATATTATTTCCATTCGCTCTTCTTATTTCATTTTCAATACAATTGATCGGGACAAATACCAAGTTTGTCCCATTTATATTGACCAATCTGGTAAATTCTGGATACCGACAGTTAAAGATCCTCTGTATCCAGATCCGACCGGGAAAACCGATTCGGATTTTTTGAAGGAATTTTCTGCGCAAAACCATATAACAAAACCGTCAACGGGAGCAAGTTTACTCGAACATGGATTTTTAGCCGCCTTTTTGGGGTTACACGGTGGTGCCGGAGAGGATGGACGAATCCAAGGATTCCTCGATGTATTAGGGATTCCTCATACCGGATCAGGAGTTTTGGCTTCGGCTCTCGCAATGGATAAATACCGTGCTAATCTTCTCTTCCAAACGATAGGAATTCCCGTGGCACCTTTTGTGGATTTAGAAAAAGGAAAAACTGATGCTCGAAAAACGGTATTAAATCTTCCTTTTGATTTTCCAATTTTCATTAAACCAACGCTAGGTGGGTCTAGTGTAAATACAGGAATGGCAAAAACTCCCGAGGAAGCTATGCTTCTTGTGGATAAAATATTTGTGACAGAGGACCGAGTCCTCATCCAGAAACTCATCACGGGAACTGAAGTTTCCATTGGAGTATTGGAAAAAAAAGAAGGTGGAAAAAGAATTCCTTTTGCTTTAGTGCCGACTGAGATTCGACCCAAATCAGAATTTTTTGATTTTGAAGCTAAGTATACCAAAGGAGGAAGTGAGGAAATTACACCTGCTCCTGTAGGCGAAGAAATCACAAAAAAACTACAAGAATATACTTTGTTATGTCATGAAATTTTGGGATGTAAAGGTTACTCAAGGACAGATTTTATAATAAGTGATGGAGTCCCTTATGTTTTGGAAACAAATACACTTCCTGGGATGACGGGAACAAGTCTGATTCCCCAACAAGCAAAAGCTCTGGGGATTGATATGAAAGAGGTTTTTACCTGGTTATTGAGTCTTGCGCTTTCTTTGGAAAAAAATACATTCCCACTAAGATAGCGATAAGACTGGCAATGGTTCCATAGAAGTGACTTGTCATATCGTCACCGTATATTTCCAAAATTAGCCAGGTGACAATTCCCACAAAAAGAGAAAAGATGGCAGACCTTTCGTCTGCTTTTTGACTCATTAACCCAAATACCATTGGAATAAATAAAGTCACAAGAGAAATTCCCCCAGAATCTTCTACCAATGCATAAATAGAGGGTTTTCCTACTGCTAACAAAAAGGAAATCCCTGCAATGATAAGAACCGAAGTTCTAGAAAGTAAAAGGAGCTTTTTATCATCCATATTATTAAATGCGTATTTTAGAATATTCTCAGATAATATAGAAGAAGGTGCAAGGATAGCACCAGAGGCTGTGGAAAGAATGGCTGATATCAATGCAGAAAAAAATAATACTTGGATCCAAGGACTAGAAAACTTAGAAATCATAGTAGGAATCAGAAGTTGTCCAGTATCCGAATTTAAATCAAAATCTGGAAGTAAACTTTTGGCATGGAGTCCCAAAAATAAAGGAATCAATGCAAATAGTAAATAGAAAATCGAAGATAAGTAAGAGGCTGTGATGGCTACTTTTTCTGATTTAGCTGACATCACTCTTTGGAATATATCTTGTTGGGGTAAAGAACCAAATCCTACCACCATCCAAGCAGATAAATACAAAGTCCAAGCATGAAAATTAGATTCTGGAAAAAATCGAAAAAACCCATCCGGTTTTTCTTGGATGGAGGTCCAAATGGGTTTTACTTCATTTAACTCAAATAATACGATGACAAGTCCAACAACAATGGAAATGGACTGAAAAAAATCTGTTAAGGAAACTGACCACATTCCTCCTAGATAAGTATAAAATACAACAAGCAAGGCACCAATCACAATCGCTGTGAATTGGTTGATTCCAAAAAGAATTTGAACCATAATGCCTAGGGCCACAAATTGTGCAGCCACCCAGCCAAAATAAGAAAATATCAAGCAAATCCCAGCAATAAACTCCATCTTTTTTCCATAACGGTTTCTATAGAAGTCACCAAAGGTAAGAATTTGCATTCGGTAAAGATACTTAGCAAATATAAGTCCTAATAAAAAAAGACAAAGAGCTCCACCAAACGGATCTTGGATGACAGATAAAAATCCTCCTTTGGCAAATTCTACAGAAGAACCAAGGATAGTTTCACTTCCAAACCAAGTTGCAAAAAGAGCAGCAGTGGAAATCGGGAGGGGAAGGCTTCTTCCCGCTAAAATAAAGTCTTTTGAATTCTTAACTTTTTTGGCTGCATAAACACCAATGGCAATCGTTATGAATAGGTAACCAACAATGAATACTGCTTGGAAACTCATTCTTTAAAATAGATCTTCTTCCACGGGTATTGAAGGTGTATCATCCTTCTTTTTTTTGACAGTTGCTTTTACGGTTTCACCACTAGGTGCTTTTGATAAAAATTCAATTTTTGCTTCCGCATCTACAAGTCTTTCGGAACATACTTTTTTTAATTCTATCCCACGTTCGTAAGCGCTAATGGAATCTTCTAACGAAAGAGTACCTCTTTCTAATTTTTCAGCAATGTCTTCTAATTCGCGAAGTGCTTCTTCGAAGCTAACTGTTTTTTTCTCTGCCATTTTGAATTCCTAAATTTTTTCTTTTACTTCAACTAGAAGTTTTCCGTCAGTGAGGGTTACTTCTAAACTTTCATTTTTTGAAACTTTTTGAATGGATGATATAACTTGTTTGTTTTGATTCATTAAAACGGAATAACCACGTTTTAATGTACCAAGTGGCGAAAAATGATCTAACCTTTGTTCGGCGAGTGTGAATTTATTGTGGATTCTTTCTAAATAAGATTTCCAGTTCTGAGAAAAATAATCAAATTTTTGGAATTCACTTTGTTTACGAACTAAATAGTTTTTTCCAAGTAAAGAAATCTTTGTCATAAGTTCATCCAACTGTGTGGATCTGGATTCTATCATAGTTTTTGGATTTTGGAAAACAGGCCTTGTGGAAACACCCATCCATTTTTCCTTTCCCACTCGAATGACATTGGTTAATGCTGATTTTAACCTATCTTCCATTTCATCGAGTCGAATGAGAGTATCCGAAACATTGGGAATGGCAAGTTTTGCCGCAGCAGTAGGGGTTGGGGTAGTTGCATCTGCCGCAAGGTCTGTAAGCACACGATCAATTTCATGACCCACAGCAGAAATAATAGGAATTCGGGAGTTATAGTACGCCATCACCACTGCTTCTTGGTTGAAGGCCATTAAATCTTCAAAGGAACCACCGCCTCGTCCTGCAATGATCACATCTACTTCCCATTTCGGATCGTTGATTTCTCTAATGGCTTCTATGATTGAAGATTCTGCTCCATCTCCTTGTACTAAACAGGGAGATACTAAAATTTGAATGGAAGGATTTAGGTCTGTTGCAATGCGAATGATATCTTCGACTGCCGCTCCCTTGGGAGAGGTAACAATGCCCAGTCGTTTAGGAAATTTAGGTAGCGGACGTTTGTGTGTGGGATCAAAAATTCCTTTGTCGAGTAAGGCTTTTTTTAATTTTTCAATTTTGAGAAGGATGTCTCCCTCTCCAATCTCTTCAATTTTTTGAACCGTTAAACTGTAATAACCACCTGGTTCATAAACAGAAATCGACCCATAAACTAAAATTTCCATTCCATTACGAAGCGGTGTTCCCTTATAATTTTTGGCTTGGAAGGAAAAGAAGGCGCATTTAATGACACTCGTGGTATCTTTGAGTGAAAAGTAAATATGACCAGAACTATTGGTTTGGGAATGATTGGAAATTTCCCCTCGCACCCAAATGTTTTTAAATTCAGTTGAGTCTTGGAGTTTTGCTTTGATGAGGCGGTTCACCTCACTGACACTGAGAGAGGAGTCTACAAGTTCCATTTATAGATTTTGAAACCGTGTCTCTCTAAAGATTTTCCAAAAATCCCACAGGATTATGACAAGTGTTAAAGCCATTGGACCGATGATGATCCCAGCTACACCAAACTCTTGTAAACCGCCAATCAGGGATAAAAAGATTAAAAATGGATGTGTTTTTAATTTTTTATCTAAAATTTTAGGTTTAACTAAGTTTTCTAAAATCAAATAACTTGCCCCACCTGCGATCATAAATAGAATACTGCCAGTCCAATTTTCCTGTACAAGTCCAATATATAATCCAATGGGTAACCATACAACAGAGGTTCCGACCACAGGGATTAAAGAAAAAATTGTGGCAATGCTAGAAAGTAAAAATTTATTCGAAACGGAAGTGAAAAGTAACAAAACATAAATTAGGGCACCCTGGAGTAGAGAAATAAAAAGATTTCCCATCATTACAGTTCGAATGGCTTCTTCAATCCTTCTTCCTAATCGTTCTTCAATTTCTGTTGGAAATGGTAACAAAACAAAAAGTGCATGTTCCATCCGACTTCCTTCTTTATACAAAAAGAAAAGTAAAATAAAGGTAAAAAATGCATTGAAGATGATGGCACCAGGAACTTCAAATGACCCAAGTAAAAATCCGGATGAGTTTTTTAATAAACTATAAATAGAATCCAAGTTCAATATATCCATGTGTTGACCAACATATTCCCGATACATCAAGGGAAGTTTGATCCAGAAAAATTCATTCTCTGTAAAAAAATCTGTTAACATCGGACTGTTTAATAACAATGCCACAATCGATTCTTCTGTGAGTTGGTTTCTAATATAACTAACCAAATTTAAAGATTCTCTAATTAATGTTGATACAATCAGATACGAAGGAATAAAAACTCCGGCAAGCATTAAGATTACCATAATGTAAGGGGAGAGACCATGAAATTTGATACCTAAAACATTCTTTAGTTTTTTGTGTGTTTTCCTAGTCGTAAGATAAAATAATAAAGCAAGGAAACTTGCCCATAGAAATGGTTTGAATACAAAAAATAAAGTAAAACAAGTCCCAATAAATATGGCACTGAGTAAAAGATAAACTATGATTTCGTTTTTATTCTTTATCCAATTCATAATTAATAACTGGAATGTTTTTTAAAATAAAAACGAATATAACTTTTGGAAGTGCCACTATCTGAAACGGTAATGGAAAGAGATTTTTTGATAAATCCTTCCAATAAATAGGATACTTCTCCATTTTTTTCAGTTTGATCAATTAGTTTCCAATCCCCTTGTGCCGCTCTCGTTTCGATTCGTTTGCGAATGTTTTCTAAACTTTCCTCCGATTCCATTAGTAAACTTGCTTCTTTAGTATGAATGTGGCTAGTTTTGAATTCACTGGATTGTAAAAACTTTGGATTTTCTGGAAAGAAGGACTGAGGAAATGCAGGTGGCGCATTTGTAGGATTTCTAGAAACAATGATTTGATCAAAACGGTAGATTTCTGTTTGGGTCGTGGGAGCACAGGCCGAGAGAATCAATAGTAAAAATGGTAAAAATCGAAGCATTAGGGAAAGCAAATGTGAAACTAGTGATTCCTTCCATTCATTTTTTTAAATCTTTGTTGCCAATAGACAGGAAGGCATATCTTTTCCTTTGTGTTGGATTTTCTGCAGTTTGATACCTTTCTCGGTCGAATTTTGGAGTTACCACCCCTTGTACTTTGGGTATTTTTCTGTTTTTCCAATTTTTTGGAAAATGTGTTTCCCCCTTGGCCAGGAGATACAGTCACTATTTTTTCAGGATTTCTTTCTTCGAGTCAGGACTCACCCTTATCCCTTGTTTCCGTGGTTTTGGCTACCTATTTTGGGAACCTTCTTGGGGCCCTTGTGATGTATTTTTTTGGGGAAAGAATCCTCCAATTTCTAAAACGTTCTAAGTTTCCATTTTTATCAGCGCTTTACCAGGAAGAAAACTTACAGAAGACACTCGTTTGGTTTCGAAAGCATGAGATCGTTGTTGTTTTACTCTCCCGATTTTCCGCAGGAATTCGTTTCTTTGTCTCGATTGTAGCGGGAATGAGTAAAATGAACATCATTAAATTTGTATTATTGTATTCGATTGCCATTTCCCTTTGGTGTGGGATTCTTCTTTTGGGCGGTTCTTTGTTAGGATCTAACTGGAACCAAATCGTTGTTATGTTATCTTACTATAATCGAGTGATTGGCCTCGTGATTTTGTGTTTTATTTTATACTTTTTATACAAATTAAGAAGAAAAGAAATACAAAGTTGACATGATTTCTTTATCTGTTAGGGTTTTCACCCATGAACTCTTGGGGAAATATAGCGTTTGATTTTTATACATTCGGCTCGCTTGTCGGTGTTATTTTTACTTTTTACAATGCACAATTTTTTTTAACGGTGAAAGAAAAATCGGAAGCTACCTACCAGTTAGGTATGGGCACTCTCTGGCTTGGCTTATTTCATTTTGCTTACCTGATCAATTTTTCCTTTATGGGGCCATCTTCGGCTTATTTGCGTTGGCTTGTCATTATCGGTGCTATGGCAGGAGCCACTTATCTAACTAGCTTTTTCTTAAGTTATCCAGAAGTCTATTTTCCCCGGCTTAAAAAATATTTATTTCTAATAATGACCTCGATAGTCGTCACAGTTACCGGATATTTCGTTTATATTAGTTTAACTGCTGGTAGGTTATTCTTTTTTAGCGGACACTATTGGGATTTTCCTGTGCCCATATTTTATAAAGTGTATGCAATCATAGTTTTAGTATTTTTTCTTATTTTTTCTTTGGTTGCGATAATTCAGATATTTAAAATGCCTAAAGAATCTAGGTTTGCTTCCGCAAGTATTCTCATAGCATTTATTCTTGTCACCATCATCCCAGGAATTATGAATGCTCAGTCCAGAGACGGTGCTATTGGAAGAGGTATCTACCAAACGATTACGGATCTTCTACTTGTAGTTGGACTTTTTGTTGCCAATGTAGTATATATTAACAACACAAAGGATAAAACTACCATTATATCTCGAATAATTGGGATATCTCTCGCCTCATTTTTGTTAGTATTACAACTTGTTGCATATTCTGTGATCCAACAATCAGAAGCTAATTATGATATGGTGCATACAGCCAGAGCAAAAAACTATATTGCTGGGTTAGAAACAGATCAGGTTCCAAGTTTTCATTACACCTATGATACCAGTCTAAAAGAGTTTGTTCGAAAAAAGGGCTTTGAATCTACTTCTGTAGATCCAAAACATTATGAGTCAGAATATTGGAATTATTGGGCTTTGGAAACGATTCTTTCTTTTAAAGGAAAGAATGATTGGAAAGAAAATACGTTTCTTTTACTTTCTAAACTTCCAGAAACTAGCAAAGGTTATTCTGCGGAAATAGAACGACTTCTTAGTTTGGATACAATGAATAGCCCCGAGGCATTGATTCATGAATTAGAGTCCGAAAAAAGGAAAATTCTTTATACTAGAAACAAACTAAGAGAAATACAAACGAAAAAATTTTCAGAAAATGCTTCTTCATTCGTATCAAAGAAAGAAGGACCTCTTTCCGGTTTTTACGGTGCAGCTCGTGCAGTATTAGAGACGAACCTAACGGAAGAAAAAAAGTTCGAAATTCTAGATCAAATGTTTTCACCTATGCCAAATCATGGAGACCGGAACTACAGGGGTCGTGTCAAATTTGCGGAAAATAATCCCGATCATTCGTTTTATGTAAGTTATCTGGTCGTGGATAAAAAAAATGGCCTGATCCATGAAGTGGGATATCCTTATTTGGATTATAGGGAGTTCCAACACGAAGTTACTCTTCCTTGGATTATTGGTGTGCTTTCTTTAGCAGTTCTTGTGATTTTCGGCTATCGATTGTTCTTTCTTATTGCCTTAATTCGACCTATTGAACAAATCATCGAAGGTTTAACCGAAGTAAATTCTGGAAACTTAGAATACCGACTGACGGTTCATGTAGAAGATGATATTGGATTTATGGCAAGGTCTTTCAATCGGATGGTTCGTTCGATTCAAGCTGCCAGAAAAAAACTACAACAGTATGCAGAACAGTTAGAGGTTAAAGTACAAGAAAGAACAAAGGAGTTAGAAAATACCTTAAAAGAAGTCCAGTCACTGAAACACCAACAAGATGGTGATTACTTCTTAACATCTCTTCTTCTTCAGCCGTTCCATGCCAATCATGCAAATCACGATAATGTGCAAGTTGACTTTCTATTGGAACAAAAGAAAAAATTTACCTTTCGCCAATATGAAAAAGAAATCGGTGGGGATTTAAATATCGCAAACCAAATTTTTTTAAACAACCGGTCATACACTGTGTTTCTAAATGCTGATGCGATGGGTAAGTCGATGCAGGGGGCAGGGGGAGCGCTTGTCCTTGGTTCAGTTTTTGAATCGATCATCACAAGAACACAGCTGTTAAGTGAAGCAAGAAATACATACCCGGAACGTTGGATTAAAAATACGTTTTTGGAACTTCATAAAATTTTTGAAGGTTTTGACGGATCCATGTTAGTTTCTCTTGTTCTTGGCCTGATCGATAATGAAACTGGGTTACTTTATTTTATCAACGCTGAACATCCTTGGATGGTTCTATACCGGGATGGAATTGCAAGTTTTATTGAAAATGAACTTATGTTTCGAAAACTCGGAACCTCTGGTGTCCAAGGAAATTTATATATTAAAACTTTCCAATTGGAACCGGGCGACGTTTTGATTGCCGGCTCTGACGGTCGCGATGATTTACTCATCTCTCACACAGCCGAAGGAAAACGAGTCATCAATGAAGATGAAAGATTATTTCTAACAGTAGTGGAATCGGGAAAAGGGGAACTTGATAAAATTTATGAAGAACTAGCAAGTTACGGATCTCTTACTGACGACTTATCATTGTTACGTGTTTCTTATATCGAAGAAAAGGAAAGATATAAAATTGAAAAAGAACGGTTAAAAGAGATTCAGGCTCTCCTTTTGAAAGCAAAGGAAGCAAGCGAATCATCCGATTTACAAGAAGCAGTTGCCTATTTAGAAAAAGCCAATTCTTTGGAAGAGAACATTCCTGAAATTAAAAAGAAATTTATCCAACTCTATTTGAAACTGAAAGACTATGGAAACGCCAAAAAAATGGCCAAAGACTATAGTTTACTTAGGCCAATGGATACAGAAATTATGTACATCACCGCTTTTTGCGCAAGAAAAGTGGCCGATATCAAAACTGCCATTGATTTTGGGGAAAGGGTGCGTCTGCGTGATCCTAACCATGTCAAAAACCTAATCAATTTAGGACAAACCTATCTGGCCGACAAAAATCTTTCCCGTGCTGAAAATATCCTAAGTTCTGCTTTGGAATTAGATCCTGAAAATCCTAGTTTGCAAAGGTTACTCGACCACATTCGGAAAAAACAAAATAAACAAGATGTTGTGAGTTAGAGTCTAAGGTCTACATTGAATGAAACGTTAACGATAAAAATTTCCCAAAGTTTTGGGGACTTTACCAAGGAAGAATGGAATCTTTTGGTTCCTCCTGATTCTGTCTTCCAAGAATACGAATTTCTATCGGGGTTAGAAACCGCTGGTTGTATTGGAAATTCGGATTGGATGCCTGTGATTTTCTCTGCTTGGCAAGCTGGGATTCTAGTGGGTGTCCTACCTGCCTACCTTCGCCGGGATTCCTATGGGGAATATATTTTTGATTTCCAATGGGCCAATGCCTTTCACAGGGCAGGAATACCTTATTACCCGAAACTGACAGTGGCAGTTCCATTTACACCGGTGACGGGTTCTAGGATTTTAATTTCCGCCAATTTAAAGGAAGAGGAAAAAGAAAATATAAGTTCCCTGCTTTTACAAACTCTTTTGGAGTATGGAAAGGAAAAAGAAACTTCATCAGTTCATATTTTATTTTGTAAAGAGGAAGAACAGAAACGGGGAATTCAAAATTCTTTTGCACCCAGGCTTTCCCATCAATACCACTGGTTTAACAAAGGTTTTGCGAATTTTGAAGAGTTTTTATCCACTCTTGTCAAAGATCGTAGAAAAACGATCCGCCAGGAAAGGAGAAAAATTTCTGAATCAGGTCTTACCATCCAAACACTAACAGGTGATCAAATTACAGAAGAACATGCTCATATTTTTTTCCAGTTTTATCAGGATACTCATTCCAAAAAATGGGGACAGGCCTATTTAAATCGAAAGTTTTTTATAGAAATGCATCGGAATTTTAGGCATCGTTTGGTGTTAGTATTGGCAAGCGACCATTCGGGCAAACCAGTAGGTGGGAGTTGGAATGTATTCAGGGATGGGTTTTTATTTGGAAGGTATTGGGGAGCCCTGGAACATATACCCAATCTGCATTTTGAATGTTGTTATTACCGATTGATTGATTTTGCCATAACACATAAAATGGAACGAGTCGAAGCAGGCGCACAGGGAGAACATAAATTCCTTAGGGGATATGAAGCGGTTCCTATGTATAGTTTGCATCATATTTACAATGAACAAGGCAGGGCAGCCATTGAGTCTTACTTGGAACGTGAGATTATGATGGAGCGGGAAAATATTTCCGCATACAATTCGCAATCTCCTATCAAATCACTTAGGGAGGGCAACTGATGTCAGATCCAAAACGTAAATCTTATACCGATATGAACGTAGAACTTCTCGAAAGAGAAAAACAAAAGAAAAAGCTAAAAAAACCGGATCGGTATAAAGTCATTCTCATCAATGATGATTACACTCCTCAGGAATTTGTAGTTTTTGTACTAGCCAATGTATTTCGGAAATCAATGGAAGAATCTCGTCAAATTATGTGGAAGGCTCATACATCGGGCTCTGCGGTTTGTGGGGTGTATTCATTGGACATTGCTCGGACAAAAGTAGCTGAAGTACATAAACTCGCAGATGATGCGGGACATCCATTACAATGCCAATTGGCAAAAGAGGAGGACGAATGAACCTTTCCCTTGATTTAGAAAAAACCTTAGAACTTGCCGGTAACGAAGCCAGTAAATACCATCATGAATTTATTACCCTGGAACATTTATTATATGGACTTACCTATAATGAAAAAACCAAGGAAGTTCTCGTCAATGTTGGTTGCGATTTGGACCTTCTTAGAAAAGAACTGACAGAATACTTTGAAGAAGATTTATCCACCATTGCCGTTCCTGATTTAAAAATCCAACCTCGTTACACAGTCGGTGTTCAGTTTGTCATACAATTTGCTGCCTTCCATGTGCAAAATTCCGGCAAGGAAGAGGTGGATGGAAATAACGTACTGGTGGCACTGTTTCGAGAGGAAGATAGCCAAGCCTTCTATCTTCTCGCCAAACAAGAAGTCAACCGACTGGATGTAATAAAATACATCTCTCACGGAATTAAAAAAGATAAAGAAGCAGACGAACCTAATTTTGCCGAAGAAACCGATGCGGAAGAATTAGAATCCGGATCTAAAAAATCTGCATTGGAAAAATTCTGTGTTAACCTTACCGAAAGAGCCAGGTTAGGAAAATTAGATCCTTGTATTGGTAGGGAAGTTGAAATTGAAAGAACCATCCATATCTTATCTCGTCGTCGTAAAAATAATCCTATTTTTGTTGGCGAAGCGGGTGTTGGAAAAACATCAATCGTGGAAGGAATCGCCGAAAGAGTGATCAAGGGTCTTGTTCCGAAAAGTTTACTGAATTTAGAAATTTATTCTCTTGATATGGGACTTGTGATGGCAGGAACCAAATTTCGTGGGGAATTTGAAGAACGTTTGAAGGCCATCTTACAAGAAGTAGTTGGAAAACCTGAACGTATCATTTTTGTAGACGAAATTCATACCATTGTTGGAGCCGGTGCAGTCTCTGGTGGGAGTTTGGATGCATCCAATTTGATGAAACCAGCCCTTGCCAACGGAGAACTCAAATGTATAGGAACTACTACTTACAAAGAATATAAATCCATCTTTGAAAAAGACCATGCACTTTCTCGAAGATTTCAAAAGATTGAAGTCGCAGAACCTTCCCGAGAGGATGCGATTGAAATTTTAAAGGGATTAAAACCCAAATACGAATCTTTTCACGGAGTTACCTACAGTCCCAAAGCCATCGAAGCTTGCGTGGATTTATCAAGTCTTCACCTGAGGGATCGTTTTTTGCCGGATAAAGCCATTGATTTAATGGATGAGTCAGGCGCCTTTGTAAAGTTACGTGACGAGAAAAAAGAAAAGGCCAAAAAACAAGTTGGGATCTTAGAAATCGAATCCCTTGTGGCAAAAATTGCAAAAATTCCTGAAAAAACAGTCAAAGCTGATGACAAAAAGAAATTAGAAAATTTGGATTCGGAAATCAAAACTATAGTTTTTGGTCAGGATCATGCCATCGAACAAGTGGTAGATGCCATACATTATTCTCGTTCGGGTCTCAGCGACGAAGGAAAACCTATTGGTAGTTTTTTATTTGTTGGCCCTACTGGTGTGGGCAAAACCGAGGTGGCCAAAACTTTGGCAGAAAAAATGGGAGTGGAGTTTCTTCGTTTTGATATGAGTGAGTATATGGAAAAACATTCTGTATCTCGCCTCATTGGTAGCCCTCCAGGATATGTGGGTTATGACCAAGGCGGCCAATTGACTGATGCCATAGCTAAAAATCCCCACTGTGTGTTGTTATTCGATGAAATTGAAAAAGCCCATGAAGACATTTATAATATTTTGTTACAGGTGATGGACCATGCCACACTCACCGATAGCACAGGGAAAAAAGCAGATTTTCGAAATGTGATCCTTATCTTAACCACAAATACGGGTGCCCAGGAGAGTTCTAAACCGCTCCTAGGATTTGATACCGACAGGTATGATGACCGTTCCCTTAAAGCAATCGAAAGAACTTTCACTCCGGAATTTCGAAACCGACTCACTGCGGTTGTGGAATTTGGTGCTCTTTCTATTCCGGTGGTTGAGCTTGTAGTCAAACGTATGTTTCGAACTTTGCAAACTAAAGCCAATGAAAAAGGCATTCATTTGGAACTTTCAGACAAAGCCGTTAGGTATTTGGCAGAAACGGGATATGACAAATCAATGGGTGCAAGGCCCATCCAACGAATCTTAAATACCGAGATTGGAAAACCTCTTTCTAAAAAGATCCTGTTTCAAAAGGAAAAGGGTAGTAAATATCTTGTAGATGTAATTGAGAAAAACGGAAAAGAAGTTTTGGAAATTCTGGAAGTGAGTGGTTGAGGAATTTTGAGTGAATCACAGTATAACATTGAGAATCAAAAGAAATTTTTCTTAAAAGGATATAAGTATAGTTTTTATTGATTTTGCTATCATAGACTCTGTAAAAACTAACTTATCCTTTGTTATTGATATTTCATAAAAACTGCCATTACGTGTTAGAGGGACTAGATTCATCATCAGTCCCTATTGCAATATTATTTACTACTAGATCCTACCCAATACCTCATCTTCTCTTTTAAAGGTGAGGTATCCAAAAATAAATGCTCCTAATAGAGATCCTAAAAATAAATAAAATGGAAAACCAAGGCCTACTTCTTCAGGTTTTACAAAATCATAAAAATACCTTTTGGGATCTAAATATCCCCAAATGACAAAAACAACAGATACCATCTGACATGCAAAAAACCAAACTCTTGTCCAAGCAGATTTCCAAAATCCTAAAAAGAAAAAATTAAGCAGGCTTAGTAAAATAAACACTGAATTTAATTTTGGCCCAAGAGAAATGGATTCTTTGTTTTCAAAAAAACGAATTTCATAAGAAAACCAAGGAAGAATTGAGAAGATAAGTTGCAAAAA